>JAUNJL010000029.1 GCA_030533315.1 Eubacteriales bacterium
GACGATCTGGGGCGCGTGGTGATCCCCAAGGAGATACGAAGGACCCTTCGGATCAAGGAGGGAACACCGCTGGAAATCTTTACGGACCGGGAGGGTGAGATCATCTTAAAAAAATATTCGCCCATTGGGGAGCTGAGTATTTTTGCGAAGGAGTATGCGGAGGCCTTGTCTCAGACAACGGGAATGGTTTCCTGCATCACGGATCATGACCAGGTGGTGGCCGCATCGGGGCTGGGCAGTAAGGAGTATATGGGAAAAGAGATCAGCAAGGAGCTGGAGGACGCCATCACCGGCAGGGAGGGTGTTTTGGCAAATGGAAGCGACAGGAAGAAGATCCCCGTGGTGGACGATCAGACGGGAGAGCTTTATTCCCAGGTGATCCAGCCCATCATATCCGCCGGAGATGCCATCGGCTCCGTTATACTCATGGGAAAGACGGAGAAGGACGTGATGGGCGACGGGGAAAAAATGCTGCTTCAGACGGCAGCAGGCTTTTTGGGAAGGCAGATGGAGCAGTAGCTTTCCAGGACAGGGGCGCCTTAGGAGGAACCGGGACGGGGAGCAAAAAGGCCGTGATATTCCTCCAGGGTCTGTCCAGTCAGGGTGAGAAAGGCGGCCAGCGGGCAGGTGACGTATCGGATGTGCCAGGGCTCGTAGGGGACTCCGGTAACAGATTCCTTGTTTTTGGGATAACGAAGGATAAAACCAAAGAGGGAAGCGTTGGCCGCAAGCCAGAGCCCCTCCGGGGTGGCGGCAAAGGCTTCCGTGAGCTCCAGGTGCACGGCGGGACAGGAAAGATCCAGGGCAAGGCCGCTCTGGTGCTCGCTGGCGCCGGGAGGAGCCACGTAGGGGCTTCCCCGAAAAAGCTCTTTTTGGCGGTCATAAGATCGGTAGCCGGAGACTCCATAGAGACTTAGTCCCTCCCTTTGGCTGGCGCGGATGAGGTTCCAGGCGGCTTTGGCGGTCTGAAGCTCCAAAAGGCGCTTGGGATCCCCGGGAGGAGCGTCAAAGGGCAGGCCGAGATCTGTGAGATTTTCCGGGATATAACCTTCCGGCAGAGGATGATCCCCATTGATCAGACGTGTGTAAAGCTGATGATCCATAAAAAGAACCCCCTTTCCCTTTCCAGGACGAAGGCCTGGTATTATCATGTGTATGATACAGGGAAGGGGGTTATTCCATTTTTGGAGGGGCTGTGTTTTTTACAGATCCAGATCCTTGCGGCTCATCTCCTCGATCAGCTCCAATCTGGTGTTGTACAGCTTGCGGGAGAGGTCTACATAAACCTTCTGAGGATTGACAAAGCGGCGGGATTCATCCCACAGAGTCGTCTGCTCCTTCTGGCAGATTTCCCGAAGCTCCATGACGGAGGGGGAGGTGTACACGGCGTTTCCTCCCTTGAAGACGGGGACGAGAAGCTCCCGGATCTCGTAGGTGCCTCCCAGGATCTTCGTCTTTTTCCAGGTATCCACGGGATCGAAGATGATCATGGTCTCTTCCGGGTCCAGAACCTCGTCGGCAAGACAGATGAGATCCGCCTTGATCTTGCCGGTGGATTTGCTGTAGATACGGTACACGGTCTTGTTGCCGGGATTGGTGACCTTGGCGCTGTTTTCGGAAAGCTTGATCTTGGGGATGAACACATCGCTTCCAGGATCCTTCACGGCGGCAAGCTTGTAAACTCCGCCGAAGGCAGGATTGTCGTTGGCTGTGATGAGGCGGGTTCCCACGCCCCAGGAGTTGATCTTTGCGTCCTGGGCCTTCAGGCTTTCGATGAGGTATTCATCAAGATCGCTGGAGGCGGAGATGGTCGCATCGTCAAAGCCGGCGGCAGCCAGCATCTTATAGGCTTCCTTGGAGAGGTAAGCCAGATCTCCGCTGTCAATGCGGATGCCATACCGGGTGAGGGGAATGCCCTCCTCCCGCATTTCCTCAAACACGCGGATGGCGTTTGGAACACCGGATTTCAGGACGTCGTAGGTGTCAACCAGAAGGATGCAGGCGTTGGGATAAAGTCTTGCGTAGGTCTTGAAGGCCGTGTACTCATCGGGAAAGCTCATGATCCAGGAATGGGCGTGGGTCCCCAAAACGGGAACGCCGAACATGCTGCCGGTGAGCACGCAGGAGGTGCCTATACAGCCGCCGATCATGGCCGCCCTGGCGCCGAAGATCCCGGCATCCGGGCCCTGCGCCCGGCGGAGGCCAAATTCCATGATGCCGTCGCCTTTTGCCGCATAGCAGGCCCGGGCGGCCTTCGTGGCGATCAGGCTCTGGTGGTTGATGATGTTCAAAATGGCCGTCTCCACAAGCTGTGCCTCCATGATGGGCGCAATGACCTTTACCATGGGCTCTCTGGGAAAGATGACGGTTCCTTCGGGAATGGCGTAGATATCGCCGCTGAAACGAAAGCTGCTTAAATATTCCAGAAAATCCTCATCAAAAAGATTCAGCTTGCGGAGATAGCCGATGTCCTCTGGGGAAAACTGGAGGTTCTCGATGTATTCGATCACCTGCTGCAGTCCGGCGCAGATGGCAAAGGCACCCCCGCAGGGATTGTCCCGGTAAAACATGTCAAAGACGACAGTCTGGTCGGTAGGATTCTTAAAGTATCCCTGCATCATGGTCAGCTCGTAAAGGTCCGTGAGCAGGGTAAGATTGTTGGCTCGCATTTTGATTCTCCTTTGAAATTTGCTTCAATGTCTGTAATTGTCTCGGTGTCCTGAAAAGGGAGGAGCCCGCATACCCGGCTTGTCCCCGTTAAGTGTCCACATTATAGCATATTTCCATGGAATGTAAAAGTTTATGAGAGAAATTTTTAGCTAAAAAAAGAAAAAAAGGGGTTGACTTAATGGGGAAACCTGTTATATAATACTATTCGTCGCAAGCGATAAGCAATGTGACAAACAGAATGAAGGGCTATAGCCAAACGGTAAGGCAGCGGACTCTGACTCCGTCATTTCAAGGTTCGAATCCTTGTAGCCCTGTTGAAGATAAGGCATTTTCCATGAGAGTGGAGGATGCCTTTTTTGCTGTGTCGTCTGTATGTTTCGGGAAGCCCTGGATGCCTTAATGAGGAATCCAGGGCCTTTTATGACCGATAGTCTTTCCTAATTAAATGTAGATGAATGTAGATGGGGAAATAAAAAATGCTTTTGACATACAGGGACTGCCTTACGATTCTGTCTCACATTTGCCCCCTCTCCCTCCCTATGTTTTTGGTTCTTTTCTAGGGAAGGAAGAAGGTGGCAATTGTGAATATTAAACAAATATAAAAAGAAAATATTGTATAATTAATTAACTTAAAAATGATTGACTTATGAAAAAGGGGTAGTTATAATGTGGTGTGTAAAGAAAAAGAGCGCTTTACATGAATAAAAATCTTTGATTAAGTTAATTGAATTTACAAAAGGAACACAGAAGGGGAGATTGTGAAAAGAGGAATGAATAGCAGCGAAATGCAGAGAAACAACCGTGCGTTGGTTTTTCGTGCACTCCTCGAAAAGGGTAGTATGACCAGGTCTAGGCTGGCGTCTGTGTTGAATTTGCAGAAAGCAACGATCACAAACATTATCAATGATTTTTATGATCTGGATATTGTGGGTGTTGATGGAGATGCAGCGTCGGGCCGTCGGGGAGAGAAGCTGTGCCTGAAGCTGGATGATATGTATGTTTTGTCCATAGGGATCACGCGCAAGGACTACCAGTTCAGCGTGTTTACGTTGGACGGCGTACAGAAAAAGCACATCTGTCATTGTTTCGGGAAAAACGAGGATATCTGCGAGATCCTGAGAAAGATGAAAAAGGATGCGGCGGATCTTGCGGCGGAGTACAATGTCAACCGTATTTTGGATATTTCGCTTGCAGTTCCTGGATTGTTCATCAATCGTCCCGAAAAAAATGAAGAGATATTTGTGGTTTCCGAGTTTGAGGCCTTGAGTAAAGTAAATATCCGCAAAGAATTGGAAGAGGTTTTGAAAAAAAGAATTTTGGTCAAGCATGATGCGAAGCTGTCTGCTTATGCAGAGTGGAGATGTGCGGACGAGATTCAGGGGATTGAAAGGGCCAGTTTAGCCGTTGTCCGTTCCAGAGGATTTGGAATTGGGGTTGGATTTGTGGTAAATGGTGCGATCATGAACGGACATTTGGGGTTGGCTGGAGAGGTTGGATACACGGGTATTAATTACAATGGGAATCGGCGGGGACATGAAAGGGCAGGAACCTTTGAATACTGTGCTGGGATTGAGAGTTTAATGAGGTATGTGGAGGAGCGCCTTATGGAGTTTCCTCAAAGTCATCTTCGGGATAACAGTACATACCAGGAAATATTGGAGGAATATAGGAAGGGAGATCCCCTGGCAATCTGGGCGGTGGAAAAGATGGCCTGGATGCTGGGATATGGAATCGCTAACATTATCTACACGGTGAATCCGGACTGTATCGTCATCGGACCGGATTATCCGGACACGGAGCATTTTCTGCGCAAGGTCAGAGAGTCGGTGAGGGAGTGTGTGCCTCCGTACGTGGAGGAGTGCACGGTGATCCGCTATTCCAGACTCAGCAGTGATTCCTTTCTTTTGGGAGGGTACTACTATATCATGGAGCGTTTTCTGAGCGGGGATATTTTTACACCTATCAGAGAGGCAAAATCTATATAAGGTATGCAATACTCCGGCATAGTCATGGGGGAGGATCCCGCATTTTGCGAGGCCTAGGAGCGCAGGATGCAGATTCGTCCCTGTGGCTAAAAGAGAGTAAAAAACATTCATAAATAAAAGGAGAACAAAAAAATGAAGAGAAGAATGTTTGCACTTACCATGGCAGCCGTAATGGCAGCAACATTAGGAACTACAGCATTTGCTGAGTCTTCTGCAAATGTGGAGGACCTCACCATCGCATATGTTCCGACCACCATGAACAACCCGTTCTGGAGCGCAATGATGGGTGGAATTACCGCTGAGATGGAAGCTCTGGGCATGGATCCAGATTCCCAGCTGGTGACGGTTGACGCAAACAGCGACCAGGCAACCATGAACGACTATGTAAACGACCTGATCGCACAGAATGTTGACGCAGTCATCCTGGCACCTATGGATACCACCGCCGTAACAGAGGCTCTTACCGCCTGCGAGACGGCAGGAATCCCTGTGATCAACGTAGATACACCTGTAGATGCATCCGACAAGGTTGCCGCTATTATCGCTTCCGATAACTACAAAGCAGGAGTTCTTTGCGCAGAGGACATGATGAGCAAGCTGGACGAGGGTTCCAAGGTAGCTGTCATGAACCAGCCTTCTGGTGCAGCCTGCGTACAGCGTGAGCAGGGCTTCAAGGATACGGTAGGCGATTACTTTGAGATCGTTTCCACCACGGATACAGAGGGTGACACCGCTAAGACCCTGAGTGCAGCCGAGGATGTTCTGACTGCTGATACGGATCTGGCAGCATTCTTCTGCATCAACGATATGGGCGCTCTGGGATGTGTTCAGGCCTGCAATGCTGCTGGAAGAACAGACGTTCTTATCTATGGCGTTGACGGAAACCCAGACTTCATGGGCTATGTAGAGGATGGATCTGCTACGGCTTCCGCTGCACAGCAGCCGTCCGTGATCGGTTCCAATGCTGTGGACGCAGCTGTAGCCGTAATCAACGGAGAAGAGATCGAGCATGACCAGGTAATCGACGTAGAGCTGATCACAGGCGAGAATATTTCCGAGTTTGATATCTCAGATTGGCAGTAATGATAAGGCCTTATCTGGGCAAGGTATTTAAGTAAATGATCGAAAAGCTGCCGGAGTTTTACGAAAGTAGTTCCTAGGCAGCTTTTCTTTTTAAAGGAGGGGCGAAATGCAAAAGGAACTTCTGCGCATGGAGAATATTGTAAAGACATTTCCGGGCGTTCGGGCACTGAACAATGCTTCGATTACCGTACATGCAGGCGAAGTTATGGGGTTTATGGGTGAGAATGGAGCTGGAAAATCTACCTTGATGAATGTTTTGGGCGGTGTGTTTCCAGCAGATTCTGGTGAGATCTACATTGAAGGGAAACAGGTGAATATCCATTCTATCCACGAGTCTCAGGCATTGGGGGTGGCCTTTATCCATCAGGAGCTGGCGTTGGAGCCGTATCTTACCATTGCGGAGAATATTTTCCTGGGACGTGAGATGAAGAATGCCTTGGGGATGGTCAGCAAAGACAAGATGGCGGAGGAGGCCAGACCGTTTTTGGAGCGGGTAGGCCTTAACATTGACCCCAATGAGTATGTGAGAAAGCTGTCGCTGGGGCAGCAGCAAATGGTGGAGATTGCAAAATCCTTTTCATTGGATGCGAAGATTCTGATATTGGACGAGCCCACGTCCTCTTTATCGGAGAGTGAAGTGGAGGTACTGTTCCAGACGGTGCGCGATCTGAAGCGTCAGGGGATGGGAATTATTTTCATCACCCATAAAATGGCGGAGGTTTTTCAGCTTTGCGATGCGGTGACGATCATGCGCGACGGCGAATTTATGGGAAGCCGCCGGTCTGAGGAATGTTCAGAGAGTGAGCTTATTTCTCTGATGGTTGGCCGGGATCTGGGAAATTATTATACCCGTACATATAATACACCTGGAAAGGTGATGCTGGAAGCGAAAAACATTCACGCAGGCAAAAGAGCCATCGATTGCAGCTTTCAGGTGAGAAGCGGAGAGATTTTAGGCTTTTACGGCTTGGTAGGAGCTGGACGTTCGGAGCTTATGAAGGCTATTATGGGCTTGGATCCCATGGATTCTGGAGAAGTATACCTGGAGAATGAGAAGGTGTTAAGCCGAAGTCCCCAGTATATGCAGAGCAGGGGAGTGGCCCTTGTTCCAGAAAGCCGCAAGACAGAGGGACTGCTTCTGAATAATACGATCAGCTTCAACATCACGCTTCCGATATTGGATCGTTTTATTAAGTTTTTACGGGTTGACAGCCGTAAGGAAGAAGAGATCGTGGAGCATGGAATCAATTCCCTGAGGATCAAGACACCTTCCTCGGATGTGCATTGTTCCACGTTGTCAGGAGGAAACCAACAAAAGGTGCTGCTGGCTAAATGGTTGGCTACAGACCCGAAGATCCTGATCTTGGATGAGCCCACCAGAGGTATTGACGTGGGCGCCAAAGCGGAGATTTATACCATTATCAACGATCTGGCAAAGGCTGGTTTGGCAGTGATCCTGATCTCCTCAGAAATGCCTGAGGTAATGAATATGAGCGACCGCATCATTGTGATGAAGGAAGGCAGGATCACGGGAGAGCTTGGCCATGAGGAAAACGACCAGGAAAAGATATTAAAATATGCAATGGGGGTATCGGAGGATGAATAAGAGCAAGTCACAGAGCGGTATTAGCAGGGCCGTGAAAGGTTACTTTAGCCAGCACTGGGGTATATTACTGGGATTGTTGGTTCTCTGCGTGATATTTTCAGTTTTTGGAAGCAACTTTTTGACCACCAATAACCTTCTGAATCTGCTGAGGACCTGTGCCACAAACTGTTACTTGGCGATCGGAGTTCAGATGGCCATCATTTTGGCTGGAATCGACCTTACGGGCGGTGCTCTGGCTGCGTTTACAGGTGTGATCACGGTAGCTGCTTTTGAGTGGTGGGGAATGCCTGTATGGGCTGCCGTTGCCATGGGTATCCTGCTGGGCCTGATCGTTGGTGTCCTTAATGGAGCCATCGTGGCATATACGGGGATCCATCCTTTCGTAGTGACTCTGGCTATGCAGTCTATCTGCCGGGGAGCTGCTTACCTGATAGCCAATGGTTCTCCTGTAACCGCATACGGAAGAGACAGCTTTGCAAAGATTGGTCAGGGATCTCTTGGTCCTGTGCCTCTGCCGGTGGTATACATGACCATATTTTTGATCATGGATTATTTCTTCCTGAACAAAACACAGACGGGGCGTCACATCTATGCCGTAGGAGGAAACGAAACGTCTGCTCGATTTTCTGGTATCAATGTAAACAAGATTAAAATCCTGGTTTGGGCCATCAGCGGTACTCTGGCCGGCTTCTGCGGCGTTGTACTTGCGGCCCGTATGTCTTCAGGGCAGCCATCCACGGGAGAAGGATACGAGACGGACGCCATTGCGGCAGCCGTTCTGGGCGGTACCTCCTTCTTTGGTGGGACAGGTTCTGTGGGCGGTCTGTTGATCGGTGTTCTGATCATTGGATTGATCTCCAACGGTTTGAACCTGATGCATGTAAACTCTTATTGGCAGTACGTCCTGAAAGGAATCATCATTATTGCCGCAGTTTATATGGACATGATCAAACAGAAGAAACAGAACGCTGCAAAATAAATGAACATTGCGTATTGCAAAGGGGGACAATTATGGACAGCAACAAAAAAAAGGAACTGAATTTATGGGCAGCTAGAATTAGAAGGACTGCACTGCAGACGATTCAAACAGCAGGTTCGGGCCATATCGGAGGGTCATTCTCTCTGGGAGAAATTTTGTCTGTCTTATATTTCGACATCATGGATATTGATCCCAAAAATCCGAAAAAGGAGGATAGGGACAGGTTGGTACTGTCTAAGGGGCACTGTTCGCCGGCATTGTATGCCACCTTGGCTTTGCGAGGCTTTTTCCCTGTAGAGCACCTGTCTACTTTCCGGAAGATTGACAGCGACCTTTCCGGACACGTGGAAATCCATGTTCCAGGAGTGGATATGTCGGCTGGCTCTTTAGGCCAGGGGCTTTCCGTGGCTTTGGGTATGGCCATGTACAGCAGGGCGGCCGGAACGGGAAACAGGGCCTTCTGTATCCTAGGAGATGGAGAGATCCAGGAAGGGCAGGTATGGGAAGCCGCTATGTGCGCAGGTTTTTACAAGGCAGATAATCTGATTGCGTTTGTAGACAACAATAAGCTCCAGTTGGATGGTTCTTTGGAGGAAATCATGTCTCCTTACCCCATCGGGGATAAGTTCCGGGCGTTTGGCTGGAATGTCCTGGAGGTGGATGGGCATGACGTGGAACAAATAGAAAATGCGGTAAAGCTGGCTTCCAGCATGAAAGGCAAGCCTACCATGATCGTTGCTGATACCGTAAAGGGAAAGGGTGTTTCTCTGTTTGAAAACGACGTGAATTTCCACGGTGGACAACCCAAGGCAGATCAGTGGGCTGGCTGCTTTGCGGAATTAGATGCTAGAATTGCAGAACTGGAGGAATAAAAGATGGGAGAGAATATTTCAACAAGAGAAGCATACGGCAGGGCGCTGAAGGAATTTGGGGCCGATGAGAAAATTTATGTGTTTGATGCGGACTTAAAGAAATGTACCATGACGCTGTATTTTGCCCAGGAGTATCCGGAAAGATTTTTTAACATCGGTATTGCGGAGGCAAACATGGTGGACATTGCCGCTGGCTTTGCCACCTGCGGGGCCACGGCGCTGGTACACACGTTTGCGATCTTTGCCTCCGGAAGGGTGTACGATCAGGTAAGGAATAATGTGGCTTATCCGGGCCTGAATGTTAAGGTGATCGGCAGCCATGCTGGCTTGACTGTGGGAGAGGATGGGGCTACCCACCAATGCATCGAGGATATCAGCCTGATGCGTACAATCCCCGGCATGACAGTGATCGTGCCCTGCGACTCAAACGAGGTACGTTTTGCGACCAAAGCTATGCTGGAGCACCAGGGGCCTTGCTATTTCCGTACAGGCCGTCCGGCGGTGGAGTGTGTCACGGATGCCTTTGAGGACTATAAGTTTGAGATAGGGAAAGGAATACAGCTTATAGACGGAAAGGATGCGACGATCATTGCCTGCGGCTTGATGGTGCAGGAGGCCTTGAAGGCTCAGAAGCTTTTGGCTGCCGAGGGCATTTGTGCCCGGGTGATCGACATGCATACGATCAAGCCGATCGACAGAGAGCTGATCGTCAAGGCGGCAAAGGAGACAGGTGCGATCGTTACCGCCGAGGAACACAACATTGTGGGCGGCTTGGGAGCTGCTGTTTCAGAGGTAGTGGTCCAGACGGAGAACGTGCCTATGGAGTTTGTGGGAGTTGAGGACATTTTTGGTCATTCAGCCGCTCCGAAGCTCCTTTTGGAGAAATATGGCTTGACGGCGGAGAATATCGCTGCCAAAGTGAAGAAGGCGATTTCCCGTAAATAGAGGATAAGGCGGGGTGGAGGATGATGTGTAAAAAATATGTGATCGGTGTGGATTTTGGAAGCGACTCCTCACGGGCAGTGGTGGTCGATGCAGCCACCGGAGAAACAGTGGGAAGTGGGGAGGCTTTCTATACTAGATGGAAAAAAGGGCTTTACCAACATCCTGAGCTGGGAGTTTTTCGGCAGCATCCGTTGGATTATCTGGAAGCTATTGAGTCGTGTGTTACAAAGGCTCTTCAGTGCCTGGATCAGGAAGAGAAAAGCCATGTTGTGGGGATCGGGGTGGACACCACAGGCTCCACGCCGGTTCCCGTAGACAGAGAGGGAACTCCCCTTTCCTTGCTGAAGGAGTTTGAAGAAAACGAAAATGCCATGTTCCATCTGTGGAAGGATCATTCTGCCTTTGCAGAGGCGGAGGAAATCAATGAGATTTTCAAGAATGGAAGTGAGATCGACTATACAAAATACCAGGGCAATTACTGCGCAGAATGGTATTGGGCGAAGATCTTACATGCAGTCCGTGCAGACGAGCGCATTCGGGAGGCGGCCTACACATGGGAGGAGCACAGCGACTGGATGGTTGGAGTGCTTTGTGGAGAGACGCGGCCGGAACATATTTTTCATGGGGCCTGCGCAGCGGGACACAAGGCATATTGGCACAGTGAGTGGGGCGGACTGCCCGCCGCCCATGTTTTTGAAAAGCTGGATCCTTATCTTGTCTTAGTGAGGGAAAGATATGGGCGGGATCCACAGCCAGCGGTGACAATGGCAGGAAGGCTGTGCCCGGAATGGGCACAGCGCCTGGGGCTGAGCACGGAGGTGGCAGTCTCTGGGAGCTCCTTTGACGCCCATGCAGGAGCGGTTGGAGCAGGGATCAGGGAAAATACCATGATTTGTACGATGGGAACATCGGCCGTGGACATGATCGTAGAGAAGGCGGAAAGACTGAAGGGCAAAAATATGAAACATTTTTGCGGCCAGGCGGAGGATTCGATCCTGCCGGATATGGTAGGGGTGGAGACCGGCCAGGCGGCCTTTGGAGATATTTTTGCCTGGTTTAAAAAGCTCCTCCTCTGGCCTCTGGACGCTTTCAAAGGAAAGCTGGATCCGGAGATTTATGAAGAGCAGTACCGCACCTTGGACGAACAGATCCTGATAGATCTTCAGAAAGCAGCTGAGAAGCTGCCGGACGAGCCCTTCCCCATATCTCTGGATTGGTTCAATGGACGCCGCTATCCAGACACAGACGATTTTCAGAGAGCCTTTATAGGAGGCCTTCGTCTGGGAATGGAGCCGCCCTATTTGTACCGGGCATTGGTGTTTGGTGCAATCTGCGGGATGAAACGGATCGTGGATGGGTTTGAGGATCAAGAGATCCAGATTCACAACGTTATCGCCGTGGGAGGGATTTCCAGGAAATCTGAGTACGTGATGCAGATGATGGCGGATGTTCTAGGCAAGAAGGTGGCCATCGTGGACGCTCTGCAGACCTGCGCTTTGGGAGCTGCGATCTATGCAGCAGTGGGAAGCGGAGTGTACGCAACGGTGGACGAGGCGATCCGCCATATGGCGGCAAAGGAAATTTATGTATTTGAACCCTGCATGGAAAGAAATGCTTTTTACAGGAAGCATTACGAAGACTACCTAAGACTGGCAGAATTTGCCGATCAATGGAAACAGCACAGGGTTTAGAGGAGCACCGCTGCAAACGGCAGCTGTTCTCTGTAAATCAGGAAGTTTCCGCAATTTCGTATCTCCTTAATTTTATGAATGAATAAACAAGCACCGCAGAAAGTGGAGAAGCCAAATAGGTTCCACTTTCTGCGGTGCGATTTTGTGTTTCTTTCTATGACCATAAGCGACAGGCTGCCGGCTTCCGGTATGGGTTCTTAAAGACATTGGGATCGGAAGTTATACACAATCCACAAAAAATAGAAAAAATTTTCATTTATTAATCATATTGAAAATAAATTTCAAATCTAGTATTCTGTCACTATAACAAATCCACATCAAAGGTTGAAGGAGGAAACTTTCATGAAAAAAAGAATTGCAGCATTGGTTATTGCAGCAGCAATGGCAGCCTCTATGACAGCAGGGAGTCTGTCCGTGTATGCGGCTGATGCGGGAGCGTCCGGAACTTTGAAGCTTTCCGTTACCACAGGGGACGGATCCACTTCGGATGACAAGATCCCCACGCCATGGTACAACAGGATCATGGCCACGAACCTGATGTTCCGCGCTCTGTTCCTGGCAGACAGCGATCTGACAAACCCGCAGCCGGATCTGGCAGACAGCTATGAGATCAGTGAGGATAAGCTGACTTATACGATCACGCTGAAGGACGGACTCAAATGGTCTGACGGAGAAGACCTGACTGTTGAGGACGTGCAGTTCTCCATTGAGACGGCTTTGAAGGCGGCGACCATTAACTCCATCTATACCTCTGCGTTTAAGAATATTTCCGAGATCGGGACGGACGGAAATACCATCACCCTGACGCTGTCTACGCCCTATGCATCCATGCTGGACGTTCTGGCGCAGTTCGCAATCCTGCCAAAGCACTGCCTGGAGGACGCAGATCCCCTGACGCTGGAATCTGATGCGTTCTGGACCGATCCGGTGTGTTCAGGCATGTACACGCTGAACGAGCTGAACGTGGGCAACTACTTCACATTGAAGCTTAACGAGAACTATGAGGGAGAGGCTCCCAAGATCGCCGATGTCACCTGCTATTTTGTATCTGACTATATCACGGCAGCACAGGCAGGGAACGCAGATTATGTATTCGGAAATGCGGCAGACCTTGTGGAAGCCCTTGAGGGAATGGATAATTACACAGAGCATGAAGTGGACGTTTTGTTCTACAAGTATTTCATCTTCAACATGGAGGGGGTTGACGGAAACAAGAATGAGGCAATGCAGGATGTGGAGGTCAGAAAAGCTTTGATGGAAGCCATTGACCGTGCGACGCTTGCAACCCTGTATCCGACGGCGAAGGTTCTCAACAGCGGCGTTCCTAATGACAACGAGGCATATAACGGGTTTGAGTATACCTTTGATGCAGAAAAGGCAAAGGCGGATCTGGAGGCCTCTGGCTACGATATGGGACGTACCTTGAAGATCTGCTATTACAACAATGATCAGACCTCCATCGACCTGATCAACACCGTGGTTTATTATCTGGAGCAGGCGGGTCTGACCGTGGAGGCAACTCTTTCCAACGATGGTACGACGGATCTTTTCAAGACAAGAGATTATGACATCGGATTTAAGGGAAAGAGCGCTTTCTCCATTGACGAGTGGTATACGGAGTACATGAGCACGGACGGACTGTTTGCAAACATTTTCGGAGGAACGACAGAATTTGATGAGCTGGTGGCAGACCTCTTCTCAGCGACGGAAGCCGATGAGAGGAAGGACGTTCTGGGACAGCTTCAGGAAAAGGAACAGGAAGCAGTTTATAAGGTTCCGCTGTTCACGGTAGGTAATTTCGTATTTACAAGTGACAATGTCGTGGTTCCGGAGGGTGTGGAATTTTGTAATCCGTTGTATATGTGCGACCTTGATTTTGAAAACTGGGAAATTGCAGAGTAAGGAGAGGCATACGGGGGACAGAAGTTGCATTCTGGCCCCCGCGCCTTTCTGGCAGGTGAAAAAAGCTGGATGAGGTGATATTGTGTTTAAATATATTGTAAAAAAAATTCTTATGATGCTTCCCATGCTGTTGTTGATCAGCTTCATCGTATATTTTGGTCTGCAGCTGACTGGAATCGACCCCATCAACTTTATGGTCAGTCCGGAAATGCTGTCGGCAAACAAGGAAAATGTAGAAGCTCTGAGACAGTCCCTGGGATTGAACGATCCGTTGATCGTACAGTATTTTCGATGGCTGGGAAATTGCCTGCATGGTGATCTTGGATATTCTCTGAAAGAGGGAAGCTCCATCGCCTCCATCATCGCAGTCAGACTTCCCTATACTTTTGAGCTGGCAGGCTATTCTCTTGTCTTTTCAGCGATCCTTGGTATCGGAATCGGGATCATTTCAGCAGTCCGTCAGAACGGCATCATCGATTACGTGGGGCGGGTTCTGGCCGTGCTTGGGCAGGCTGTCCCCCAGTTCCTGGTAGGAATCGTCCTGATCCAGATCTTCTCCATCAAGCTGGGATGGTTTCCGGCCAGCAACCGGGTGAGCCCGGATGCGACGAACGCATTTGCCGATGCGTTTTTCCATTTGTTCCTGCCGGTTCTGACGCTGACCATCGGCATGGTGGCCGTTCTGATGCGATATGCAAGGAATACGATGCTGGACGTGCTGAACAGTGACTACATCAAAACGGCCAGGTCAAAGGGGATCCCGGAGTGGCAGGTATATATGAAGCATGGGTTCCGCAATGCCATGAAGCCTGTTCTGGTGATTCTGGTGTTCCGTATCCCAATGCTGGTGGGCGGCTCTGTGGTGATCGAGAGCGTTTTTTCCTATCCCGGGATCGGTCTTACCATGACGAACGCCATCGTGTCAGGAGATTATCCGGTGGTGCTTGTCACAACGTTGATCATTGCGGCTGCAATGCTGATCTGCTCGTTCATGGTGGATGTTTTCAATGCGCTTCTGGATCCCCGTGTACGGCTGGGTGAATAAGGAAGGAGGGTAAGAGAATGAGTCAGTCATCAGTGAATATCAAAGAGCAGAAAAAAAGTGCGTCTTCTTCTTTATTGAAAAGAAACATACGGAAATTTATGAATAATAAGCTGGCCTGTATTGGCCTGGTCGTTGTTTTGCTGATTACGGCAGCCTGCATAATCGGAGCGGCCGTCGGTGTGGATTATGCAACGCCGGCTCTTCCAGACATGAAAAAGCCGCCCAGCGGCGCCCATATATTTGGAACGGATACCATGGGACGGGATCTGTTTGCCAGAGTCCTGATCGGAGGATGCTATTCCATCGTGATCGGTGTGTTTTGCGCAGTCATGAGCTCGGTGATCGGAGCGGTCCTTGGAGCGGTTGCCGGATACTTCGGCGGAAAGGTGGATTCCATTCTGATCCGTATTTCCGAGATTTTTCAGGCGTTTCCCCAGCTTGTGCTGGTGATGATGATCGTTGCGATCGTAAACAGACGAGGCCTTTCCAATCTGCTGTTTATTTTCGTATTTACCGGGTGGATGACGACCTTCCGTATGGTGCGGAACGAATTTATGAGCATCAAGGGAGAGACGTATGTCAAGGTGTGTGAGGCCTTTGGGATGAAAAGGAGCAACATTATGTTCAAACAGATCCTTCCCAACGTTATGAGTCCCATCATTGTCTCCACAACGACAAACGTGGCGTTTTTTATCCTCCAGGAGGCCGCCCTTTCCTTCATCGGCCTTGGAGTGGCGGACAGCACTCCCACCTGGGGAAACATCCTGAATGCGGCAAAATCCGTATCCGTTGTTACGAACCAGTGGTGGATCTGGGTATTTCCGGGACTTGCCATCACACTGTTTGTTCTTGCGATCAATTTCCTAGGTGATGGTCTGCGGGACGTGTTGGATGCAAAACAGCAATAAGGAGGAACCCATGGATAACAGAGAGATTATTTTAAATGTGGAGAATCTGAACACGACCTTTGTCTCAGACAGGAAAGAGATCAAAATCGTAAAAAATGTTTCGTTTCAGGTGAAAAGAGGAAAGACACTTGCGGTTGTGGGGGAATCTGGCTGCGGAAAAAGTGTGACGATGAACTCCATCTTGAGATTTACCGGAAAAAACGCCATCGTGAAGGCGGACTGCATTCAGTACAATGCGCTGCGAAATGGCGGGATAAAGGAATACCGTTTGGACAAGATCGAAAAAGCCAACGGACCGGAGATGAGAGAGCTTCGGGGACCGGATCTGTCGATGGTGTTTCAGGACCCCATGTCCAGCCTCAATCCCGTGTACAAGGTGGGAGATCAGGTGGCGGAGGGGCTGCTCAGGCATAACAAGGGGATGAAGAAGGCGGAGGCGAGAAAGCTCGTTCTGGAAATGTTCCGCAAGCTGGGTATCCCGGACCCTGAAGAAAGGATCGACTGCTATCCCCATCAGTTCTCAGGCGGAATGAAGCAGAGAGTTGTGATCGCCATCGCCATGATCTGCAATCCTGAGCTGATCATCTGTGATGAGCCCACGACGGCTTTGGATGTGACGATCCAGGCGCAGATCATGGAGCTTTTGAAAAGGCTGCAGACGGAGGAGGGAAAATCCATCATCCTGATCACCCACAACATGGGGCTTGTGGCCGAGATGGCGGATGAGGTCTGCGTGATGTACATGGGAAGAGTGGTGGAATTTGGCAGTCTGGAGGATCTCTTTGACAGGACAAGTCACCCCTATACGAAGGCTCTTCTGAGGAGTGTTCCGGTGCTGGGACTGGGGGACGGTCAGAAGCTTGAGACAATACCAGGCGTGACGCCGAACCCGGCGGATCTAAAGGAGGGCTGTGAGTTTGCGGACAGGTGTTCGGAATGTATGGACAGGTGCCGCAAAGGCTTGATCCCGGCGTTTGAGATCAGCCCGGGACACAAGGTGCGCTGCCTGAAATACGATTCATATCCGGAGGTGAAGTAACATGAGTACCCAGTCGAAAGAGGTAATCTTTAAAATTAAAAATCTGAAAACCTGGTTTCCCATCACCAAAGGTTTTATGAAAAAGACGGTAGGCCATGTGAAGGCGGTGGACGACGTCAGCATCGACGTTTACCGTGGGGAGACGCTTGGTATCGTAGGAGAGTCCGGCTGCGGGAAATCCACCTTCGGAAAAACGGTGATGATGCTGGAGAAGCCCACAGGCGGAGAAGTTTTGTTTGGAAGCGGGGGGCAGTACCGGGATATCACCAAGTTTAACAAGGACGAGATGTTTCAGTTCCGCAAGAAGGTACAGATGGTGTTCCAGGATCCATATTCTGCCTTGAACCCTCAGAAAAAGATCTATACCTCCTTTGAAGAGCCCTTAAAGACCCACGGGGTTTCCTCTCAGGAGGAAAGGGAGAAGATCATGGAGAAGGTGCTCAAAATGGTAAATATCCAGCCAGAGTATCTGATGCGTTATCCCCATGAGTTTTCCGGCGGACAAAGGCAGAGGCTTTGCATCGCCCGGGCTTTGGAGGTGATGCCGGAGGTTCTCATCTGTGATGAGCCGGTGTCCGCCCTTGACGTGTCCATTCAGGCGCAGGTTCTGAATTTGATGAAGGATATCCAAAAGGAGATGAACCTGACGTATCTGTTTATCGCCCATGATCTTTCCGTGGTCCAGTATATGTCTGACAGGATCATGGTGATGTATCTTGGAAAGATCGTGGAGGTGGCGGATTCCAGGGCTCTGTACGAGGAGCCCCTTCACCCGTATACAAGGGCGCTGCTTTCAGCGATCCCGGTGGCGGATATCCATGCGCACAAGCAGCGCCAGATTCTGGAGGGGGAGGTGCCCAGCCCGATCCACAAGCCCAGCGGCTGTGCCTTCCGCAACAGATGTCCGCACTGCATGGAAATCTGTAAGACAGAGGATCCGGCTCTTCGCAGCTTTGGCGCAGAGGGACATATGACAGCCTGTCATCTGTATGACGGCAAGAAAGGTGGGACAGCATGATATACACAGACTTGGAAAGGCTTGCACGTTATTGCGGAACAGGAAAAAATATGGATACAGCCATCCGTTTTCTGAGGGAGAGCTCCCTGGAGGAGCTTTTGCCGGGGCGCAGCGAGATTGACGGTGACAGCGTGTTTGTCAACCGCTTTGCGTATGCGGCCATAGAGGAATCGGAGGCAGAGTTTGAGGCTCACAGATCATATGCGGATATCCATCTGGTGTTGTCTGGAGAGGAGTACATCGGGGTCAGTGATCTGGAGGATATGGAGATCACGGGAGAGGATAAGGAGACGGATTCTGTCTTTTGTACGGGTAAGGTACAAAACCGATTTTACATGAGGCCGGGAAAGGTGCTGATCCTCTTTCCGGAGGATGCGCACAAGGTGAAAATAAAGACGGATGACAGCTCCCAGGTGGACAAGATCGTTGCAAAGGTTTTGTTGTAATATGCGGAAGGAATCGAGGATAAAAAATATGAGGGATATATCAAAATATCAGGGAATTATTCCAGCGTTTTATGCCTGCTATGATGAAGAGGGAAGGATAAGCCCAGAGAGAGTGGAGGCGCTGACGGAGCATCTGATCAAAAAGGGTGTGAAGGGCGTTTACGTGGGAGGGTCTTCCGGTGAATGTATCTATCAGAGCGTGGAAGAGAGGAAGATCGTTCTGGAGCACGTTATGAAGGCCGCAAGGGGCAGATTGACCGTGATCGCTCATGTTGCATGTAATAATACAAGGGACAGCCAGGAGCTGGCCGCTCACGGGGAGAGCCTGGGAGTGGATGCCATCGCTGCGATCCCGCCCATTTATTTTCATCTCCCGGAGTATGCCATTGCCGAATATTGGAACGATATTTCATCCGCAGCCCCCAACACGGATTTTGTGATCTATAACATTCCACAGCTTGCAGGCGTGGCGCTTACGATGCCCCTGTTTAGGGAAATGAAGAAAAATCCGCGGGTGGCGGCAGTGAAGAACAGCTCCATGCCGGTGCAGGACATCCAGATGTTTAAGGCGGAAGGCGGAGAAGGCTTCATCGTATTTAACGGTCCCGATGAACAGCTGGTTTCCGGGCTTGCCATGGGGGCAGACGGAGGGATTGGCGGAACCTATGGGGTGATGCCGGAGCTGTACATCCGGATCATGGAGCTTCATAGAGAAGGAAGGATGAAGGAGGCGGCAGAGATTCAGTATGCGGCGGATGAGATCATCTATGAAATGTGTGCCTGCCGGGGAAATCTGTATGCTGTAATGAAAGAGATCCTCAGGATCCGTGAGGGCCTGGATATTGGCGGTGTGCGCAGGCCGCTTCCGGAGATCGTTCCAGAGGACATGGAACAGATCAGAAAATGTGCGGGAATGATAGACGAGGCGATCCGTAAATATTGCTGAAAGAAAAAGGTGCAAATTTGAAAAAATATTATATGTTTGACCGAAGGCTTCTGAACCCTCAGGGGATGGAAAACGTCCGTCTGCTGGTATCGGGCCCTCGGAAGGATCAAAGGAACAACCCTCTTTTTGGCCAGGACAAGCCGTGGGAAATCCGGATAGACAATGGGTATCCCAACGTTCTGTACGATGAGGTACAGAAGCTGTATCATTGTTATTACACCCTTTTTACAGATGACAAGGATACGGAGGGAAGCACCCTTGACGAGCGCTTACACCGTCCATACCGTCCCCGGACAGACAGGATCCCATCCCTGGCCTACGCCAGAAGCCGGGACGGGATACACTGGGAGAAGCCGTCTCTTGGGCTGGTGGAGTGGAGAGGAAGTAAAGAAAACAACCTGCTGCTCCTTTATGCACACGGCACCGGAGTGATGCTGGATCAGCATGAAACGGACCAGCAGAAACGATATAAGCTGGTTACCAAGGTGGATATACCGGGCCGCGGGGCACATATGGCCGTTGGATTTTCACCGGATGGGGTACATTGGACGGAGCCGATCCCGTGGCCAAAATACAATCCGCCGGCGGACAGCCACAACCTTCCCTTTTGGAATGAGGATGAGGGCTGTTACATGCTGCTTTCCCGGATCTGGAAGGATGGGATCCGCATCACCACCATCAGCCGGAGTGACGATTTTTTGAACTGGGATATGCCTCAGGAAACGCTTAGAGGGATGGGATTTGAGGATCAGATTTATTCCATGCCGGCGTGGTACCAGGAGGGCGTTTATCTTGGGCTGGCGTCCCTGATCCATGAGGGAGACCGCAGGGAAGATGATTTTGACTGTGTGGACTGTCAGCTTACATGGTCGGCAGACGGAGAGAAATTTGATTTCGTGGCCATGGGACAGCCGGTCCTTCCCAGGGGAAAAGGCAGATATCCAGACGGAGAATTTGACAATAGCTGCATTTATGCGTCTCCTCCTGTTTTGGGAGAAGATGGGAGGCTGTATGTTTACTACATGGGCGGAAACGGGCGGCATACAAATTTCAGGGAGAGTGCCCTGGGACGCGCCGTCTGGGAAAAAGACAAGTTTGCCGCCTATGTTCCTGTCAGAGAAGAGGAGGACAGCGTTCTCACAACAAATACGATGGAGTTTGAAAGGCCGGAGATCTATATTTTGGCGGAAGAGCTGGAGGAAGGAAAGGATTCCTTCATAGAGGCTTCCATTCATCCGGTCTGGACCGAGGAACCCTTTGAAGGCTTTGAAAAAAGCCGGTGCAGGATCACCCGGGAAGGGAAATGGTACCGGGTCTGCTGGGATCAGAAGGAATCCCCTGTGGAGAGAGGGTGCATCCGGCTGAGGACAAAAAATATGAAGATCTGGGCAGTCAGAGGGGAATTTCATTTATTCGGACATCGTTTGTGGGAGGGCGCCGATCCAGAAAATGAAGGTCAGATCTAAGAGGATCAGAGAGTTGTAAAAGAACCGTCCGGTTTCTGGGAAGCAGGGGATGCTTTTTGGGAGCCGGGCGGTTTCTGTGTGAAAGGAAGCCGGGGATGGCCGTACAGGGCTGCTTCAGATCAAATTTCATAATAGGTAGTTTCTTTATATCCATATTTGTGCTATCCTTAGTGGTAGCCGGGTTTGCGGCGGAGCAGTCAAAGCCTTCATCACAGGGGAGGTGCGGGAACGGGGCGTGGTATGCCTTGGCGGATCAGGAAATCAGAGAATCTGAGAGCCGCCTGCATAAGCCGGACGAAAGGAAAACGATACGTGATAACGCAGGTATTGAAGCGGTTATACTTATATGAAGGATCAGGAGGAATCAAATGGAAAGTACACTGACGAGGGACGAAGCGCTTGCATTGCTGAAAAAATACAATCAGGACGCCTTTCATATCCAGCATGGCCTGACCGTGGAGGGGGTTATGAGGTGGTATGCCAGAGAACTGGGGTACGGGGATGAGGAGGACTACTGGGGGATTGTGGGCCTTCTCCATGATGTTGATTTTGAATTGTACCCGGAGGAGCATTGCAAAAAGGCGCCGGAGCTTTTAAGGGAGGGCGGGGTTTCCCAGGAGATGATCTATTCCATCTGCTCTCATGGCTATGGGATCTGCTGTGATCTGGAGCCAAAGCATGAGATGGAAAAGGTTTTGTTTGCGGCAGATGAGCTGACGGGGCTGATCTGGTCTGCTTCCTTGATGCGGCCCTCGAAAAGCGTTATGGATATGGAGCTGAAGAGCCTGAAGAAAAAATACAAGGATAAAAGGTTTGCCGCAGGCTGCTCAAGGGAGATCATTGCCAAGGGGGCGGAGCGTTTGGGCTGGGATCTGGACACCCTTCTTAGCAGGACGCTGGAGGCGATGAAGTCCTGTGAGGCAAAGATCCAGGAAGCAATGAAATGATGCGGGCAGCTTGAAAAATTGGCGGAGGGCCGCCGGTTTTTTCTAAGACTGGGCGTGCCGGCAGGTATGGATGACAGATAGAGTTGGCAGCAGGCAGAGACCAGCGGCAGGCCGCGTAAGAGATAAAATTTTGTACAAGGAGTTTGAGAGATGATACGATTTGAATGTGATTATGGTGAGGGAGCGCATCCTGAGATCTTAAAAGCGCTGATGGAGACAAACATGGAGCAGGCGCCGGGATATTCTACGGACAGCCATTGCGGCAGGGCGAGGGAGCTGATCCGAAGGGCATGCTGCTCACCGGATGCCTGTGTGGAGTTTCTGGTGGGAGGAACCCAGGCAAACGTCACGGTGATCGCCGCATGTTTGAAGCCCTATCAGGGGGTTTTGTGTGCAGAAAGCGGACACATCAACGTTCATGAGACCGGGGCGCTGGAGTCATGTGGCTATAAGGCCCTGACGCTGAAAAGTCCTCAGGGGAAGATCACGGCGGAGCAGGTGAGGGAGGCATGGGAGACTCATATCACGGATAAGAGCCATGAGCACATGGTACAGCCGGGGATGGTATATCTCTCCTGGCCGACGGAGTGCGGCACTCTTTACACGAGGGAGGAGCTGGTTCAGATCAGTCAGGTCTGCCGGGAATATGGGCTGAAGCTCTTTGTGGACGGCGCCCGCTGCGGCTATGGGCTGGCGGCCATGCCCCAGGTCACCCTGAAGGATCTGGCAGAGCTGACCGATGTTTTCTATATTGGTGGGACAAAGGTAGGCGCCTTTTTCGGAGAAGCCGTGGTGATCACAAACCCTGAATTGAAAAAGGATTTTCGTTATTATATAAAGCAGCATGGGGGAATGCTGGCGAAGGGAAGGCTTCTGGGAATCCAGTTTGAGACTCTTTTTGAAGGAGCGTATCCGGAGGGAAGGGAGGATGCGTTCCGGGAAACATTGTATTACCGGATTTCCGCCAATGCCGTCCGCCTTGCGGGAAAAATCCGGAAAGCCTTTGAGGGCTGCGGTGTTTCCATGGGATTTCTTTCAGATACCAACCAGCAGTTTCCTGTGTTGGATCAGGAGCAGATGGAAAAGTTCCAGGAGAAGTATGCCTTTGAGCTTTGGCAGAGGCTGGAGGATGGCAAGGCGGTGGTACGCTTCTGCACCAGCTGGGCTACAAGGGAGGAGGACGTAAAGGCTTTGACGGAGGATATTTTTCGGATCTGCGGGTGAAAATAAAAGAAGGCTGGTGATGGGCGGAGCGCCCGTCAGGAAGAAGAAAGGCCGCGGGGCAGCAGGGGAAGGCCGGGGCAATATCGTGCGCACCTGCCCCTGCGGCCAGAGTGATACGGCAAAGGCTGAATATAAGGAGGAAGTGACATGGATGCATTGACAAGGTTCTTGAAATACGTCAAGATCGAAACGGAGTCAGAGGAGGCAAATTATGGCCAGACGCCGTCCAGTGAGGCTCAATGGGATCTGGCAAGGGTCCTGGTGGAGGAATTGAAGGAAATGGGGATCCGGGATGCTTACGTGGACGATTTCTGCACGGTGTATGCGCATATCCCGGCAACCTCCGGCTATGAGGACAGAAAGGCATTTGGGTTTATTGCCCATATGGATACCGTGGTGAATGGGAAGGGGATCAAGCCCCGCATCATTGGAAATTATGACGGGAAGGACGTGACCCTGGAAAATGGCGTCGTTCTTCGCACGGAGCAAAATCCGGAGCTTTCGTCCCTGGTGGGGAGGACTCTGGTGGTGACGGACGGCACCACCATCCTGGGGGCAGATGACAAAGCGGGAGTGGCCGCCATCATGCGGATGTGCGAGATGGTCATGGGAAGCAGTGCACCTCACGGAAAGATCTGCGTGGCTTTTACACCGGACGAGGAGATCGGCGGCGGAGTGCTGAAATTTGACCTGGAGGCCTTTGGCGCCGATTATGCGGTGACTGTGGACGGGGGAGCGGAGGACACCATCGAAAGTGAAAACTTCCACGCCGTCTCCGCAAAGGTGCGGGTAAAAGGTGTGGAGGCCCACCCTGGCTCTGCCAAAGGGATCATGGTGAATGCCGCAAGGATCTTGACAGAATTTGCGGCTGCTCTGCCTGCCGGGGAGGTGCCGGAGCAGACAGAGGACAGAGAAGGCTTTTTCCATCTTCTGGATATGAAGGGAAACGTGGAGGAGGCCAGCGCCAGCTTGATCCTGCGGGATTTTGAGAGAGAGGGGATCGACAGGAGGAAACAGATCATAAAGGCTCTGGAGGCTTCTTTGAATGAGAAATACGGCGAAGGAGTCGTTTCCGTGGAGATTAAGAATTCCTACTCAAATATGAAGGAGATCGTGGAGCAGCATCCCAGCCTGCTGAAAAATATTGAAAAGGCGATCGGAAATGCGGGGATGACGCCGAAGTATCTGCCGATCCGGGGAGGAACGGATGGATGTCAGCTTTCCTATAAGGGGCTTCCCTGCCCCAACATCGGCGCCGGCGGCTACGGCTTCCACGGTGTTCACGAGCACTGCACGGCCGAGGGAATGGAGAACGCCGCAAGGGTGATGTGCGGTCTGGTGGAGATTTACGCCGGGAAGGACGCATAAAAAAGTGAGACGCTCCGAAGAGCCGGAGAAGGGATGACCGGTATTTCACAGCCGTGGGGGAGATCCTGGATGACGAAAGAGGGGCGGAGAGAAAGGAAGGGGAAGGTGGAAGAGAACAGAGCCTTTGAGGAGATGCGGATATCTGCGGTGAAACGGCTGGAAAACAGGGATTGCAGGGAAATCGGAGAAAATGTGGGAGCCTCCTTCGACGGGGAAAAGCTGCGCATCAACAGTCTGGGGCAGGAGATCTGGGTGGATATCCATTCCTGGGAAACCTCTCCGAGGCTGGGGGAATGGCATACGCTGACCCTCCTGCATTACCTGGATATGGGGGACGGGGTACCCCTTTCCTCCCAGCTGATCTCTTTTGGGGAGCTAAAAGATGGCATGGTGCGGGGAACAAAGTTTGACCATAGGATGGAGCAGGAGCTGGCGGCGCTTCTAAGGGGAAGGACGCCAAGGGAGCTGGAGGATGCCTGCAGGGCTCTGGGGGCCTCTCTGTTGGAGACAAGAGCGGATCTGACGGCGGTTTTTCCCTTTTTTCCCAACTATCCCGTAACCGTAAATATCTGGTTTGAGGATGAGGAATTTCCTCCCTCTGGAAAAATGCTCTTAAATAAAAGCGCTGATCATTACCTGACGGTGGAGGATGCGGTTACCGTAGGGGAGATCCTGATGGGAAAGCTGGGGGATGAGATTTTAAGAGAGGGTTAGACTTTTTGTCCGGGAAAAAGGAACCGAAGAAGAGGTTTCCTGGGAGATTGTGGCTTGACAAGAAATCCGTTTTTCGCTATAATAGTGAAATTGTGAATATCCTAGAGTTTTTGTACCCTTTTTTACGGTTTAAGAGGGAAAATGCGGTGAAAAACGGTAATATTCAGAGTTTATCAGACATAAGAATAAGAGATATTATGTATCGTATCCGGACTTGGAAGGGAGTATGGCCACATGGAAGAAAAGAAGAACTTGCTGACCTATGCAGGGCTTAAGAAGCTGGAGGAGGAGCTGCATGATCTGAAGGTAGTGAAGAGAAAAGAGGTTGCGGAGAAGATCAAGGAAGCCAGGGAGCAGGGCGACCTGTCAGAGAACGCAGAGTATGATGCAGCGAAGGACGAGCAGAGAGATATTGAAGCGCGTATCGAGGAGATCGAGAAGATATTGAAAAACGCGGAGGTCGTTGTTGAGGACGAGGTGGACCTGGACAAGATCAGCGTTGGATGTAAGGTAAAGGTCCATGACTTTGAGTTCGAGGAGGATATCGAGCTGAAGATTGTGGGTTCCACGGAGGCGAACAGCCTGGAGGGCAAGATCTCCAATGAGTCTCCGGTGGGAAAGGCCCTGATGGGAGCGCATACCGGTGACGTGGTGGAAGTGGAGATGCCAGCCGGTATCATGAAGTACAAGGTTCTGGAGATCCAGAGGAACGTATAAAGAAGAATGAGGGAGGCACAAAGGTGGCAGAGCAAAAAAAGCAGGAGCAGGATTTAAACCAGCTGCTGAAGGTCCGCCGGGAAAAACTGGCAGATCTGCAGGCAAACGGAAAGGATCCTTTTAAGATCGTTAAGTTTGATGTGACACATCACAGTCAGGAGGTCAAAGACCGTTTTGAGGAGCTTGAGGGGCAGGTC
Organism: Eubacteriales bacterium; assembly: GCA_030533315.1. Next base: position 25,769 of record JAUNJL010000029.1, read on the forward strand.
GTTACCATTGCAGGACGTATGATGTCCAAGCGGGTTATGGGCAAGGCTTCCTTTTGCCATGTGCAGGATCTGCAGGGAACGCTTCAGTCCTATGTGGCGAGGGACGGCGTAGGCGAGGAGCCCTACAAGGACTTCAAAAAGCTGGATGTGGGTGATGTCATCGGTATCAGAGGCGAGGTTTTTAAGACCAAGACCGGGGAGATTTCCATCCATGCTTCTGAGGTAACGCTGCTGTCCAAGAGCCTGCAGGTGCTTCCGGAGAAATTTCACGGGCTGACGAATACGGATCTTCGTTATCGTCAGAGGTATGTGGATCTGATCATGAATCCGGAGGTGAAGGATACCTTTATCAAGCGTTCCAGGATTTTAAGCGCCATCCGCCGTTATCTGGACGGACAGGGCTTTATGGAGGTGGAGACCCCCATGCTGGTGGCAAATGCCGGCGGCGCTGCAGCGAGACCCTTCGAGACTCATTTCAACGCTCTCGACGAGGACTTCAAGCTGCGAATTTCTCTGGAGCTGTATTTAAAGAGACTGATCGTAGGCGGGCTGGAGAGAGTTTATGAGATCGGGCGTGTTTTCCGCAACGAGGGCCTGGACACCCGTCACAATCCGGAGTTTACCCTGATGGAGCTTTATCAGGCATTCACCGATTATCATGGAATGATGGATCTGACGGAAAACCTGTACCGCTACGTGGCTCAGGAGGTTCTGGGGACGACCACCATCACCTACAACGGCGTGGAGATGGATCTGGGCAAGCCCTTTGAGCGCATCACCATGGTGAACGCTGTCAAGAAGTATTCTGGCGTGGATTTCAATGAGATTCACACATTGGAGGAAGCAAGAGCGGCTGCGAAGGAGCGCGGCATTGCGTACGAGGAGCGCCACCTTAAGGGGGATATCCTGAATCTCTTCTTTGAGGAATTTGTAGAGGAGCACCTGATTCAGCCTACCTTCGTTATGGATCACCCGGTGGAGATCTCGCCTCTCACAAAGAAGAAGCCGGACAATCCGGAGTACGTTGAGCGCTTTGAGTTCTTTATGAACGGCTGGGAGATGGCAAACGCATACTCCGAGCTGAACGACCCCATCGACCAGAGAGAACGCTTCCAAGCACAGGAAGCGCTTCTTGCACAGGGCGATGAAGAAGCAAATACAACAGACGAAGACTTCATGAACGCACTGGAGCTCGGTATGCCCCCCACAGGAGGCATCGGCTTCGGTATCGACCGTATGTGTATGCTTCTGACAGACTCCGCAGCAATCCGGGACGTGCTGCTGTTCCCGAC
>JAUNJL010000030.1 GCA_030533315.1 Eubacteriales bacterium
AATACTGGCTTTGCGACCACTTTTTGCCTATTTCATCTGCAAAAGTCAGGATATACTATTTTTCCCTTTTTGTCAATAATGAAGCGCCCGTATCCGGCAGCACGCAGATAAATGCAAAGGAAGGGATGGAAGCCCACGAAGGAGGCGGATCCCTCCCAGCCAGCCCAAACGGTCACAAACGTCGAAACCCGCCGACAAGAACCCGGCCGCTTCTAAGGCTCCAGATCAATAAAATCACATTGTCTCACGGCTCCTTCGCAAGCAGCCACAAGCCTCCAAAAATAGGATCACAAACAAAATGCGAAACCGCAGATCTCCATCCACGATTTCGCATCCCACTCCCGCCTAAGGCGCCAGATCCCTTTCACAGACCAAGCTCCTCCAAAAGCGCCTCCTGATACTGTAGGTCCTCGCTGGCCCGCACCAAATCCTCCAGACGCCCGGCAGCGATCAGATGGGCGTTCAGTCTATTCACCCTCCGCATTCCATCCTTACATCCCTCCTGGTGGCCTTCCTGATATCCATCCTGGCGAGCACTATTCATATCTCCCTGATAAAGGATCCTCGCCAGGCACTGGTTACGGATGGTTTCCTCCTGGGACATCTCGTGCATGGTGACTACGGCCTCCCTCATGCCTGCAGACTGTTCCGACATATCAACCGCCTCCTTCCAGCTCTTCGCACACAAAAGCCGCGCCCAACGCCAAAGCTCCTGTGAATCTCCTTCCCCGGATGCCGATTCCCTTTATCCCTTTCACAGACCAAGCTCCTCCAAAAGTGCCTCCTGATACTGTAGGTCCTCGCTGGCCCGCACCAAATCCTCCAGACGCCCGGCAGCGATCAGATGGGCGTTCAGTCTATTCACCCTCCGCATTCCATCCTTACATCCCTCCTGGTGGCCTTCCTGATATCCATCCTGGCGAGCACTATTCATATCTCCCTGATAAAGGATCCTCGCCAGGCACTGGTTACGGATGGTTTCCTCCTGGGACATCTCGTGCATGGTGACTACGGCCTCCCTCATGCCTGCAGACTGTTCCGACATATCAACCGCCTCCTTCCAGCTCTTCGCACACAAAAGCCGCGCCCAACGCCAAAGCTCCTGTGAATCTCCTTCCCCGGTCAACCCCTCGGGGATTCGCCCCAGGTTGATCATCACCAGGGCAAAGTCCTCCGTAAACACGTGTCCGCCCTCCTCCGCAAGCAGATAGCGGCTGAAAAACCGCTCATTGTCAGGAAAGGGGGACCGGCTGACAAAGCCGATATGTATGCAGGGCAAAACATGGTGATAATCGCTTCCCGCCTTCAAATCCGTATACATGGAGCAAGTGTAATACAAGGCTCTCTTCGGCCAGTTCCCCAGGTTTCCCATCTGCATCTCCACGTTGATCTTTTCCCTGCCATTGATGCAGGTCTGAATATCCAGGATGCAGGTCTTCGCATCAATGGACTCCCCCAGGACGATGGGATTCTGGATCTCGCAGGAGGTGATCTCCTCCGGGCTCCTTCCAAGGGCCGCCGCGATCAGCCCCTTCAGGGCCGTGGGATTTTTCTGAAAGACCGCCCGGAACATGTAGTCGTTCGTCAGACCATAAGGAATCTCCCTCTCCCCCTCCTGGCGGACCCGGTCGAATTTTTCTTTCGTACTTTGTACCTCTTTATCGGGTGTAAGCTCTGCCAGTCTGTCCATGGCATTACCTCCCGAAAACGTACTGCACAAAAACACCCTCCCACCCCAAGGAAATCCTTCTGCAGCCAAGGTGCTCCTCACCCTTAATTATAGGGTAATTTCGTCAAGCTGTAAAGGAATACTTTTCGACACAATACCTCTCTTTCAGACAAACAAGTACATCTGCAGCCCAATGACATCAATCCGCAGGCGCCGGTAAAACACGGTAAAACACAACGAAATTTTCTTCCCTGACAAAGAAAATGGCAACAAAAAAAACAGATACCCTGCAGGTCCAGGATGCCTCGTACGTGGGTCAACCCTGCAGAATGATCTGTTTTTTATGAAACTAGGTGTTCGACACCATCAAGAGCTCCATGCTGTCGATCTCTTGGTCTTCCTCTTTCCGACTGGCGGTTTTCCGAAGACCTTATGTCCTCTTGACAGTTCATATTATGTCTCATAATCTCCCATTTGTCAATATGAAAATTTTCGTCATTTTAACGGCGTTTTTTTCGCCTCTGCCCTCCTGTTTTGTGCATTTTATATATAAAAAACTCTATTTTTATTATTTCATTATGGAATTTTCACATAATATTGATCTTAAAATTCTGTACGAAAAAATAAATTTTTGTGGAATCAGTCTCATATTTTGTGGATATGGAAATCATTTTGTGCATTATTTTCAGGGATCTCCATGGGATATTTCCCATCGAAGCAGGCCTTGCAGATGGGAAGGTTTCCGGCCATCCCTTTCAGGTAGCCGATCTCCATGTAACCCAGGGAATCCGCCCCGATGAGACGGCAGATCTCCCCGGTGCTGTGCTGGGCTGCGATCAGCTGATCGTTACTGGGAACGTCCGTCCCAAAATAGCAGGGATGGAGAAAAGGCGGGGAGCTGATGCGCACGTGCACCTCCTTCGCTCCGGCATCCTTCAGCATGGTGATCAGATTTGCGATGGTGGTTCCCCTGACGATGGAATCATCCACCAGGACGATCCGCTTCCCCGCCACCACAGATTCCAGCACATTCAGCTTCAAATGGACGCTGGACTCCCTCTCCTTCTGGGTAGGCTTGATGAAGGTCCTGCCAATGTAGGAATTTTTATAAAAGGCGAACCCGAAGGGGATCCCCGACTCCTCCGAATACCCCTTCGCCGCCGGAAGGCCGGACTCAGGAACGCCGGTGACCAGATCCGCCTCCACCGGATAAGACTTGGCCAGGGACTTTCCTCCCCTTATCCTGGCATCATACACCTTGACCCCGTCCAGGGTGCTGTCCAGCCTTGCAAAATAGATATACTCAAAAACACAATGGGCCTGCTTCTCCCTGGCGATGGCAAGGCTCCTGTCAGACTTCACCCCGTTTTTGGTGATGGTCACCATCTCCCCCGGCTCAATGTCCCGGATAAACTCCGCTCCCACCGAGGTGAGGGCGCAGCTCTCAGAGGCCAGCACGTAGGCGTTCCCCCGCCTTCCCAGGCAGAGAGGCCGAAGGCCATAAGGATCCCTCACCCCGATCAGCTTCCTGGGACTCATGATCACCAGCCCATAGGCCCCTTTGATCTTCCTGGCCGTCTTCAGCACGGCCTCCTCGACGGTGGAGGAGTGCACCCGCTCCCTGGCAATATAAAAGGCGATGACCTCCGAATCGGTGGTCGTGTGGAACACGGCCCCACTCTGGATCAGCTCCCACCTCAGCTCCGGGGTGTTGACCAGATTCCCATTGTGGGCCAGCGCCAAACTCCCCTTGATGTAAGAAAGAACAAGAGGCTGCGCATTCTCCGCCACCGACGCCCCCGTGGTGGAATAGCGGACATGACCGATACCAATATCACCACAGATCCTCCGCAAAACCTCCTCCCGCAGCACCTCACTCACCAGCCCCAGATCCTTATGGAACCTCACATTCCCCACAGGCCCCGCCGTGTCAGACACTGCCATCCCACAAGCCTCCTGCCCCCTGTGCTGCAAAGACGTAAGACCATAATAAATGGATGGAGCCACATCATTTCCATCCAGATCATAAATCCCAAACACGCCACATTCTTCCCTCAATCCAGCCATCTGATATCCTCCATTCAAACAAAGCTCACAACCACCCCAGACTCCCACCCACACAAAAAATTATAATAAAACCCACAAATTTGTCAACCCTCCCCCAGCAATAAGCCCCCCCAAAACCACCCTCCCGCCCTCCTGCCATTTTTCACATCAATTTTTTTCAAAAAAACATTGACATCTCAATTTTTTTGTGTATACTACAAGCATAAAGCAAAGGCGCTTTGGAGATCCTCGATCTGCCAAAGCGCCTTTCTTGTTCCATCCCACGTTTTATCACGCCCCCCAGGGCGCCCATAAAACACTCCCGTTCCCTCGGCATCAGGGCTTCAGAGCTTCAAGACACCGAAGCCCCCCTAAGATACCGGAGGTCCCGGGATCCCGGGACGGAATAAAAATATCAGAAATGTAAGATCATACCCGAACGAGTGAAAGAAGCGAAAGGAGAGTTTCCATATGGCACAGACGATTCCTGAGATTTTCGGCAGTCTCGTATTCAACGACAAGATCATGCGCAGAAAATTACCCAAAGACATGTACAAGGCTTTGAAAAAAACCATCGAAAACGGCACCCACCTAGAGCTGGACGTTGCCAACTCCGTGGCGGTAGCCATGAAGGAATGGGCCATCGAAAACGGAGCTACCCATTACACCCACTGGTTCCAGCCCATGACCAACTTTACCGCAGAAAAGCACGACAGCTTCATCTCCCCCACGGGAGACGGGCAGGTGATCATGGATTTCTCCGGAAAAGAACTGGTGAAAGGTGAGCCGGACGCCTCCAGCTTCCCCTCAGGCGGACTTCGGGCCACCTTCGAGGCAAGAGGCTACACCGCATGGGATCCCACCTCTCCCGCATTCATCAAAGACGGCACCCTGTACATTCCCACTGCGTTCTGCTCCTACAGCGGGGAGGCCCTTGACAAAAAGACCCCCCTCCTCCGCTCCATGGACACCCTGAACAAGGCGGCCGTGAACATGCTCCGCCTCCTGGGAAACACCGAGGTAAGGCACGTCTCCACCACCGTGGGTCCGGAGCAAGAATACTTCCTGGTGGACAAGGAGCTTTACAAGCAGAGAAAAGACCTTGTATACTGCGGCCGCACCCTCATCGGCGCTCCCGCACCCAAGGGACAGGAGATGGAGGACCATTACTTCGGCACCCTGAAGCCAAGAGTTTCCGCCTACATGCACGACCTGGACGTGGAGCTTTGGAAGCTGGGCATCCCCGCAAAGACCAAGCACAACGAGGTCGCTCCTGCACAGCATGAGCTGGCCCCCGTATTCGATACCACCAACGTAGCCGTTGACCACAACCAGCTGACCATGGAGGTCATGAAAAAGGTGGCCGACAAGCACGGCATGGTTTGTCTCTTAAACGAAAAGCCCTTTGAGGGCATCAACGGAAGCGGCAAGCACAACAACTGGTCCATGAGCACCGACGCCGGCGTGAACCTTCTGGATCCCGGCAGGACGCCCAACGAAAACATCCAGTTCCTGGTGTTCCTCATGGCCGTGATCAAAGCCGTTGACGAATATGCGGATCTCCTCCGCATCTCCGTGGCGAGCGCCGGAAACGACCACCGCCTGGGTGCCAACGAGGCTCCCCCCGCCGTCGTCTCCATCTTCCTGGGAGATGAGCTGACCGAGGTGCTGGCCTCCATCGAAAACGACACCTACTTTACCTCCCACGGTGACGTCCAGATGGACATCGGGGCCATCGTTCTGCCCCACTTCATCAAGGACAACACGGACAGGAACCGCACCTCCCCCTTTGCATTTACCGGAAACAAGTTCGAGTTCCGTATGCTGGGCTCCGCCGCCTCCGTGGCCAACCCCAACATTGTACTGAACACCGCCGTGGCTGAGGCCCTGGATCAGTTTGCATCTGAGCTGGAGGGCGTTGCCCCCGAAGCGATGGAGCAGGCAGTACGGGATTTGATCAAGAGAGCCATCAAAAAACATAAACGAGTGATCTTCAACGGAAACGGCTACACCGACCAGTGGATCAAGGAAGCCGCAGACCGGGGACTCTTCAATCTGGTCTCCACCCCGGATGCCCTTCCCCAGTGGATCGCCAGGAAAAACATTGACCTGTTCACCAAGCACAAGATCTTTACCGAGGGCGAGATCCACTCCCGCTACGAGATCTGGCTGGAAAACTATACAAAGACCATCAACATCGAATCCTGCACCATGGTAGAGATGATCCAGAAGGACGTGATGCCCTCCGTCACCGCCTACATGGAGCAGGTGGCAAACACCGCAAGCCTGAAAAAATCCGTCGTCCCCGGGATTTCCGTGGAACCGGAGGCAGGTCTTCTCACCACCCTCACCCAGCTTCAGAGCGAGATGATACAGGGGCTGGAGACCCTGAAGGCAGATACCGCAAAGGCCCTTGGCGACCAGGACATCCTGTCCGGCGCAAAGACCTTCCAATCTCTTGTCCTTGCCGACATGGCCAGACTTCGGACGGCCGCAGATAAGGCGGAATCCCTCCTCCCGGACGGGCTTCTTCCATATCCCACCTACGGCAAGCTGCTGTTCTCCATCTGAGAGACCGGAAAAAATCACATATGGTAAACACAGGGGAGATCTTTTATGATCCTTATCAGTAACTGTCCAGCCTGGACTCTGGGTAGTCGCTTTTACTTCATGATTCATTATCAATTTCCTCATCCATAAATCACGCATACCAGGATTTCCCCTGTTTTACAATGAGAGCGCCGCCCCCTTGGCGCTTTCCCGAAATGATTCGTAAAGATGCGAAGGCGAAGATCCCTAAAGATCTCCACCTTCGTATTTTTTATGAAAAATAGAGGAAGAGAGGAGAGATTTATTATGGAATTATCAGCAGTAAACACGATCTGGGTGCTCCTTGGCGCCGCAATGGTCTTCTTCATGCAGGCGGGCTTCGCCATGGTGGAGACCGGCTTTACAAGGGCAAAAAACGCAGGCAACATCATCATGAAGAACCTGATGGACTTCTGCATCGGCACGCCGGCCTTTTGGCTCATCGGCTTCGGCATCATGTTCGGTTCCGGAAACGGCTTCTTCGGAAAGCTGGGCGGCATTGCCTCTGAGGCCAATTATGGAAACGCCATGTGTCCCGACGGCGTCCCCTTCTTTGCCTTTCTGATCTTTCAGACCGTCTTCTGCGCCACCGCGGCCACCATCGTCTCCGGGGCCATGGCGGAGCGCACCAGATTTTCCGCCTACTGCATTTACAGCCTGATCATCAGCCTTGTGGTATATCCCGTCTCCGGCCACTGGATCTGGGGCGGCGGCTTTATCTCCGAGATGGGCTTCCACGATTTCGCAGGCTCCTGCGCCGTGCACATGGTGGGAGGCGTGGCCGCCCTCATCGGAGCCAAGATCCTGGGTCCCCGTATCGGAAAATACTCCAAAAGCGGGAAATCCAAGGCCATCCCCGGCCACAACCTGACCATCGGCGCCCTGGGCGTGTTCATTCTCTGGTTCTGCTGGTTCGGCTTCAACGGCTGCTCCACCGTTTCCATGGAGGGCGAGGCCATCACAAGCGCCAGCAAGATCTTCGTCACCACCAACCTGGCCGCCGCCGTCGCCACCGTAGCCGTCATGTCCATCACATGGATCCGCTACAAAAAGCCGGACGTTTCCATGTCCCTGAACGGTTCCCTGGCAGGCCTTGTGGCCATCACCGCAGGCTGCGACACCGTCTCCCCCGCATCTGCGGCCATCATCGGTATTGCGGCAGGCTTCCTGGTGGTATTTGGCATTGAATTTATTGACAAAACCTTGAAAATCGACGATCCCGTGGGGGCCGTCGGCGTACACGGCCTGAACGGCGCCTTCGGAACCCTCGCCGTGGGACTGTTTTCCGACGGCTCCGGCACCGGCTGGAAGGGCCTTTTCCTGGGAGGCGGAATGGAAGGACTGGGAGTACAGGCCGCAGGCGTGGCCATCACCGTGGCTTGGGTAACGGTCACCATGGTTCTCACCTTCCAGATCCTGAAACGCACCATCGGACTTCGGGTTTCCCCCGAGGAGGAGATCCAGGGTCTGGACGTGAAGGAGCACGGACTGGCCAGCGCCTACGGCGGCTTCGCCATCCAGGACACCCTTTCCTCCGTTCCCACACCCATGGGAACCTCCCGTTCACCCCTTCCCTCCCCGTCTTCTGCCGAGCCGTCTGAGAGCGTCTCGCAGATCCCAAGGGAAGGCCTGCACAAGCTGACCAAGGTGGTGATCGTCACCCGCCAAAACAAGCTGGAGGAATTTATGCAGGCCATGAACGACATCGGAGTCACCGGCATCACCATCACCAACGTGCTGGGCTGCGGCGTACAGAAGGGCTCCGCCGCCTATTACCGGGGTGTTGAGGTGGACATGAACCTTCTTCCCAAGATCAAGATCGAAATCGTGGTCAGCCTGGTACCGGTGGAAAAGGTAATCGAGACCGCCAAAAAGGTGCTCCACACCGGAAAGATCGGCGACGGCAAGGTATTTATCTACGACATCGAAAACGTGGTAAAGATCCGTACCGGCGAGGAGGGCTATCTGGCTCTCCAGGACACCCACCCGGCAGATTGATCCGCTTTCACTCATATCCATATAACAAAAGAAAAGAGGAGCCTGCGTCAAAACAGACTCCTCTTTTCGGCTGTCCAAAGACAAAACGCCCGGCTCCCCAAAAGCCCTTCACCGCAGCCTGGGAAGATTCCACCGGTAATGGGCGGCCAGATAACGGATCAGAAGGACCACGCCGCAGGAGATCAGCATGGCGGCGGATCCCCCCAGGATGCGGCTGGCGTACACACAGACCACGGCCCCTGCGATGGAGGCGCAGGCGTAGACGTGGCGGACGAAAATATAGGGAGGCACGCCGGCCATCATATCCCGCAGGATACCCCCTCCCACTCCCGTCACCGTCCCCACAAAGATCAGAAGGAAGGTGTTGTCCAGGTAGCCCTGGCGGATGCCCGTGTTGACCCCCACCACCGTGAAGATCCCCAGGCCCACAGAGTCCATCACCAGCATGATCCGGTCATACAGACCCTTTCCGCCGCCGTCGGGAACCCGCTTTTTCCGGTAGAGCACTCCAAACACGGCGCAGGAGGTGACCACCGCCACCAGGGCGTACACCGGATTTTGAAAAACCCCCGGCGGCACCACGCCCAGGATGAGATCCCGGATCACACCTCCTCCCACGGCGGTCACCACCCCAAGGACACAGATCCCAAAAACGTCCATGCCCCTTCCGGCCCCCACCATGGCGCCGGAGGCGGCAAAAGCCACGGTACCCACCATCTCCATCACAAACACCAGCAAGCCCTGATAATCCATCGGTCCCTCCTCCCGGGGCGCCCAGCCCGGGGCCCCGTCCTCTCATATTTCAGCCCTCAAGGCCTCTGGCGTAAGTATAACACAAAACATTCTCTTTGTGGAGAAATATCATCCCTTCACGCCGCCCAATGCGACTCCGGCCACGATGTACTTGGAAAGGATAAAGTACACCACCACAAGGGGGATGATGGTCACGAACAGACCCACGTACACCACCCCGTAATCCGTGCGGAACTGATTGGAGCTCAAAAGCTGCACGAACATGGGCAGCGTCTTTTTGGAGTCCGTGGTCAGGATGATGGTGGGGGTAAACAGGTTGTTCCACTGGGCGATAAACTGGAAGATCGCCTGTGTGGCCACCGCCGGCTTCATAATAGGCATGATGATGGAGTTAAAGGTGCGCAGCTCCCTGGAGCCGTCGATCCTGGCCGCCTCGATCATCTCGATGGACAAGGTACTCTCCATGTACTGCTTCATGAAGAACACCACCGCCGGGCTGGCGATCGCCGGAAGGATCAGGGGCACGTAGGTGTCCACCAGCTTCAGATCCAGCATGAATCGATAAAAACCGATGATGGAAATCTGGCTGGGCACCATCATGATGGCCATGATAAAGGCCCAGGCCAGCTTCTTCAGCCGGAAATCATACACAAAAATCCCGTAGGCCGTCAATGAAGAGAAATACACGGCAAGGGCCGTCCCCGGCACCGTGATCATCAGAGAGTTCAAAGCGGCCCTCTGAAGGGTGATCTGCATACCGTTCTGCTTGATCAGCAGGTTTTTCCAGTTTTCCATAAAATGGGTGGAGGGGATCAAGGAGATCCCGGACTTGATGGCCTCCGAGCTTCTGGTGGCGTTCATCACCAAAAGCAGGAAGGGGCCCAACGCCAGGACACAGAAGAGGACGCAGATGATGGTCCGAAAAATTCTTTGCCGGCGGATCGCACCGGTATAGCTTTCCTGTGCACTTGTCATACTCTCTCACCTGCCTTTCCAGCTTTTTTCTTTTTTGCCGCCTTTCTGACCCGCTTCTCCTCCTTATCCCCCATGGAGACAAAGAGAATGAGGCTGACGATCAGCGTCACCGCGAACAGCACCACGGATACGGCGGCCGCCTTACCCACGTCACTGTTGTACAGACGCATGATGTACATGGCCATGGTGGTGGTCTTGTCGTCTGGAAGACCGATCAGGCCCGTCTCCGGCACGTTGAACAGGGCCGGGATGTCGTACATCTGCAGACCGCCGATGGCCGAGGTCACCAGCGTATACAGCATGATGGGCTTGAGCAGCGGCAGCGTGATATACCGGAATTTCTTGGAACCGGTAGCCCCGTCGATGTCCGCCGCCTCAAAAAGTCCCGGGTCGATGCCAAGAACTCCCGAGATCAGAAGAAGGGTGGTGTTTCCAAACCACATCCACCACAGGATCATGGAGATCAGCCCCCGGCTTCCTGAGACGCTGGACATAAAGTCAAAGTTCTTGCTGATCAGCCCCCAGTTCCGAAGTGTCTGGGTGATGGGCCCGTACTGCGAAAACATCGCCTTGAACAGCACGGACACGGAAGCCGCCGTGATGATACTGGGAAGATAGACAATGACCTTCACGGCCCCGGTTCCCTTCACCTTCACCTTGGTGTCCGTCAGCCAGACGGCCAGGAGAAGAGACACCAGGATCTGGGGAATAAAGTTGCAGCCCCACATGACCAGGGTGTTTTTCAGATAGCTCAGGACATACGCCCTCTCCCCCGCTGTGATCCCCAGCACATTCAGGAAGTTCTGGATCCCGGCAAATTCCACGAACTCTCTTCCGTTTCTCTTATAATAGGAAAGAGTGCTGTAATAAAAGGTATTGATCAGCGGCCATAGCTGGAGTAAAAAATATGTGATAAAAAATGGTGCTATAAAATAATATCCATACCTTCCATAATCAATTTTTTTCTTTTTTTTCATAAATACCTCCCATCCGCTTTCATGGCCTTTGCCCGGAAACCGCAAACGCTGCTCCTTCTCCGAAGAAGGAGCAGCGCTGCGTTCTTCCTCTGTGCCCCCCGCCGGGCGCACACGGTTTTCTTTATTCGGCCTTCATCCTTTACGGCTCCCCGTCCTTTCCGGGGATCACGAAAGCTTTGATCACTCTACGCTCAAGTAGGAGAAGGTATCATGGATGGATGCCTTCAGATCCTCGATGGCCGTATCCAGATCCTTTTCGCCGGTTGCATAGGCCTTCGTCTGGGTGTCCAGAAGGGACAGGATCTGCTGATCCTCTGCGGTCACGGTAGAAGCGTCCAGTCCGTCTGCCAATGGAAGGAAGAACTCCATGAAGTTCTGTCCAGACTCTGCGTACAGATAGCCGTTGCCGTCTGCAGATGCTCCGCTCTCGATGATCTTGCTGATGGCCTCGGTGTTGTTCACGAAGTCAGAGTTCAATGCGTTGATGGCTACCATTCCATCCACGTCGCAGGTGATGAATTTCATGATCTTTGCTGCCAGCTCGGTGTCTGCGCATCCTGTGGTAGCTGCAAGGCCCGTGCCCCCCCAGTAGCACTTGTTGGCGGTGGGAACCAGGATGGTGTTGTCCTTCCATGTGTCGCTCAGGCACCAGTAGGTGAACCATGGGCATCCCATGTAAGCGATGGCTGCGTTGCTCTCCTCTCCGTCGCCGTCCATGTTTGCATACCAGTCAGCGTTCCACTGATCGGTGTTGAAGGTCAGCTCGTCGTCATACAGCTTCTTTGCAGTCTCAAGGTAGGTGGTGATGTTCTCATCCAGGGTGATCACGTCATTCTCATCATAGAAGCCAACGCTTCTGGAGTTTGTCAGCATACGCTTGATCTCGTCGTAGCCGGAGAACAGCTTGCACTTTCCGCCGGAAGCCTCGTTTACCTCAGCTGCGGTGGCAAGGATGGTGTCCAGATCCTTGAATTTCTCAGCCAGCTCTGCGGGATCGGTGGTTCCCAGGTACTTCTCAGCCAGATCGGCCCTTACCTGGAAGCAGCCCGGCGTTGCCTGCCAGAACAGCGCACGCACGTTGCCGTCCATGTCGGTTCCCAGATCCACGTTGTACTGGTACATATTGGCATAATCGTCAGCGCTCAGTCCCAGATCCTCCACAGACTGTACCCAGTCGCTGTTCACATACTTCTGTACATAGTCCACCTCAAGGCCCATCATATCCGGATACAGCTCGTTGGTGGTGTCGTCCAGAACAGGATCCAGCTTACTCTGATAATAGTCGGAACCGCCGGTGTTCACGAACACGATGCGCTCATACTCATCGGGATAAGCCTCCTTGAAGGGGCCGTCCAGGATATTCTTGATATCGTCGTTCCATCCCCACACCACGAACGCATCCTCCGCTGCGGCGTCACCGGTAACGGTGTTCTCCGGGGTCTCTTCCTCTGCAAATACGGGAACAGCGCAAACGCTCATTCCAGCCGCCATGGATGCAGCCAATAAGATACTCAGCACTTTTTTCTTCATGTTTTTACCTCCTTAAACTTTTCACCTTATTTATTTCTTATTACCTTCCGTAATAGAAATTCTGGTACAAACCCTTTCCCCGAACCCTAACGGTTCAGGTCCCTGACGGACGCACCCTGAAAAAGGGTTCCGTCCACCGTGTAGCTTTTGATCAGCGTGGTTTTGGGATGCTCGATCAGCTCGATCAGCTTCTCCGCCGCAATCCTTCCAATAGCCTCCGTGTCCTGACAGATGGTGGTCAGCCTGGGCTCTAAGATCCTGGCAATGTTCACACCGTCGTACCCCGCAATGGAAACATCCTCCGGAACCCGAAGCCCTCTCTCCCGGATCTCGTTGATACCGCCGATGGCGGCCACGTCGTCTGGATACAGGATGCAGGTGGGGGGATCCTTCAGCCGCAGAAGCTCCGACGTCTGCACCGCCGCATGATCCGCATCCCGGTACGGGGCCGTCCGAACATACTCGTCCGGTATGGTGACCCCCAGGCTCTGAAGCGTCCGGTAAAAGCTTCCCAGACGGTTCCTCGTCACGGCCGAATCCTCACCGTGGACGTAGGCGATCTTCCGATGGCCCCTCTGATATACATAAGATACCAGATCCTCCATGCCCTGGATGTTGTTGGACACCACCGCGATCCTTCCGTCACAGACGTGATCCACCGTCACCACGGGAATGTCCGAGCGGATCAGCTCCTGTACCTCCTCATCGTAAAAATCCACACAGGCCATCACCACTCCGTCCACACCCCGGTACCGGCAGTGATCGTAATAACTCATCCTCTGTCCCGAAATGTTCCGGCTGGCAAAGGTGACGTCGTACCCCTTCACCTCCGCCATGGTCTTGAAGCCCTCCAACACATGGTTAAAATAATCATGGGTCAGTCCGCTCCTGCCCTCGTCCACGAAAAGCACTCCAATATTGTAGCTTCTCTTGGTCTTCAGGGCCCTGGCCTGGGCGTTGGGCAAATACCCCATCTCGTCCGCCGTCTTCAGTATGTACTTTCTCGTCTCATCTCCGATGTCAGGGTAACCGTTCAGCGCTTTGCTGACGGTCGCTATGGAAACCTTGCAGCGCTCCGCGATCTCCTTCATAGAAACCATAGGCTCGCCTCATACTTTCCCGGGCCTCCCCGGTATCGAAGATGCCGGAGAGGACTCCCTGTTTTCATTTTCTTTTTTCTCTAAATCGTTTTCGCATCTTCACTATATTACTTCTTGCATAAAAAATCAAGTGCTGTTTTTGCATTTTTCGTCATTTTACACTTATTCTACGAATCGCATAATTTCCACGTCCCCTTTTTCCACACTTTCAACGAACCTTTACGAAAATACCGTGAGATACTTTCGCAACTATTTCTTGCTTTTTTTACAATTTTCCTCTATACTTAAGGATGATTCCTGGTAAAAGAAGGATTCCTCACACATTCCAGGTTCTTCTCTCATATTTTTCGAAATTTTCTAAACTCATTCGTTTTCGCATTCATTTTCGCATTTTCCTAAATTCTTTTCCTGATCCCATGAGGAACGCAGCCCTTCCTCCTTGGAAGGCCATGCACACGATCATTTTGGTAAAGGGAGGATCTCCAACCATGAAATACGGTTATTTCGACGACAAAAATAAAGAATACGTGATCACGACCCCCAGGACGCCCCTTCCCTGGATCAACTACCTTGGTTCTCAGGATTTCTTCAGCCTGATGTCCAACACCTGCGGCGGCTACAGCTTCTATAAGGACGCCAAGCTTTTGCGCCTCACAAGGTACCGCTACAACGCCCTGCCGCCGGATTCCAACGGCAAATACTACTACATCAAGGATCAGGACCTGATCTGGAACCCCGGCTTCATGCCCTCCAAAACGCCTCTGGACTCCTATGAGTGCCGCCACGGCATGGGCTACAGCCGCTTCACCGGCGTCAAAAACGGCCTTCAGGCAGACCTTCTCGCCTTCGTTCCCGTTGACGCCCCCTGTGAAGTCAACCGCCTCACCCTGAAAAACATTTCCCAGGAGAAGAAACAGATCTCCCTGTTTTCCTACGTGGAATTTTGCCTCTGGAACGCCATGGACGACATGACCAACTTCCAGAGGAACCTGAGCATCGGCGAGGTGGAGGTGGAACACAGCGCCATCTACCACAAAACGGAGTACCGGGAACGCCGGAACCACTATTCCTTCTTCTGGGTGAATCAGGAGGTGACGGCCTTCGACACCAGCCGGGACGATTTCCTGGGAGCCGGCAACGGCAGCGACCGTCCAGAAGCCGTGGAAAGAGGCGCCTGCACCAATTCCATGGCCAGCGGCTGGTACCCCATTGCCAGCCATCAGATCGACCTCACCCTTGAGCCAGGGGAGGAAAAGGAGCTGATCTTTCTTTTAGGCTACTGTGAGAATCCCTCCAATGACAAATGGGCTGCACCCGGCGTAATCAAAAAGACCGCCGCCCTGGCGCTCCAAACCCGTTTCCGCACCTCCCAGGGAGTGACGAAGGCCTTCTCGGATCTGGGCGCCTACTGGGAGGAGCTCCTCTCCCGCTTCAGCGTGGAGAGCCAGGATCCCCATGTGAACCGCATGGCAAACATCTGGAACCAGTATCAGTGCATGGTCACCTTCAACCTTTCCCGCTCCGCCTCCTATTACGAGTCCGGGACGGGCCGGGGCATGGGCTTCCGGGATTCCTGCCAGGATCTTTTGGGCTTCGTCCACCTTGTGCCGGAAAGGGCCAGGGAGCGGATCCTGGACATCGCCGCCACCCAGTTTGAGGACGGCAGCGCTTACCACCAGTATCAGCCCCTCACCAAAAAGGGGAATCTGGACATCGGCAGCGGCTTCAACGACGATCCCCTCTGGCTCATTGCCGCCGTGTCCGCCTACCTGAAGGAGACGGGCGACTTCTCCATCCTGGAGGAGCCGGTGGCCTTCGACTGCGACCAGTCCAAGGCCCAACCTCTGTTTGAGCACCTGAACCGTTCCTTCACCTACACCCTCACCCACCTGGGGCCCCACGGCCTGCCCCTCATCGGCCGGGCCGACTGGAACGACTGCCTCAACCTGAACTGCTTCTCCAGCGAACCCGGGGAGTCCTTCCAGACCACAGGGCCATCCCAGGGACCTGTGGCGGAATCCGTATTCATTGCCGGCATGTTCGTGAAATACGGAAAGGAATTTGCCCACATCTGCCGCCAGCTGGGAAAGACCGAGATGGAGGAGAAGGCAAACAAAGCCGTCCAGGACATGTGCCGGGCCGTCTTGAAGGATGGCTGGGACGGCCAGTGGTTCCTGCGGGCCTACGATGCAGAATCAAAAAAGGTGGGCTCCCGGGAATGTGAGGAGGGCCAGATCTTCATCGAGCCCCAGGGCTTCTGCGTCATGGCCGGCATCGGCAAGGAGGAGGGATTGGCGGCGAAGGCCCTGGATTCTGTCCATGAACGCCTGGAGACAAAGTATGGCATCGCCATCCTCCAGCCCCCTTACACCAGATACTACCTGAACCTTGGGGAGATCTCCTCCTATCCCCCGGGCTACAAAGAAAACGCCGGTATCTTCTGCCACAACAATCCCTGGGTCTCCATCGGGGAGACCGTGCTGGGACGGGGCGGCCTGGCCTTCCAGGTCTACAAAAAGACCTGCCCCTCCTACCTGGAGGAGATCAGCGAGATCCACCGCACCGAGCCCTACGTTTATTCCCAGATGATCGCCGGAAAGGACGCCCCCCGCTTCGGGGAGGCAAAAAACAGCTGGCTCACCGGCACGGCGGCCTGGACCTTCGTGGATCTTTCCCAGGCCATCCTGGGCGTGCAGCCCTCCTTTGACGGGCTCACCATCGATCCCTGCGTCCCCGGAGATTTTGGAGACTTTACCATCACCCGACGCTACCGGGGAGCCATCTACCACATCCAGGTACACCATCCCCAGGGCGTGGAGAAGGGCGTGGCTTCCATGGAAGTGGACGGCGTCCCCGTAGAAGGCAACCTTATCCCCTACGATCCTGAGAAGAAGGTTTACCGGGTGACGGTGCACATGGGATAAAGCCGGACAGAAGAGAACCTCCCATCACATAAGGCCACGGACAAAAAAGCGCCCGGTACGGCGAAAAACCGTATCGGACGCTTTCTTATTCAAAATTCAAAAAAACTGCATCACCCTGCCCCAGGCGCCTGCGGTCTCCCGCCGGAGGGGACGCCGCAAAAAAACTCATCCCTCTCTCAGGGGACGGATCTTTTCCCGGTACACGTACCGTATAAAGATCAGGCAGATAACCCCGGAGAAAACCTCCGCAATGGGAAAAGCCCACCAGGTGGCGTTGATCCCCCCTGCCCTTGACAGGAAAAAGGCCGCCGGAAGCAGCACCACCAGCTGCCTCAGCACCGACACCGACAGACTCAAAAAGCCATGGCCCAGAGCCTGGTAGACGGAAGAGGCCACCACGCAGAAGCCCGCCAGAAGGAAGCTCAGACTGATGGTGCGCAAGGCGGGAACCCCGATCTCCATCATCGTTTCCGAGGCGTTAAAAATGCCCAGAAGCTGCCGGGGCATCAGCTGAAATATGAGAAATCCCAAAAGCATGATGACCACCCCGTAGGCCACGCTCAGACGAATGGCCTTCATGATGCGCTCCGGCCTCCTTGCCCCGTAATTGTAGGCCACAATGGGCACCATCCCGTTGTTTAGGCCAAACACGGGCATGAACACAAAGCTCTGAAGCTTGAAATACACGCCGAACACCGCAGTGGCCGTGGAGGTGAAGCCCAGCAGGATCTTGTTCATCCCGAAGGTCATCACAGAGCCCACGGACGCCATGATGATGGAAGGAACGCCCACGCTGTAGATCCCCCTGACCATCTCTCCCGACAGACGGTACCTCCTCAGGGAGACCGTCAGCTCCTTGTTCCTGGTCAGATTCAGCATCATGGCCGCAGCCGCAGCCACAACCTGCCCTGTCACCGTGGCCAGGGCCGCTCCCGCCACCTCCAGGCGGGGAAAGCCAAAAAGCCCAAAGATCATGATGGGATCCAGGATGATGTTGATGATGGCCCCCGTCATCTGAGTCACCATGGAGTACATGGTTTTTCCCGTGGACTGCAGAAGCCGCTCAAAGATCATCTGCATAAACAGGCCGAAGGACATGATCCCGATGATACGCACATAGGCCGTGCCGTAGGCCAGGATCTGGGGATCCTCCGTCTGCACGGCAAAGAAAAAGCGGCCAAACAAGGCCGAGAGCACCGCAAAGACAAGAGAACTGAATACCATCAAAAGAATCCCGTTGTTGGCCGCCCAGTTGGCCGTCTCACCGTCCTTCGCCCCCAGGGAGCGGGACACCAGGGCGTTGACGCCCACGCCGGTACCTGCGCCCACGGCGATCATCAGATTCTGCACGGGAAAGGCCAGGGACACGGCCGTCAGCGCATTTTCATTCAGATGGGCCACGAACATACTGTCCACCACATTATACAGGGCCTGGACCAGCATGGATATCATCATGGGAACGGACATGGAGACCAGCAGCCTTCCGATGGGCCAGGTGCCCATCTTGTTTTCTTTTGTTGTGGTTGTTTCCACGATACACCTTCTTTCTCCTTTTTTGTCGATCGTTTTTCATGGACCGCATTTCCACCGGCCATTTTTTCACCGATCCGATTTCTTCCACCGCATTCCTGCGATTTTGACCGGTTCTTTCATCCAGCTTTTTCATGGATCTCCCCGGTCGATTTCTTCGTTCCCTATTTTATCGAAGGAAAATTTATATGTCAATGGGGTTTTTCCTCATTTTTCCTTCTTTGCCTTCTTCTTTTTCCTCTTTTCCGCTGCCCTGCGGCAGGGGGCCAGGCCATTCCTCACAGGACCACTCCGATCACCAGGAACACCGGATACAGGTAGCTGGCCCCGAAGCAGCCCAATTTCTTTGGGCCGGAGATGGGGAGACGCTCCCTTTGCAGCTCCACCGCCCTTTGAAAGGCCAGATCCACCGTGGATCGGGTGATGGATTTCCCCTTGCGGCTGACGAACATCTCATTTCCCCGGATGGCATAGGTGTATTCCAGGCGCCTTGCCGTCTCAAAGGTCACCCCCTGAAAAAGGCGAAGAGCCTCCCAGAGAAGCTCCAGCGCCTCCCCCAGATTCTCTCCCTTCCCCTCCGTCTCTCTCCTTACGGCCTCCCTCACCGCTTCTACCGCTTTTTTCTTCCTTTCTTCCATGATAACCTCCCAGATGCAACGGTATTTCCGGGCATTTCCAGATGCCTATCCCCCATCATACACCATCTGTTCGGAATAGTAAATATATGGGTAAAAAACCGCCGCCCACAAAAAAGGGGCGGCGGATAAACCACTTCTCTTCTCAATGTCCTTATTCTTCCACGTCCTCCGCCGGCTCCGCAGGGATAAACACCCGGGATCCGGCCTTTTTCTCCTTCTTCTTCGCCTTCGCCATCTCCTGGGCTTCCCTGCAGAACTCCATCTGGGAGTTGATCAGGGTCTTTCCCCTCTTGTCCGGCTTCTCATAGGAGCCGTCCGGCTGCAGGATGTGGGCCTTTACGTTGTCACGGAACTCCAGATCCAAAATGTGCCGGATCTGTTCCCTGATCTGGTCGTCCTCCACCGGGAAGACGATCTCCACCCGGCGGTCCAGATTTCGGGGCATCCAGTCCGCACTTCCCATGAAGATCTCCTCGCTTCCCCCGTTGGAGAAATAGAAGATCCGGCTGTGCTCCAGGAAATCACCTACGATGGAGCGGACGTGGATATTCTCGCTGATGCCTGGGATCCCCGTCCTCAGGCAGCAGATCCCCCGGACAAGGAGGTAGATCTTCACGCCGCAGGAGGACGCATGGTACAGGGCCGCCATCACCTTGGGATCGCAGAGGGAGTTCACCTTGGCCACAATGTAGGCCGGGATCCCCTTCTCGGCGTTCTCCGCCTCCCGCTGGATGAGCCGCAGGAAGGTGTCCTTCATCCAGATGGGCGCCACCACCAGCTTATTCCAGCTCTTGGGCTCGGAGTACCCGGAAAGCATGTTGAAGACCGCCGTGGCGTCCTCCCCCACCCTCTCGTCGCAGGTGAAGATGCCGCAGTCGGTGTACAGCTTGGCCGTGGAATCATTGTAGTTTCCGGTGGCCAGATGAACATACCTGCGGATGCCCGCCTCCTCCCGGCGCACCACCAGGGTGATCTTGCTGTGGGTCTTCAGCCCCACCAGGCCGTAGATCACGTGGCAGCCCGCCTTCTCCAGCATCTTCGCCCACACGATGTTGTGTTCCTCGTCAAAGCGGGCCTTCAGCTCCACCAGGACTGAGACCTGCTTGCCGTTCTCCGCCGCCTGGGCCAGCGCCGCAATGATGGGGGAATTGCCGCTCACCCGGTAAAGAGTCTGCTTGATGGCCAGGACCTCCGGGTCCCTGGCCGCCTGGCGGACGAAATTCACCACCGGGTCAAAGCTCATATAAGGATGATGGAGAAAGACGTCTCCCTCCCGGATGACCTGGAAGATGTCCTTGTCGTTCTGGAAGGCCGGGACGGGAGCCGGGGTGTACTTCTTTGCCTTGTACTCCTCAAAGCCCTCCACCCCGTACACCTTCATCAGCAAGGTCAGATCCAGAGGGCCGCCGATATGGAAGATATCCTCGTCCTTGATGGCAAACTCCGTCTTCAGGATCTCCAGAAGGCGCTCGTCCATCCTGTCCTCCACCTCCAGACGGATGACCTCTCCCCACTGGCGCTTCTTCAGCTGCTTCTGGATCTCCACCAGAAGATCCTCCGCCTCGTCCTCGTCGATGGTCAGGTCCGCATTCCTCATGATCCGGTAGGGATGGGCACAGACCACGTCGTAGCTCAAAAACAGCTTCTCAATGTTCCGCTCGATGACCTCCTCCAAAAGGATCACCGCGATCCCCCCCTTCTTCTCCGATGGGATCGAGATCACCCGGGGAAGCACCGAAGGCACCTGCACGGTGGCGAAATCCACCGTCTCCCTGCCCTTTTTTTTGTCTTTCTTGGAGATCAGGGCGCCGATGTTCAGGGTCTTGTTTCGGATGAGGGGAAAGGGCCTGGAGGAATCCATGGCCATGGGGGTGAGCACGGGATATACGTTGTCCTCGAAATACCGGTCCACGTACTTCGCCTGCTCCTTCGTCAGCTCCTCATGCTGGGAGACGAGATGGAGTCCCACCTTCTCCAGGGCCGGAAGAAGAGAACGGTTCAGGGTGTTGTACTGAACATGGACCAGCTGGTGGGTCTGGACGCTGATCTCCTTCAGCTGCTCCCTGGGAGTCATGCCGGCGATGTCCGTCTTCTCGTACCCGGCGTGCACCTGATCCTTCAGGGAGGCCACCCGCACCATAAAGAACTCGTCCAGATTGGAGGAGGTGATGCTCAAAAACTTCAAACGCTCAAACAGAGGCAGGCTCTTATCCCTGGCCTCGCTGAGCACCCGGTCGTTAAACTTCAGCCAGCTCAGCTCCCGATTTACAAAAAACTCCGGTTTTTCATATTTTTTCAATTCCATAGCTCGCTCCTCTACATTCTTCTTTTTCGTCTCAGCACAAGACGGATGCCAAACACTTCCTCAAAAAACTCCACCTTCTCCTTCAGCAGCCCCAGCTCCAGGGAAATATCCTGATCCGCATCAAAGACGAGCACCAGCTCCCGATCCTTCAAGGCCGCCCTGAGACCCTTGATCTTCTGGTGGTGGCTCCTGTCCATGGCGTTCGCCAGGCGCAGGATGGCCGCCAGCTTGGCGATCAGAAGGTACTTGCCTCTGTCCACCCCCAGC
Organism: Eubacteriales bacterium; assembly: GCA_030533315.1. The sequence continues at coordinate 21,302 of JAUNJL010000030.1, forward strand.
TCGCTTTTGAAATCATCATAATACACGAACTCCTCCGTATTGTACCGGACGATGTTTGCGATGGTCTGGCGCTCCTCCCTGGAAAGGCCGATGATCTCCGTGGCCATGATGATCCGGTAGGAACACTCTCCCACGTCTCCCATGCTGATGTACTTCCCACAGTCATGGAGCTGCACGGCGATCTGGAGCAGCAGGCGCTCCCTGGCTCCCAGGCCATGGATCTTCTTCATGCTGTCAAAGATCCCCAGGGCCAGGTTGGTGGTTCCCGCAATATGCTCCTTCCCCGTGGCATACCGCTTGGCAATGTTTTTGGAGGCCACCAGGATGTCGTTTTCAAAATTGTGAACGTTCTTGATGATCTTTTTTCTTTCCCCGTAATCATAGGCGATGCCGTCCAAAAGAGAGACGCCGGGAACCCAAAGGGACTCCGCATGAAACACGTCGATAAAGTTCTTGCAGATCACCAGCGTGGGAACGATGAGGGAGGCGTACTCCAGGTCGATCCCCATGGACTCGGAAATGGCCTGGGGCGACTTGTTGACCGCATTCTCGTAGGCCCTTAGGAACTCTTCCTTGGTGATGATGGTGTCCTCCACCACGTCCTTGAAGATGGTCTCCGACAGGAAGTCCCCCATGAGTATCAGGCTCTTCACCTCCCGATCCTTCAGGTAAAGCCTCTGGAAGCTGGTCAGATCGTTTCGGATAAACTCTCCCACCAGCTGATCATAATGGATCGCCGTCTTCTCCAGCTGCCGCAGGCGCTCCCTCACCCGGATGCTCCCCATTTTCAGATTCTGGGTGGTCACCAGCGCATCCTTGTCAAAAAGGGAGACCTGCAGGCTCCCACCGCCCACGTCCAGGATGGCCGTCCCCTTCTGGATCATCTTCTTGAACCCGTTCTCAAGGGCGGCAATGGACTGATACCCCAGAAAGTGCTGCTCGGAATTGCTCAGCACCTCCACCCGGATGCCCGTCCTCTGGAAAATCTGCTCGATCACGACGATGGGGTTTTTCATTTCCCGAAAAACGCTGGTGGCGCAGGTACGCCATTCGTCCACCCCAAACTCCGCCATGATCCTCTTGAAATCCGTAAGGATCTCACAGATGGTATCCACCATATCCATGCCCAAAGTCCCGCTGGCGTAAACATACTTTCCCAGCTCCAGCCGGTAACGGACGTCGTTCACTTCCTTCAGCCCGTTTCTCCTGGACAGCTCGAAGATCTTCATGCTCATCTCGTAGGAGCCAATGTCAACTGCTGCAAATGTGGTCACTGCCATCTTCCTTACTCCTTCCCTGCGCCCGAAGGCAACTGTGTCACTCTGCCGTTCCTAAGATGTGGTCGATAAACTGCTGAGCCGTCCTTCCCGTCAGGCCTCCATGAGAAAGCTCCCACTTGTTCGCCTCCAGAAGAAGGGCCTCCCGCTCCATGGTAACACCGTAACGGTCAGCCAAAACCGTCACGATATTCTGAAACTCCTTTTTGTCGGGAGCCCCGAAATAGATCCTCACTCCAAAGCGGTAAACCAGGGACAGCTTTTCCTGCACCGTATCCGAGGAATGAAGGTCGTCCCCCTCCTGGATCTCCAGCTTGTCCGTGGCCCGCTCCCTTACCAGGTGGCGGCGGTTGCTGGTGGCGTAGATCAAAATGTTGTCCGGTTTCTTCTCCAGGCCGCCCTCGATGACCGCCTTCAGATATTTATATTCGATCTCAAATTCTTCAAAAGAAAGATCGTCCATGTATAGGATAAACTTGTAGTTCCGGTTCTTGATCTGGGAGATTACCTGGTTCAGATCCTGGAACTGATGCTTGTAAACCTCGATGATGCGGAGACCCTGGTCATAATACCGGTTCATGATCCCCTTGATGCTGGAGGATTTACCCGTGCCCGCATCTCCAAACAGGAGACAGTTGTTGGCCCTCCTGCCCTGCACGAAGGCCTCCGTGTTCTCCATCAGCTTCTCCTTCTGAAGCTCATAGCCCACCAGGTCCTCCAAATTCACATGGGCGATACGGGTGATGGGAACGATCACCGCATTGCCCTTCTCGTCATGCCCGATGCGGAAGGCCTTGTGCAGGCCCAGCTTCCCCACTCCAAAATCCTTGTAAAAGCTCACCATGTCCTCCAGGAACTCCTCCGTGGTGGCGGCTGCCCCCAGCGTGCGGCTCATGGTGCAGATCCGGTCCCGGATGCGCGGGTTGAACATTTTGCCGCTGCCGTCCGTGTTCTGATAATCCAGGAGGAACTCCGCACAGGCGCACCCGTAGGCCCTGTCAAAGATCCCCAGGTCAAACTCATACAGCTCCCGGAAAATCCCCAGATCGTGCTTCGCCAGAAGGTTGATGCTGCCCTCCACCGCCCCGTGGATCTCACAGGCGGTGCTGAAGGCGTTCTCATGGTTCACCAGCAGAAACGTGAGATAATTGTGCCACAGGTTCCCGGAAAAGCCGTACAGCCCGGCCATCTCCACAAGCCCGTTGACGCACCTGTAAAAATCCCCCTTCCTTTCGATCAGGGCCTCCTGATCCCCACACAGGTTCATCAGCCCCGTCATCTCCTCCAGGATCTCCCCATGCTCAAAATCCCGGTACAGGATACACTCCTCAATCCTTGCCATCCTTCTTCTCCCCCTTATCCATTGCTACCATAATTTCCCAAAACCCGAAAGGCATTCGCCTCCTCCCGGATGCCCCTCAGGGCGTTCTTCACCGAGCTTCCCCTGAGATTTCCGTCAAAATCCACGAAGAACCGGTATTCCCAGTTTCGTCCGGGAATGGGCCTGGACTCGATCTTCGTCATGTTCAGACCGTTGTAGATGATGTGGGAAAGCATATTGTAAAGGGTTCCGCTCTCGTGGTCGGCCTCAAAACAAATGCTCACCTTCTCTGCGTTCTCCTCGTACACCGGCTCCCGGCCCAGAATGATGAAGCGGGTGCTGTTCTGCTGGTTCTCACAGATATCCTCCGCCAGCACCCTCAGGCCGAAGACCTCCCCCGCCGCCTTTCCTGCGATGGCCGCCTGGGAGGGATCCCCGTCCCGGCTCACCTTCTTGGCGGCTCCGGCGGTGTTCTCCGCCTCCACCGGCTTCCACTGAGGATGATCCTCCAGGTACCGGCGGCACTGGCTCAGGCCCTGGGGATGGGAGTACACCCTTCTCACATCCGAAAGAGAAGCCCCCGGAAGCCCTAGAAGGACGTGTTCCACCTTGATGATCTGCTCTCCCACGATGTAAAGGGAAAATTCCATCAAAAGATCGTAGATGTCCGCCACGATGCCGGCGGTGGAGTTCTCAATGGGAAGAACGGCAAAATCCGCCCTCCCCTGAGCCACCTCCTCCATGGCGTCCCGGAAGGTACGGACGTGGTAGCTTCTGATGTCCTCCTCAAAATAGGTGCGCATGGCCCCGTAGCTGTAGGCTCCCTCCACCCCCTGGAAGACCACGGTGACACCCTTCCTGGGAAGCTGTCCGATCACCGAAAAATCCTCCTCCTTCGTCAGTCCGGTACCGTTCAAAAGCTGGTACTGCCTCTTCCTGCTGATGGCCATAATCTGGCGGAACAGCTCCTGTACCCCAAATTCATTGAAGGGCCCGTGGGCCTTCTCCCGGACAGCGGCGATCTTCTGCCTCTCCCGCTCCGGGTCCAGCACCTGCCTTCCCGTCTTGATCTTGTACTGTGCCACCGACTCACACACCTGCATCCGCTCCTCAAAAAGGCGGACCAGCTGGCTGTCGATGCGGTCGATTTCCTGTCTGTATCTCTCTAAATCATTCATTTTCCTGTTCCTCTGTGCTATGATTTGCGGCCCGCGCCGCCATTTCCACCCTGGTCAGATCCCCTATGAAGGAAAGCGAGCCAAACGCCAGGATCACGTCCTCCTCCCCTGCAAGGGAGTGAGCCAGGCTCAGGGCCTCCGGTATGCTGGCGCAGGCCTGCACGTCCCCATGATACCGGCGGGCCTCCAGGGCCAGCTCCTCCGCCGGCAGCGCCCGGGGATTGCCCGGCGTCTGGATGGTCAATATTTTTTCTGCAAAGGGGGCGGTCACCCTCAGGATCTCCTCATGATCCTTGTCCCGAAAGATCCCCACTATATAATAGAGACGCTTTCCCGGAAAATACCGGCGGATGGAATCCGCCAAACAGCGGGCCGCCGCCGGATTGTGGGCGCCGTCCACCACCAGGAGAGGCTTCTCCCCAAGGACGGTGAAGCGCCCCCTCCAAAAGATCCGGGCAAGACTCTCCCTCATCTGCTCCTCCCCCACGGGAAAGCCCAGCTTCCCAAGGATCTGCAGCGCCCGGATGGCCGTCACCCCGTTCTCCTTCTGGTAGGCTCCCCCCAGGGAAAGCCGGTAGGTCCTTCCCTGGTAGACGAAGGTCTGGCCTAAAACATCCTCCTGACAAAGCTCCGCCTCCCCGCCGTCCGCCAAATACAAAGGAATGCCCTTCTCCCGGCACCGCCTTTGGATCACGGCCTCCGCCTCCGGCTCCTGGCGGGCCGTCACGGCAATGCAGCCCGGCTTCAAAATACCCGCCTTCTTTTCGGCAATCTCCTCCAGGGTGTGTCCCAAAAAATCCATATGATCCATGCTGATTGGCGTCAGCACCGCCAGAAGGGTGTTCTGGACCACGTTGGTGGCGTCCTGGTCGCCGCCCATCCCCACCTCCAGCAGTACCAGCTCACATCCCTTTTCCTGAAAAAATAAAAATGCCACCGCCGTTTCGATCTCAAAAGGGGTGGGATGGGCCAGGCCTTCCCCGGTCATGCCTTCGATGACGCGGGCGATCCTGGTCATATATTTTGCAAAGCCGTCCCGGCTGATCCTCTCTCCGCAGACCTCCATCCTCTCCCTGTAGGAATACAAGGCAGGAGAAACATATCTGCCCACCCGGTATCCGGCGTCCCTCAGAACCCCGTACAAACAGGCGATCACGGAACCCTTTCCGTTGGTACCGGCCACGTGAACGAACCTTAGCTGATCCTGGGGATTCCCCAGACGCCTCAAAAGCTCCCTCATCCCCTCCAGGCCCAGGACGATGGCGCCATTTCCCGATGCCTCCACATAAGAACGGCTCTCCTGATAGTTCATGTTGCTCCTCTTTTCTCATAGCGGTCACGTGTCCCGAAAAAGCCCCTTGATTCGGCCTTTTCCGACACGGCCGTTTTCGTTTTATTATAGCCTAGGCGTATAAAATTTTCAAGGCGGGCAAGACTAAAATTGTGTAAAATTTCTGCAAAACGCCGCCCCCGCTGCCCTCCCCGCCTGGGAAAAACAGGCCCGCCAGGGCGGCTGCCGGGATCGCCTGCGTTTTGCCTGCGTTCTCTCTGCATCCGCAAGAAAGGAGGAGGTCAGGTTGAAAAAGGATTTTGTACTCTGCGGACTGACCGGTTGGTGTCTGGAGGTGCTTTGGACCGGGCTTCACGCCCTTCTGAAGGGAGAGTCCACCATGATGGGACAAACCTCTCTTTTGATGTTCCCCATCTACGGCTGCGCCTTCCTCATCAAGCCGGCCTACCAAAGACTCCGCTCCCTCCCCGCCCCTCTTCGAGGCTGCCTGTACGCCGCCGGGATCTACGGGACAGAATTTGTCAGCGGCCGGTTCCTTATGCGCCGCCGCATGTGTCCCTGGGATTATTCCTCCTCCCCCTTCCAGTACAAGAAGGTGATCCGTCTGGACTATGCCCCCCTCTGGGTGCTCACCGGCC
>JAUNJL010000031.1 GCA_030533315.1 Eubacteriales bacterium
TCTCTTTGTATGCCTGTGTCTGGATCTTGCCGCCGCAGGGTTTCTGGGGTATCGGTACCTGGATCGTAAGATACCGGACGAGCTTTTTGTGGAGAAGGGAAGCGGCACGGATGTTTCCCGGCTGATCAGCCACCCGTTGGTAACCTTCCCGGAGGCGGTGACGGTCTCCGGAGACGGAGGGTATCTTTTGCCCTGCCGGATCTTGGGAATGATCCCCTTTAAGGATGTGAAGGTGATGCCCACCGATGGGAAAACCGTGCTGGTAAGCGGCAGCACCGTGGGCCTGTATATGGAGACGGAGGGCGTTCTGGTGGTGGACACGGGGGAGATCCTGACAAAGAATGGGGAAACAAAGGATCCGGCAAAAAACATTCTGAAGCCGGGGGATTACATCATATCCATGAACAAGGAGAGGATCACCAGTAAGAGAGAGCTGATGGAGGATCTGGATGCGCTGGAGGAGGAAAGAGTGATTCTGGAGGTGGTGCGGGATGGGGCAGCCATCCCCGTGTCTCTGACTCCGGTCAGAGACGCAAAGGGGGACTATAAGCTGGGTATCTGGGTGCGGGATGACACCCAGGGGATTGGGACCCTTACCTACGTGGATGAGCAGGGGCGTTTTGGGGCTCTGGGGCATGGCATCAGTGACGTGGATACGGGCGGGCTTCTGAAGATCCGGGACGGAGCTTTGTACAAGGCCAGGGTCTTGGGGATCCAAAAGGGAGCGAAGGGAAGCCCGGGAGAGCTTTCCGGGCTGATCCGCTATGAAAAGAAAAATGTGATCGGAACCATAGAGAAGAACACGGGAAACGGTATTTATGGAGACTATCAGGGGCTGATGGAGGGGGACGTGTCCCTTTGTCCCATGAAGGTGGGCTACAAGCAGGAAATGGAAACGGGGCCGGCCTCCATTCTCTGCTGTGTCGAAAACCAGGTACAGGAATATCAGGCGGAAATCACAAAAATCGACATGAATCACGAGGATAATAACAAAAGCTTTGTCATAAAAGTGACCGACGAAAATCTTCTTTCTGCGACAGGAGGGATCGTCCAGGGAATGTCCGGCTCCCCGGTGCTCCAAAAGGGAAAGATCGTGGGTGCGGTGACCCATGTTTTTGTCCAGGACGCTGCCAGCGGATATGGGATATTTATAGAAAATATGTTGAAGGAAGGGTGAAAAACACCTCAGAATCCCTGTTTTTTTGTCGGAACCTGGAAAAAGAAATGTCGAAAGGTATCGAACGAAAATCCGGGGAAACAGCCACTTTCGCCTTGATTTCCCCATGAGACTTCCACTATAATATAGCTTGCCGGAGAAAAAGGGAGACAAAGAACAAATGGCCCCTGATCTCCGGCAGAAAAAACAGGAAAAGGACTTCCTGGAGGTGTATGCGTACCATTGGGCCCATCTGTTTCGCATACACAAAGGCTTATCAGGCGTAAGGTTTTCAATCCGCCCGAAGGGCGTTTGGCGTAAGGTTAGGAGGAGAGTGGCCTCATGGAAAAATTAAACGTTGCAATCGCAGATGACAATGAGAAAATGGTGGAATTACTTGGTCGCATGATCGAAGAGGATAAGGATCTGAACCTGGTGGGAAAGGCGCACAACGGAGAGGAGATCTGCAGCATCATCAAGGAGAAGGAGCCGGATGTTGTGGTTCTGGACATCATTATGCCAAAGGTGGACGGCCTTTCCGTCATGGAGCGCTTTGCCCATGACAGGACGCTGAAAAAGATCCCGTCCTTCATTGTGGTATCCGCAGTGGGACAGGAACGGATCACGGAGGACGCCTTTAATCTGGGGGCAGATTATTACATGTTGAAGCCCTTTGACAATCAGCTTTTGCTGAACCGTATCAAGAACGTCCGAAGGAACAAGGAACGGCGGGGCCGGGAGCTGAGCCGCCAGCCGGCGGAGGAGGCTTCGGTTTACAGTCAGGGAAGCCTGGAGGCGGACGTGACAAATGTGATCCACGAAATCGGCGTACCCGCCCATATCAAAGGCTATCAATATCTGAGGGATGCCATCATCCTGTCGGTCAATGACATGGAGATGCTCAATTCCATAACCAAGATCCTGTATCCGACCATTGCAAAGAAGCATCAGACAACACCCAGCCGTGTGGAAAGAGCCATCCGACACGCCATCGAGGTTGCCTGGAGCAGAGGAAAAATGGATACCATTGATGAGCTTTTCGGCTATACGGTGAGCACGGGAAAGGGAAAGCCCACCAATTCTGAATTTGTGGCTCTGATAGCGGACAAAATACGGTTGGAATATAAAAATCGGGCTTTCCAATAAGTGCTTTTTAGGGTATAATGAAAGAAAAGAGGGAAGAGGAAGATCCTTTTTCCAAGGTTCTTAGAGAAGTCAGGAGAGTTCCTTATGGCTTAGTAAAAATACACCAAGGAGGGAGTTTTACGGATGAAGAAAATTCTATTTGCGACATCGGAGGCGGTACCCTTTATTAAAACGGGAGGGCTGGCAGATGTTGCGGGATCCTTACCAAAATGTTTTGATAAGCGATATTTTGACATTCGTGTGATATTGCCGAAGTATGCCTGTATGAGACAGGAATGGAAGGACAAGATGGAGTACGTCACTCATTTTTATATGGATCTGGGCTACAAAAATTGTTATGTAGGCATCATGCAGATGCAGTACGACGGCATTCAGTTTTATTTCATTGACAATGAGTATTACTTCAGCGGTCCCAAGCCCTATGATTCTGCACCCTGGGATCTGGAGAAGTTTGCATTCTTTTCCAAGGCGGTTCTTTCCGTTCTTCCGGTGATCGGCTTCCGCCCTGACGTGATCCACTGCCACGACTGGCAGACGGGGCTGGTGCCTGTTTATCTTCATGACAGCTTCCAGCAAAATGAGTTCTTCTGGGGCATCAAGACCGTTATGACCATACATAACCTGAAGTTCCAGGGTGTGTACGACGTCAAGACCATCAAGAATCTCACGGGCCTGTCGGATTATTATTTTGTACCCGACAAGCTGGAGGCCTACAAGGACGGGAATTTCTTAAAGGGCGGCATCGTCTTCGCAGACGCCGTTACCACCGTCAGCAACACCTATGCGGAGGAGATCAAGACGCCCTTCTACGGGGAAGGCCTTGACGGCCTGCTGCGGGCCCGCTCCGGCAGTCTGCGGGGCATTGTAAACGGCATCGATTACAATGACTTTAATCCGGAGACGGATATCTTCCTGGGGGCGAAATACAATGGAACCACCTTCCGCAAGGAAAAAGTAAAAAATAAGCTTCAGCTTCAGAAGGATCTGGGACTGGAGCAGGATCCGAAGACCATGATGATCGGTATCGTGTCCCGCCTGACGGATCAGAAGGGCTTTGACCTTATTGCCTACGTGATGGACGAGCTGTGTCAGGACGCTGTACAGATCGTTGCCTTGGGAACCGGAGATGAGCGCTACGAGAATATGTTCCGCCATTACGATTGGAAGTACCACGGCAAGGTTTCCGCCCAGATTTATTATGACGAGGGGATGTCCCACAGGATTTATGGGGCGTCGGATGCTTTCCTGATGCCATCCCTTTTTGAGCCCTGCGGCTTGAGCCAGCTTATGAGCCTTCGTTACGGCACCATCCCCATTGTCCGGGAGACAGGCGGGCTGAAGGATACCGTGGAGCCGTACAATGAGTTCGAGGGCACGGGCACCGGCTTTAGCTTCCGCAACTACAATGCGCATGAGATGCTGTCTACCGTGCGCTATGCAGAGCGCATCTACTACGACAAGAAGCGGGAGTGGAACAAGATGGTGGACCGGGCGATGGCAAAGGATTTCTCCTGGCACAATTCTGCCCGTCAGTATGAGGAGATGTACAACTGGCTGATCGGCTGATTCCTTGTCAGAAGGGTCCTTCGCCAGAAGTGAAAAGATAAGACCATAAAGAGCACAGGATAAGCGGGGCGTTTCCCAGAAGGGGAGGCGCCCTGTCCCTGTTTGTGCAGCGGCCGCAGGCAGTCGGGAGGGAGATCTTTGCGGATTGGATTTTTGGCGGAACCTCTTGACATGGATGGAAAAGTATACTACTATGTATACAGAAAACACGAACATAGGTTCGCATAAAATGATGATCAAGGAGAATACCGTAAAATGATAAATGAAGAGAAGAAAAAGGCCTTGGAGGCTGCTCTTGGCCAAATTGAAAAGCAATATGGAAAGGGTTCCGTGATGAAGCTGGGAGAGTCGGGAGCCAGTATGCAGGTGGAGGCCGTCCCCACCGGTTCCCTGAGCCTGGATATCGCTCTGGGAGTGGGCGGCGTGCCCAAGGGGCGTATCGTGGAGATTTATGGGCCGGAGTCCAGCGGTAAGACCACGGTCGCCCTCCATATGGTGGCGGAGGTGCAGAAGAGAGGCGGGATCGCGGGCTTCATTGACGCAGAGCACGCCCTGGATCCCGTCTATGCGAAGAACATCGGCGTTGACATCGACAATCTTTATATTTCCCAGCCGGACAATGGGGAGCAGGCGCTGGAGATCACCGAGACCATGGTGCGCTCCGGGGCGGTGGATATTGTGATCGTGGACTCTGTGGCCGCCCTGGTGCCCAAGGCGGAGATCGACGGGGACATGGGGGACAGCCATGTGGGCCTTCAGGCCAGGCTGATGTCCCAGGCTCTTCGTAAGCTGACGGCGGTGATCAGCAAGTCCAACTGCGTGGTGATCTTCATCAACCAGCTTCGGGAAAAAGTGGGCGTCATGTTCGGCAATCCGGAGACGACCACCGGCGGCCGGGCTCTGAAGTTTTATTCATCCGTCCGTCTGGACGTCCGCCGTGTGGAGACATTGAAGCAGGGCGGTGAGATGGTGGGGAACCACACCAAGATCAAGGTAGTAAAAAATAAAGTGGCTCCGCCCTTTAAGCAGGCAGAATTTGACATTATGTTCGGTACCGGGATCTCTCGGGAGGGAGATATCCTGGATCTGGCGGCAGACTGCTCCATCGTCAATAAGAGCGGCGCCTGGTATGCCTACGAGGGCAATAAGATCGGCCAGGGGCGCGAGAACGCAAAGCTTTATTTAAAGGAGCATCCGGAGCTTCGGGATGAGATCGAGCATAAGGTTCGGGTCCACTATCAGCTGGTTCCCCAGGAGGAGCAGGAGGCTTCGGCAGAGGAGGAGGCTCCTGCAGAGGCGGAGGAATAAGATGCCATTGACACCGGAGGAGCAGAAGAAAGCCCGAAGGAAGGCCATGCAGCTTCTGGAACATATGGACCGCACGGAAAAGGGCCTGTCTGACCGTCTGCGTCAGGCAGGCTTTACCTGGGAGGCTGCGGCAGACGCACTGGAGTACGTGAAGGGCTATGGCTATGTAGATGATCTTCGCTATGCCAGGGCTTACCTTCTTTCCAGGCAGCAGTCCAAAAGCAAGGCACGGCTTTTTCAGGAGCTGCACAGAAAGGGCGTGGATCAGGAGACCATATGTCAGGCCTGGGAGGAGGCCGGTCAGATCGCTGAGACGGATGAGAGGGAGCTTTTGCGCAGGATGATTCGGAAGAAGTGCGAGCCCGGCACGGAGCTGGACGAAAAGAGCTATCGCAGGCTTTGGGGAGCCATGGTGAGACAGGGGTTTGAAATGGGAGACATTTCGGCGGTTTTGGAGGAAATGGACATTTTTTACAGACCCTCCTGGAGGGACGGGGACTGATTCGGCTGCCCAGGGGGCTTTTCAGTGGAAAAAATGGGGATCCCAGAGGGATGCCGAGAAAAATTACGAACAAATACATAGAAAAACTTGACATCATTCTCAAAAACAGATAAACTTGTATTGTTGTAATTGTACAATGAAAACTGAATAAGGAGGTGCTCCTGTGACAAGCACAATGGTTACTGTTGTTGTTGCTGTTGTCGCTGTAGTAGTCGCACTGCTTATTGCTGTTCCTGTTACCTGTAAAGTTGCTGTTGAGAATAAAATCAAGAAAGATGCAGAAACGATTGGTTCAGCTGAGGAAAAAGCTCGAGCTATTATTGACGATGCTTTGAAGGCAGCCGAAACGAAAAAAAGAGAAACTTTATTGGAAGTAAAGGAAGAATCTCTCCGGACGAAGAATGAGCTGGAGAAAGAAACCAAGGAACGAAGAGCCGAGCTGCAGAAGTATGAGAAGCGCGTCTTATCAAAAGAGGAATCGGTTGATAAGAAGGCAGATGCAGTGGAGAAGCGTGAGGCAGAATGCACAGCGAGATTTGCAGAACTGCAGAGAAAAGAAAAAAGAGTGGATGAACTGGAACAAAAGGGAGTGCAGGAGTTGGAGCGGGTATCCGGACTGACTTCTGAGCAGGCCAAGGAAGAGCTTCTAAGATCCGTGGAGGACGACGTAAAGGTGGATGTGGCCAGGCTTTACAAGGAGCTGGAGGGCAGGGCCAAAGAGGATGCCAACAAAAAGGCAAAGGAATATGTGGTGAATGCCATCCAGAAATGCGCCGTGGATCATGTTTCCGAGGCGACCATCTCCGTGGTGCAGCTTCCCAGCGATGAGATGAAGGGGCGTATCATCGGCCGTGAGGGCCGTAACATCCGTACCCTGGAGACGCTTACCGGTGTGGATCTGATTATCGATGACACTCCGGAGGCCGTGGTTCTCTCCGCCTTTGACCCTATTCGCCGGGAGGTGGCCAGGGTGGCTCTTGAGAAGCTGATCGTGGACGGACGTATTCACCCGGCCAGGATCGAGGAGATGGTGGAGAAAGCCCAGAGAGAGGTGGAGTCCCAGATCCGCGAGGATGGGGAGACGGCTGCCATGGACGTGGGCGTGCATGGTATCCATACCGAGCTTTTGAAGCTCCTGGGCCGCATGAAGTTCCGTTCCAGCTATGGGCAGAACGCCTTGAAGCATTCCATCGAGGTGGCGCAGCTTTCCGGGTTGATCGCCGGAGAGGTGGGGGCGGACGTGCGCCTTGCAAAACGGGCAGGTCTTCTCCACGACATTGGAAAGTCCATTGACCACGAGGTGGAGGGATCCCATATCCAGATCGGTGTGGATCTTTGTAAGAAGTACAAGGAGTCGGCCATGGTGATCAATGCCGTTGCGGCGCATCATGGAGACGTGGAGCCGGAATATCTCATTTCCAGTATCGTTCAGGCAGCGGATGCGATTTCTGCAGCCCGTCCCGGTGCAAGGAGAGAGACTCTGGAAACCTATACCAACCGTCTGAAGCAGCTGGAGGACATTGCCAACCAGTTCAAGGGCGTGGACAAGTCCTTTGCCATCCAGGCGGGCCGCGAGATCCGGGTGATGGTGGTTCCGGAACATATCACCGATGCAGATATGGTGATTCTGGCACGAGACGTGGCGAAGCAGATCGAGGCTGAGCTGGAATATCCGGGCCAGATCAAGGTTAATGTCATTCGGGAGAGCAGAGCTGTTGATTATGCGAAATAGCGGCGGATCACAGACTGGATCGTTCCATAAGAGATACAAAAAAGCTGTTGGGTTTTTTGCCCGGCAGCTTTTTCTTTGGGCATAACATAATCTTCATTTCCTGCTCGTACAATGTACAGGGTGAAGCTATGGAAAAAAAGAAAATGCAAGGAAAAAGAAGAGGGGGACTTCCCTCAGAAATTCTGTTTTTGGCCGGTTTTTTCCTGGGGACGATCCTTCCCAACCTGGCATGGAGGTTTCAGTGGAAGGAAAAATACATGGCCTCGTTGGGGCTGTTGCTGACCCTGTCGGAGGGGGAAACTCTGGGAATGGAATTTTTTGGGCAGGTTTTGAGGCTGCGGCTGCCTTTTTTGTGCTTCTGTATCCTCTGCGGATTTTCGGTATTTGGACTTCCTCTGGCCATTCTGGTCCTGGTGGGAGAGGGATTTGGCACCGGCCTCGTGCTGTCCGTTTCCATTTTGCAGCTGGGGTTGGCCGGGGGTGCTCTGGGAGCAGGCCTTTTGCTTCCGCATTATCTGCTGTACCTTCCGGCGTCCTTTTACCTCATGGGCCAGGTCGGGGAGGAGTCTCTGGAAATGTGGAAAAACAAGGGGCTGTTTCCTCGAAAAGCCGCCGCCTATTGCGGAAGGTGCCTGGGGGCGGGAGGCGTTTATTTTCTGGGCTGTCTCCTGGAGGCATGGGTAAATCCCTGGATCGTGGAAAAAATTTTGGAGCGGATAAATTTTTTTTAGGCTCTCGTCCACAATATCTGGTACCAGTTTCCCCAAAAGATGCGACATTTTGTATTTGCTTCTGAAACCTTCCGTATTTGCCGGTTTTTTGACGAAAAAAGGATTTGATTTTATGACAATTTCCAAGTATACTGTAACCATTCGGATCCTGCTGAAGGGAGCAGGACAGTCGTTTTGGGTGAGAGGGGATTCAGGGGCGTTCACGAAGACGAAAATTCACAGGACGGGGAATGAAAAGAGAATGGAAAGAGACATAAGAGAATTTGTAGGCTATCTGCACAACACGAAAAAAACCTCACACAATACGGAAATCTCTTATCAGCGCGACCTGAAAAAAATGGCCCTTTTTTTGGAGGAGAGAGGTCTTAAGGAGACCGGGAAGGTCCGGCGGGTGGACCTGGAGGGATATTTGGATTATATGGAGCGGGAAAATCTGGCCCCCTCCACCATATCCAGGAGCGTGGCTTCGATAAGGGCGTTTTTTCAGTACATGTTTACAGAGAGAAGGATTGAGAGCGATCCGGCGGATCGGCTAAAACCGCCGAAGGTGGAAAAGAAGGCGCCTCAGATCATGACCGTACAGGAGGTGGACAGCTTTCTGGCCCAGCCGGACGTCCGCACTGCGAAGGGGATCCGGGACAAGGCCATGCTGGAGCTGATGTATGCCACCGGTATGCGGGTCAGCGAGCTGCTTCATTTGAACCGGGAGGACGTCAATCTTTCCCTGGGTTATGTGACCTGCCATGAGAGTGGAAAGGAGAGGGTCATTCCCATTGGGAATGTGTGTCGGGATGCCCTGCTCCTCTATATGGAGGAGGGGCGTCAGGCTTTTGTGAAGGAGGAAGAGGAGCAGAGCCTTTTTACCAACTGCTCCGGAAGGCCCATGAGCCGTCAGGGTTTCTGGAAGGTGCTGAAGGGCTATGCAAAAAGCGCAGGGATCCAGATGGATATCACGCCCCACACCCTGCGCCATTCCTTTGCCGTTCACATGCTCCAAAACGGAGCGGACATCAAAAGCGTTCAGGAGATGTTGGGCCACTCCGACATTTCCACCACGCAGGTTTATCTGAACAGAAGCATGAATAAGATCCGGGACGTGTACATGAAAGCACATCCCAGGCACTAAAAAACAGGGTGCGCAGCCTGACTCAGGCCGTGCATCCTGTTTTTAGATTCAGCACATCTCCGCAATGGTGTGAAGAAGCCTTTCGGTCTCCTCCCAGCCCAGGCAGGGGTCTGTGATGGATTTTCCATATACGTGATCGCTGCCGATTTTCTGGCAGCCGGGCTCGATGTAGCTTTCGATCATAAAGCCCTTGACCAACCGGCAAATATCTGGATCCACCTGACGGCTGTGAAGAACCTCCGAGGCGATACGGACCTGCTGCTCATACTGCTTGTTGGAATTGGAATGGTTGGTGTCTACGATGGTGGCCATGTTCTTTAAGCCCTTGGCCGCATACTTCTCGTAGAGAAGGCGCAGATCCTCATAGTGATAATTGGGGATGGCCTCCCCGTGCTTGTTGACGGCGCCCCGGAGAATGGTGTGCGCAAGCTCGTTTCCGCTTGTCTCCACCTCCCAGCTCCGATAAATGAAACGATGGGCTCCCTGGGCGGCCACCACAGAATTGAGCATCACGCTGAAATCGCCGCTGGTGGGATTCTTCATACCTGCGGGAACGTCCATGCCGCTGACCGTAAGGCGGTGCTGCTGATCCTCCACGGAACGGGCCCCCACTGCCACGTAGGAGAGGATGTCTGAAAGATAGCGGTAATTTTCCGGGTAAAGCATTTCGTCGGCGCAGGTAAAACCGCTTTCCTCAATGGCCCGGATGTGCATTTTGCGGATGGCCACAAGGCCGGCCAGCAGGTTCGGCTTTTTTTCGGGATCCGGCTGGTGGACCATGCCCTTGTAGCCCTCTCCCGTGGTACGGGGCTTGTTGGTGTAAACCCTGGGGATGATCAGGACCTTGTCAGCGATCTGCTCCTGAACCTTCCGCAGACGCTGGAGATAATCACAGACAGCGTCCTCGTTGTCGGCGGAGCAGGGGCCGATGATGGCCAGGAACTTGTTGGATTTTCCGGTAAAGACGTCCCGGATCTCCTGATCCCGCTCCTTCTTTAAGACCTTGATACTGGCGCTGATGGGATACTGGTTGCGGATCTCCTCAGGGGTAGGTAATTTTTTTATAAACTCAAAGCTCATGTTTTTTCTCCTTTGCGATTCTGACGTAATTCTATGCAAGGCGGATTTCGTCTCGCAGTCTGCACCATGGTCTTAAACCGGTGATGCTTTGCGGTTTGGCCATGGAAGCATATCGCAGGGAGCAATCCGGTATCATAATAGTCAACATTTTTTCGACCAACACATCGTATTATACGCCATCCCGGGGAAAATGTCGATAGAAAATTACAGAAAGGCCGGCTTTCTAGGAGGAGGTTCTGCCCCTTCGGCGCATCAGGGTGAACAGGTGGAGGGAGGAAAGGAGAAGCTCCCCCATCAGCATTCCATAAAAATATCCGCGGATCCCTATTTGGGGGATGGAAAAGAGGACGAAGGAGATCCGTACCAGGATACCGGCGACGTTGTGGAGAAGACAGGCGTTTTGCCGGCCCAGGCCGTTCAGGATGCTGGCCAGGGCGGTGTTCATGTAGAGGAAGGGGCAGATAAAGGCGAGGGTGCGGATATAGACGCCGGCGGTGGGGCTTTTGAAAAGCAGGACGCCTAAAAATCTTCCGGTAAGGAGGAAGAACAAGGTGCAGGAGGCGCCGAAGAAAAAGCAAAGCTGGGAGGTGCGGCTGATCACGTAGGAGATTCTTTGATTTTTTCCCAGGCTGTCAAGCTGGGCCACCGAGGGCATGAGCATGACGGAGGCAGAATTGGTGATGGTGGATGGGAACAGGATCAAAGGCAGGGCCATTCCTGTAAAGACGCCGTAGATGCCAAGGGCCTGCTTTTGATCCAGACCAGAGGCCAGGAGCTGCTGAGGGATCATGATCACCTCCATGCTTCCCAAAAGCGTGACCAGAAGGCGGTTCAGGCCGTGAGGGAGGGCGGTGGATGCCATGGTGCGCCAATGGGTGAAAGCGCCCTTTTGGGTAAACAGGGGAAGGGGGCGGGCTTTCATGTGGAAACCCAGGGCCAGAAGGCTGGCGGCGCAGGCAGCCACCTCCCCGGCCAGAGTGCCGCCGGCGGCGATGATGGGGGTGAGAGGCTTTTTTTCTGAAAGGAGGATGAGAAAAATGAGGTAGCTGCTTCCTACCCGTACAGCCTGCTCCAGCAGCTGGATGGCGCTTGGCAGGACGGTTTCCTTTCGGGAATAATAGTAGCTGTTGATGCAGTTGTGAAGGGCGCTCAGGGGAAAACTGAGGGCCAGAAGCCGGACGAGGGGCTGGGTGAGGGGCTCTTTTAAAATTTCTCCGGCAAAAAAATCAGAATGGCGGAAAAGAAGGAAGGAGAGCAGGAGGGAAGAAAACAAGGAGGTGGCACAGCCCAGGAAAAAATGCTCCCGGGCCTGGTCCTCTTTTCCCACGGCCAGCAGGGAGGCGCAGAGCCGGGATATGGCCGCCTGCATTCCTGCGGCGGTCACCGCCAGAGCCAAAGCCTGGAGAGGCATGGTGAGCTGATATAGGCCCATGCCCTGAGCACCAATGGTGTGAGAGAGGAATATCCTATAGAAGAAACCGATGAACCGGCTGAAAAGACCGGTGAAGGCCAGGATCAGAGTCCCTTTTAAAAAATGGTTTTTTGACATGGGCGCCCCACAGCCTTTTTGCCAATATATGAGAAAAAATACCTTGACAGAACGAAAAATATCTGGTAATGTATTTACGAAATCCAAGTAAAATACTGGGAATTAAAAACGGAGGTGACGGGATGAAACTTTCAACCAGAGCGATTTACGGCCTTCGGGCATTGATAGATTTAGGCTTGTACAGTGAGACGGAGGCCGTTTCCATACAGAGCATCGCAAACCGCCAGGGGATTTCCGTTGGGTATCTGGAGCAGCTGATGGCTCTTCTGAAAAAGGCTGGGCTTGTGAAAAGTATACGGGGAGCCTGCGGTGGTTACCGTCTTGGAAAGCCGGCGGCGGAGGTTTCCGTGGGAGATATTTTGAGAGTGCTGGAGGGAAGCCTTGAGGCGGTGGTCTGCCCCGGAAACGAAGGAGAGGGCAGATGCAATGGCTCGGAGAGCTGTGTTGCAAAGGCGGTGTGGAAGAGGATCAACGATGGGATCACTGACGCCGTGGACACCATGATGCTGGATGAGCTGGTGGAGGAAAACCGAAGGGTACAACGGAAAAACGAAAGCAGCGGTGAGCCGGGGCAGATTCCTGACTGCCGAAAGAGTTTATAAATTAGGAGGACAAGGAAATGGAGAAAATGATATATCTGGACAATGCGGCGACCACAAGGACCGCCCCGGAGGTGGTGGAGGCCATGCTTCCCTACTTCACGGAGTTGTACGGAAATCCTTCCAGTGTTTATGATTTTGCAGGGAAAAGCAAGGCTGCGGTGACAAAGGCCAGAGAGAAGATCGCAGCTGTGCTGGGGGCAAAAAAAGAAGAGATTTATTTTACCGCAGGGGGAACGGAGTCGGACAACTGGGCTTTGAAGACCACCTTTGAGGCGTATAAGTCAAAAGGAAATCATATCATCACCACGAAGATCGAGCACCACGCCGTGCTCCATACCTGTGCCTATTTGGAGAAGGAGCGGGGGGCGAGAGTGACTTATTTGGATGTGGACGAGAATGGTGTTGTGAAGCTGGATGAGCTGGAGAAGGCCATCACACCGGAGACCATCCTGATCTCCATCATGTTTGCCAATAATGAGATCGGTTCTGTGCAGCCGATCCAGGAGATCGGCAGGATCGCCAGGGAGCATGGCATTCTTTTTCACACGGATGCTGTGCAGGCCTTTGGACAGCTTCCCATCAACGTGGATGACATGGGGATCGACATGCTCAGCTCCAGCAGCCACAAGCTGAACGGTCCCAAGGGGGTCGGATTTTTGTACATCCGAAAGGGCGTCAAAAGCCGCAGCCTGATCCATGGCGGCGCTCAGGAGAGAAAGCGCCGGGCAGGCACGGAGAATGTTCCGGGGATCGTGGGGTATGGGGTCGCCGTAGAGAGGGCGGCAGCCACCATGGAGGCCCGTACGGAAAAGGAGATCCAGGTGAGGGATCATCTGATCCAGAGGATCACCACGGAGATCCCCTATGTGAAGCTGAACGGCCATAGGACCGATCGTCTTCCTAACAACGTAAACGTCAGTTTCCGGTTTGTGGAGGGAGAATCCCTTCTTCTTATGCTGGATGGCTTTGGGATCTGCGCTTCCAGCGGTTCGGCCTGTACATCGGGCTCCCTGGATCCCTCTCACGTGCTTCTGGCCATCGGGCTTCCTCATGAGATCGCCCATGGTTCTCTCCGGCTGACGTTAAGCGAGGAGACGACCATGGAGGAGGCGGATTTCGTGGTGGATAAGCTGAAGGACGTCGTGGCGAGTCTGAGAAGCATGTCTCCTCTCTATGAGGACTTTATGAAAAAGCAGAACCGCCAGTAAAGGAAATCTAAAGATAAATACCAGGAGGAAACACCAAAGGCATACCATGATGCCCAAAAAACACGGGCAAGAAGGAGGAAATATGTACAGCGATAAGGTTATGGATCATTTCCAGCATCCCCGCAATGTTGGAGAAATCGAAAATGCAAGCGGAGTAGGAACAGTAGGGAACGCAAAATGCGGCGATATCATGCGTATTTTCCTGGACATTGACGATGAGACTCACATCATCCGGGACTGTAAGTTCAAGACCTTTGGCTGCGGCGCTGCCGTTGCCACCAGCAGCATGGCCACGGAGATGGTCATGGGAAAAACCATCGAGGAAGCCATGAAGGTGACGAACAAGGCCGTGATGGAGGCTCTGGACGGACTTCCTCCAGTGAAGGTACACTGTTCTCTTCTGGCCGAGGAAGCTATTCATGCAGCCCTGTGGGATTATGCAGAAAAGAACCACATTGTCATTGAAGGCCTGGAAAAGCCGAAATCGGACATTCACGAGGGTGAGGAAGAGGAAGAAGAGGAATATTGATCATATTTTTGCTGAGAGACAGATACACGGAGTTTCGTAATTGGATCTCAGACTGAAAGACCCAGGCATTTGCCTGGGCTTTTCGATTCTATAAACGGAGCTTGGAGCTGCAAGGAAAGGAAATGGTATCTGGCTAGGCGAAGGGAAGGATCGGAGATGGTGCGTCTGAGGAGTTATTTTTTGAAGGAGGCGTCCATTTGAGTATAAACGGCAAAAAACTTTTGCCAGCTTTTTGTTTTCATCAGTACGCCCAAAGGCTTTTCCACCACCCCATACAGTATGATGGCGATTCCCAGGCTTAGGGCATAGACGGTGAAGCTTCGGATGTATGTATTTGCGATAGTGGCGCACAGGGGAATGATATACCAATGGACCAGATAGATTCCAAAGCTTACCCGGCCCATCACGGCAAAGGGCCCGAAGCTCATGAGCCTTGTGACAAGCCCATTGGGATTTAAAAGCAATATCACGATCAGCAGGGCAAAGACGATGGTGCACAGCAGCGGGCGTCTCCAGCCAATATGGTATTCTGCATACTGAGGAGACCAAAGCGAAAGTACCGTGTGGCATGTGTATATGGGAAAAAGCAAAAGCACAAAGGATATGACATCCAGCAGTGTGCGTAAAGGCTTCGCTTGAAAGACAGCTTCATATTTTGACAGAGCCCGCCAAAAAAAGGCAAAGGCCATGCCAATGAGATATTGGCCGGTATAGATCAAAGCTGTCCCTTCGTTGTAGGTCATTAGCGACGTAGGAAAGCGAAGCCTTTTTTTCAAAAGAGCAATGAGCAGCAGCCCGACTCCGGTCAAAAGCAAAGGAAGCTGTCCAAAGCTCTTTTTTCCCGTTTTTTTCTGATGGCCGATGGACAGCAGATGAAGCGCCGCACCAAGGAAGGGTGTGAGAAAATACAAAAGCATGGTATTCTGCAGAAACCAGATATGTCCTGTCACATCCTTTAGAAGCATAGCGGAGAAAAGCTCTCGGGCTGAGCCTCCGGGGAAGATCATGTAGGAGCAGAGAAGAACGATCCAAAAGGAGGGCATGATCCTGACAATCTTACCTGCATAATAAGTGAAAAAGCTCTTGACAGAGGTGAATCGATTCTCGAAAGGATTCTTTGAAAAAGGCGCCGCCGCCATAAAACCAGATACGGCAAAAAAGATGCAGTTGCCAACGCCTCCCTGCTCCATCACTTGATTGTGGGAAAGCACCACAATGAAGATCGCCCATGCTTTCAGCGTATCAATGGCCGCAACCCGAAGGGAGGATGAAGACTGTTCTGTTTGTGATAACATTGTTTTCTCCTTTTCTTCCGTATTTCAGCGTCGGCAGCCTTCGCCGCCAAGGGATCCGGCATACCGCTGGGCTGATTCCGCTGCTGTAGTTTATTATATATACGGCGGACGTGGGAAGTCAATGACTTTGGAATCATGTGTGCGATGACCTATAGAATCTTTTTTCAGAGCAGTGGATATTTTTTGAAAAAAATGCTATACTTTATACGATCCTTCTGGGGAATAGGAAAATTGGGAAGTGTAAACACTTTGATTTTGGTAAGACAGTAAAGGAAAAAACATGACAGGACTGACAAACGAAGAGGTACAGGCAAGGATTGAAGAGGGGAAGGTCAATAATGACGAAAACCCCAACACCAGGACATATAAGCAGATCATCCTGGAAAACACACTGACGTTTTTTAACTTTCTCAACCTGGTGCTGGTGGTTTTGGTGCTGATGGTGGGATCCTACAAAAATTCCATGTTCATGGGGATCATCATCATCAACACGATCATCGGGATCATCCAGGAGGCTCGGGCGAAAAAGACCTTGGACCGCCTGGCCATCCTGACGGAGAGCAAGGCTGTGGTGCTACGGGAGGGACAAAAGTGGACCGTTCCTACAGACAAGCTGGTGTTGGACGATGTTTTGTATCTGAAGGCCGGAGATCAGATCCCGGCGGACGCAAGGGTGCTGGAGGGATCCTTGGAGGTCAATGAGTCCCTCCTTACCGGAGAGGCGGACAATCTGTCCAAGAATGTGGGAGACGAGCTTTTTTCCGGAAGCTTTGTGACCTCCGGAGAGGCCTGCTGTCAGGTGATCCACGTGGGGAAGGACAATTATGCGGCCCAGATCACCAGCGAGGCCAAGGAATTTAAGAGGCACAATTCTGAGCTTAGAAACTCTCTGAATGCCATCCTGAAGGTGATCAGCATCATCATCGTTCCCATGGGTATGCTGCTGTTTTACAAGCAGTTTTACCTTGCGGGGAACAGTCTCAGGGATTCCGTGGTGAGCATGGTGGCGGCCGTTCTGGGGATGATTCCCGAAGGGCTGGTGCTCCTTACCAGCGTGGCGCTGACCCTGGGGACCCTTGCCCTCACAAAGAAAAACACGTTGGTTCAGGAGCTGTACTGCATTGAGACGCTGGCTCGGGTGGACACCCTTTGTCTTGACAAGACGGGAACCATCACCTCCGGGACCATGACGGTGGAGGCGGCCATTCCCTATGAGGCTTCTTCCCAGCCTTCCGCCCTGAGGGAGGAAGGGGCGGTCCTGGAGGAAGAGGATAAAAGGGGGGAGACCGGGAGCCCTGCCCTTTCTCCTGAAATCGAGAACGTTATGGGAAACATGATGGAGCTTTTGAAGGACAACAACGCCACGGCGGAGGCTTTGAGAAAGCGCTTTCACAGGCAGAGTGAAAAAAAAGCCCGCCGCATCATTCCATTTTCCTCAGACCGGAAGTACAGCGGCGTAGTTTTTGAGGAGGGAGGCACCTACCTGATGGGAGCGGCACAGTTTCTTTTTCCCCAGGGAGACCCGGAGCTTTTTGGGACCTGCGCCGCATATGGGGAAAAGGGACTTCGAGTGCTTGTGCTGGCCCACAGCCTGGAAGAGAGTCAGGAGACGGAGGTGCCGGAGGGAACAGAGCCCATTGCCCTCTTTTTGCTGACGGATGTGATCCGGGAGGATGCACCTGAGACGCTTGCCTTCTTTGACAGTCAGGGAGTGGATCTGAAGGTGATCTCCGGGGACGATCCGGTGACCGTATCGGCCATTGCCCGGAAGGCGGGGCTGAAGAATGGGGACAAATATATTGACGCCACCACCATCACCACACAGGAGGAGATGGAGTCTGCCATCGCAGAGTATTGTGTGTTCGGGCGTGTGACGCCTCAGCAGAAGAAGGGGATGGTGCAGGCGCTGAGAAAGCAGGGACACACCGTGGCCATGACAGGGGACGGTGTCAATGACGTCCTGGCTTTAAAGGAGGCGGACTGCAGCGTGGTCATGGCGGAAGGGAGCGATGCTGCCAAGAACATTGCAAACGTGGTGCTGCTGGACTCCAATTTTTCCGCCATGCCTCATATCGTCAATCAGGGGAGGCGGGTGGTGAACAATATCCGCACGGCGGCTTCCATGTTTCTCATAAAGACGATTTTTTCCGTGATCCTGTCCCTGCTCACCATCTTCTGGGGAGCGGCCTATCCCTTCGAGCCCATCCAGATGTCCCTGATCAGCACCTGTGCGGTGGGGATCCCCACCTTTCTGCTGGCTCAGGAGAACAACTTTAACAAGATCCAGGACGGCTTTTTGCGCTATGTGTTCATGAATGCCTTTCCTGCGGCGGTGACCATATCGGGATGCGTTTTTACGGTCATGCTGGTGTGCCAGAATGCCTATCATTCCACGGACATGCTGAATACAGCCTGCGTCCTTGTGACCGGGTGGAATTACATGGCAGCCTTAAAAACTGTGTATGCGCCGCTGAATGGTTACAGGAAGGTGATCATTTACGGTATGCAGGTGATTTTTTTTGCGGCTGCCGTCATTCTTCAGAAGCTTTTGACTCTGGGTTCCCTGGAATTTGGCATGATTATCCTGGTATTTCTGCTGATGACCTTTTCTCCCATCCTCATCGATGTGATCACCGTGGGGCTTCGGAGGCTTTATGAAAAAGCGGAGGAGCGGGAAGAAAAAAGTATGCTTGCGGTCTTTTTGGAGAAGCTTCAGAATCCCTCGAAGTAAGAGCTCACAAAGCTGCGGCAAGGGGCGAGCCCCTTTGCTGTCAGGCTGAGAGGGGGAAGGGTTATTTTTCTGGGGATTTTTGCTTATATTGGAAAAAACTCTGGTTTTCTCTCCCGGAACACGGCGTAATAAGAAAAGCCGCACTCCCGGAGCACCGAGGCCCCCTGGGCAAAGGCGAAGGCGACCTTCGAGGGGGCGTGGGCGTCTGCGCCGATGGTGACGATCTCTCCCCCAAGCTGGCGGTAACGCTTCAGTACGGACGGATGAGGATTGGGATGTCCCAGACCATAGTGATAGCCGCCGGTGTTCAGCTCCAGCCCAATTCCCTTTTCCACCATCTTTTTTAGGATGGCGTCCAGGATGTCCTGAAAACGGCCATAGGAATACTCGGCGTTTTTGCCGGGGCCGTAGCGCACCACGTAGTCCAGATGACCATAAACGTCCATCTGGTCAAAAAAGCTGAGGTTCTCCAGGATAGACTCAAAATATTCCATGTAGCATTCCCAGACCCTGCGTCCCTGGAAGAAGTCCGGGTAGTAGGGATCCATTCCGTGGACTACATGGGAGGAGCCGATGACAAAATCGAAGGGGTGTTGCTTCAAAAGGGAATGAAAGTCCTCCGCCAGATGGATCTGCAGGCCAAGCTCGATGCCGAAGCGGATGGACAGCCCGGGAAATGCTTCCCGAAGCTGGCAGAGAGACCTGTGGTAAGCGGGGACGTCCAGGGAAAAGGAAAGCTTCTCCGGTGTATCCGGGTAGTCTGGATCCAGATGCTCGGTAAAGCAGATGCCTGAAAGACCCAGGGCCTGAGCTCTTTTTGCCATCTCCTGCATAGGCGTATCAGAATCTGCGGAAAACGAAGAGTGCATGTGGCAGTCCCATAAAATTTTGTGCTGCATAGGATATGTCCTTTCTGAAAATATGGTTGGTCAGGTAAATGATCCCTGCGGGGAAAATAGCTGTCACCCATTATAGCATAGTCGGGCAGATTTCTCAGTTTTTTTTGAAAAAGTCTTGAAATCTTGTTTGGAATTAGGTACAATACAGTGTAGGTTGACGTTTCTTTAACAAACCGGGAAACGCCGTAATATACCACTTAAATTCATAGGAGGAATTTTATCATGGCAGTAAAAGTTGCAATTAATGGTTTTGGACGTATCGGTCGTCTTGCATTTCGTCAGATGTTCGGAGCAGAGGGATTTGAGATTGTGGCTATTAACGATCTGACCTCTCCCGCCATGCTGGCTCACTTGTTAAAATATGACTCCACACAGGGCAGGTACGCTCTGGCAGACACGGTTTCCGCTACAGAAGATTCCATTATCGTTGACGGAAAAGAGATCAAGATCTATGCGAAGGCCAACGCAGCAGAGCTTCCCTGGGGAGAGCTGGGCGTGGATGTTGTTCTGGAGTGTACTGGATTCTATACCTCCAAGGCAAAGTCTCAGGCTCACATTGATGCCGGCGCAAAGCATGTGATCATCTCCGCACCAGCTGGAAATGATCTTAAGACCATCGTTTACAACGTAAACCATGAGTCTCTCACAAAAGAGGATCACATCATTTCTGCAGCTTCCTGCACCACCAACTGCCTGGCTCCCATGGCGAAAGCACTGAATGATCTCGCTCCTATCAAGTCTGGTATCATGTGCACGATCCACGCCTACACAGGTGATCAGATGACACTTGACGGACCGCAGAGAAAAGGCGATCTGAGAAGATCCCGCGCAGCTGCTGTAAACATCGTTCCCAACAGCACCGGCGCAGCAAAGGCCATCGGCCTTGTTATCCCCGAGCTGAACGGCAAGCTCATCGGCTCTGCACAGCGTGTACCGACCCCCACTGGCTCCACCACCATCCTGACGGCTGTTGTGGAGGGCAATGTGACGGTAGACCAGATCAACGAGGCTATGAAGGCTGCTTCCAATGAGTCCTTTGGCTACAACGTAGATCAGATCGTATCCAGCGACATCGTTGGTATGAGATTCGGCTCCCTGTTCGATGCCACTCAGACCATGGTTCTGCCTCTGGAGAATGGAACCACAGAGGTACAGGTGGTTTCCTGGTATGACAATGAGAACTCCTACACAAGCCAGATGGTTCGTACGATCAAGCACTTTGGCAAGCTTCTGGGCGCATGATCCAGCGTCGTCCGGCCCGGGCCGGGATGACTGCGGTGTTTTCCCATGACGATATAGTAGAAGTATAGGCTCAAATGGGGGTCCGGTCTGAATAGGGCCGGGCCCTTTTTCCATTTCAGACACGAAAAATAAGGAGGCATACAAATGCTGAATAAAAAATCTGTTGACGACATCAACGTAAAAGGAAAAAAGGTCCTCGTAAGATGCGATTTTAATGTACCTCTCCAGGATGGAAAGATCACGGACGAGAACCGTCTGGTGGCAGCTCTTCCGACCATTAAGAAGCTTATTGCGGACGGTGGGAAGGTCATTCTTTGCTCCCATCTTGGAAAGCCCAAGGGACAGCCTCTTCCCGAGCTGTCTTTGGCACCGGTGGCGGTGCGCCTTTCCCAGCTGTTGGGACAGGAAGTGAAGTTTGCTCCCGATGCCCAGGTTGTGGGTCCCAATGCAAAGGCGGCCGTGGAGGCTATGCAGGAGGGTGAGGTTGTTCTTCTGGAGAACACCCGTTACCGTGTGGAGGAGACAAAAAACGGAGAGGCCTTCAGCAAAGAGCTTGCCTCCCTCTGCGACGTATTTGTGAATGACGCATTTGGTACCGCACACAGGGCTCACTGCTCCAACGTGGGCGTGACCCAGTTTGTGGATACGGCGGTTGTAGGCTATCTGATGCAGAAGGAGATCGACTTCCTTGGAAATGCGGTGAACAATCCGGAGAGGCCGTTTGTGGCCATCCTGGGCGGCGCCAAGGTTTCCAGCAAGATTTCCGTGATCAACAATCTTTTGGATAAGGTTGACGTTCTGATCATTGGCGGAGGGATGTCCTATACCTTCTCCAAGGCTATGGGCGGGAGCATCGGCAACTCCCTCTGTGAGGATGATTATCTTCAGTATGCCCTGGATATGGTGAAGAAGGCAGAGGAGAAGGGCGTGAAGCTTCTTCTTCCCGTTGACAACCGCATTGGGGACGCTTTCTCCAACGACTGCAGCACCCAGGTGGTAGGTAAGGGAGAGATCCCGGACGGCTGGCAGGGATTGGATATCGGGCCTGAGACGGAGAAGGCCTTCTGCGAGGCCGTGAAGGATGCAAAAACCGTTGTGTGGAATGGGCCTATGGGCTGCTTTGAGATGTCGAATTTCGCACACGGAACGGAGGCAGTGGCCAAAGCTCTTGCCGAGACGGATGCCACCACGATCATCGGCGGCGGTGACTCTGCGGCAGCTGTCAACATCCTTGGATATGGCGACAAGATGACCCATATTTCCACGGGAGGCGGCGCATCCTTAGAGTTCCTGGAGGGAAAAGAGCTTCCCGGCGTTGCGGCAGCAAACGACAAATGATCCCAAAGAACACCTGATCCCATGATCTGCAAAAGGAGATAAAACAAAATGGCAAGAAAAAAAATCATCGCTGGCAACTGGAAAATGAACATGACGCCCAGTGAGGCTGTAAAATTAGTGGAAACCTTAAAGCCTCTCGTTGTGAATGAGGAGGTGGACGTGGTATTCTGTGTACCGGCCATCGATATCATTCCCGTGGTGGAGGCTGCAAAGGGCTCCAATATCCAGGTCGGCGCAGAGAATATGTACTATGAGGAGAAGGGGGCATACACGGGAGAGATCTCTCCGGCTATGCTCACCGACGCAGGCGTGAAATATGTGGTGCTTGGCCACTCTGAGAGAAGAGAGTATTTTGCGGAGACCAATGAGACGGTGAACAAAAAGATGCTCAAGGCCTTTGAGCATGGCATCACGCCCATCATGTGCTGTGGCGAGACTCTCACCCAGAGAGAGCAGGGTGTGACCATGGATTTCATCCGCCAGCAGGTAAAGGTTGGTTTCCAGGGTGTGACTGCGGACCAGGCGAAGACGGCCGTGATCGCTTATGAGCCGATCTGGGCTATTGGAACCGGCAAGACGGCCACCACGGAGCAGGCGCAGGAGGTGTGTGCCAGCATCCGTGCATGTATCGCCGAGATTTATGACGAGGCCACCGCTGAGGCTATCCGCATTCAGTACGGCGGATCCGTGAATGCTAAGACAGCTCCCCAGCTGTTTGCACAGGCTGACATTGATGGAGGCCTGGTGGGCGGCGCTTCATTGAAAGAGGAGTTCGGAAGCATCGTTAATTACAAATAACGTAGAAATTGCCTACACTTTCCAAAGATCAAAAAGACCGGCTCCCCGCCTGATGGCGGGAGGGCCGGTCTTTTGGTGACTCAGCATTTCGATCTCGCTTTCTCAGCCGGCTGTCCATGGGAGAATGGATTCAGCCGAAGACCATTTTACATAATTTTTTTCCAGTGGGGGTGGCTGCAAGACCTCCTTTGGCAGTCTCCTTCAGGGCGGAGGGCATCATGTCTCCCACCTTTTTCATGGCCCAGATGACCTCGTCCGCAGGAATGGCGCTTTGGATGCCTGCCAGAGCCAGCTCTGCCGCAGTCAGAGCATTCACGGCGCCGGAAGCGTTTCGTTTGATACAGGGGATCTCCACAAGCCCGGCAACCGGGTCGCAGACCAGCCCCAGGATGTTCTTTAGGGCGGCTGCGACGGCGGAATCGATCATGTCCGGCGTTCCTCCGGAAAGCTCCACGGCTGCGGCGGCCGCCATGGCTGAGGCGGAACCGCATTCGGCCTGGCAGCCTCCCTGGGCGCCGGCAAGGGAGGCGTTGGCCGCAATGACCAGCCCCACGGCGGAGGCGGTAAACAGGGACATGACACAGTCTTTTTCCGGCAGGCTCTTTTCTTCCTCCAGGGTGAGGACGACGGCTGGGACGATTCCGCAGCTTCCGGCGGTGGGAGCCGCAACCACACGTCCCATGGCGGCGTTCAGTTCAGAGATGGCCAGGGCTCGATACAGGACGCCGCCGACCATGGAGCCGGTGAGATTTTTTCGGGACAAAACCATCTGCTGCATCCGAAAGGCATCGCCGCCTGTCAGGCCGCTGGCGCTTTTTAGGTTGGGATCGCAGCCCGGCTGAATGCAGGACTTCATGACTTTATAGTTTTCTCTCATCCGTTCGTAGACCTGTTTTTCTGTAAGCTCCATCTGCTTTGCCTGCTGCTGAAGGACCAGGTGGGAGAGGGGGCAGCCGGCCTTTTTGGCGGCTTCTACAAGCAGTGCCATAGACGTATAGTTCAATTCCATAGGTCAATTCCTCCAAAACTCTATTTTGTGCCCCAAAACGGCGAATCGGGCGAGTATGTCTGCATGGATCCTTTGTCTCTGGCGCAGGAATCAGGTTCATTGCCGCCGAAAGCATCCTGCGCTGGATGTGCGGTTTCTCGCAGCAGGGATGAGACAGGGGCTTTCTGATCTCAGCTCTGGGCCCATAGCACGGTGCAGGTGTAAATATTGGGAAGCCGCTGGATTTTTTCTTTTATTTCTTCCGCAGGGCTGCCATCCACCTCAATGGTCATGACGGCCTGGCCTCCCCGTTCCTTACGGGAGAGACGGAAATTACAGATGTTCATGTCGTACTCTGCCAAAAGCTCCGTGACGGCGGCAATGGTTCCGGGAGTGTCCCTGTGGAGAACGAGAAAGGCCGTTCGTTCGCCTGTGAAGGAGACATCCATGTCATTGACACTGGTTACCTGAATGTTTCCGCCGCCTATGCTGCTTCCCCGCAGGGAGATGGTTTTTCCGTCCTGTCCGGTCAGAGTGATCCGGGCGGTGTTGGGGTGGGCTCCATCGATCTCTCCTGTGGAGATGGAGAGGGAGAGGCCGGATTTTTTGGCCTCCTCCAGGGAAAAGCGGATCCTTTCATCGTCCGTAGCCATCCCCAGGATTCCTGCAACCAGGGCTTTGTCCGTCCCATGTCCCTTGTAGGTCTTTGCAAAGGAGCCGTGAAGGAGTATGTCCGCAAAAACAGCTGGCTGTCCCAGAAGGGCGTTTGCGATCCGGCCCAGGCGGGCGGCCCCGGCCGTGTGAGAGCTGGATGGGCCGATCATCACAGGGCCTAATATATCAAATACATTCATAAAAAACCTCCCGGATCTTTGTGGCTTCCATGTATCACCGCATATTACCGGGCCTATTTTCAGGGGATGAAAATGACGGGAATGTACGGCAGCGAAGCTTGGTTTTATTATAACCGTAAATGGGGGAAGAAAAAAGGAAAAAATTTCGGAAGGGAGAAGAATGAAAAGAGCAATATGTTCTAAAGAGGGACAAACAATAACTCTTGGGAGAAATAAGCCTCATTTTGAAATATGTCTTTTATACCTGACGGCTGTCGTCCTCTTTTTTGTCTCTCTCATCGGAGGTATCCGGAACGTACTCCACAATGTCCTCGATCCTGCAGTCCAAGATGGCGCAAAGTCTGTCCAGAGTGAAGATCTCCACGTTCATGTTTTTTCGGAAACGATTCAAGAGAGAACGATCAACGCCATAAAAGGTATAAAGGGCATACTGGGAAATACCTCGTTTTTTCATGGTGGCCCAAAGCCGATCATACTTAATCATTTTATCACGTCCAAAATGTTCTTGATATTCTTCTATTATCAATGTAAAATGGAAAATAAAACAGTGTATTTATAAACACACTGATGAGAGGAGGATCAGGATGAGACGATTGAGAGAGTTGTTTTTGGGGGTGCTGGCGCTGCTCCATTCCATTGGGATGTTTTACTGTTTCGTGGCAGGAGCGGGGGATGGCAGGGAAGGAACCATTCTCTACATGGCCGCAGCCGGCATTTATTCCCTTTTGATCCCCATGCTCCTGAATGCCTGCTTCCACTATATTTATCATCTGCAAAAAGAGCTGGAAAAATACAAAGGCTCAGGCAGCTGAGCCGCCATCTCGAGAGCGTAAGGGCCGTATGCACGGGTGGCCGCAGAAGGGGGCAGTGGGCAGAAACAAAGGCATTTGCGAAAAGAAACAAAACCATTTCCGTCCTTGACAAAATCTGGTTTCTGACCTACTATTAAAGCTATGATGATCGTACGATAACCGGTTTGCGGGCCGAGGAAGAGGCATCAAGATAGACGAATAAGAGGAGGACTCCAATGGAAGAAAGAGTCATAAAGGCAGCCCTTTTAGGGCTGGGTACCGTGGGAACGGGCGTGTACAAGGTATTGAAAAACCAGGAGCGTGAGATGACTGCCAAGATCGGCTGTCAGGTTCGGATCAGCAGGATCCTTGTGCGGAACCTGGAAAAAGCGGCAAAAAAGGTGGAGGATCCTTCGGTTCTCACCAACAAATGGGAGGATATCATCTCGGATCCAGAGATCGAGATCGTGATCGAGGTGATGGGAGGTATGTCTCCGGCAAAGGATTACATTCTGGAAGCTCTGAGAGCTGGAAAAAAGGTGGTTTCCGCCAACAAGGATCTGATCGCGGTTTCCGGGAAGGAGCTTTTTGATGCGGCGGAAAGCTCCGGATCGGATTTCCTGTTCGAGGCCGCAGTGGCAGGGGGAATCCCCATTATCCGCCCGCTGAAGCAGTGTCTGGCTGGAAACTATATGTCAGAGGTCATGGGTATCGTGAACGGTACCACCAATTTTATCCTGACGAAGATGACTCAGGAGGGGATGGAGTTTCAGGACGCCCTGGCCCTTGCCACGGAGCTGGGCTATGCGGAAGCGGATCCCACGGCCGATATCGAGGGTCTGGACGCAGGGCGGAAGGTGGCCATTCTTGCATCCGTCGCCTTCAATTCCCGAGTTGTTTTTGACAACGTTTATGTGGAGGGGATCACGAAGATCACCGCAAAGGACATCCTTTATGCCAAGGAAATGGGCTGTATCATCAAGCTTTTAGGCGTGGCGAGAAACACGGAGGAAGGGATCGAGGCCTATGTGTGCCCCATGCTGATCCCCAGAGATCATCCCCTGGCCTCGGTCAACGATTCCTACAATGCGGTCTTTGTCCGCGGGGATGCGGTGGAGGACGCCATGTTTTTTGGAAGAGGAGCGGGAGAGCTGCCCACCGCCAGCGCCATTGTGGGCGACGTGTTTGACATTGTCCGGAACATCCAGGCGGGATGCTGTGCCCGGATCGGCTGCACCTGTTACAAGGAGATCCCCGTGAAGAGGATCGAGGATACCCATAACCGGTATTTCCTCCGTCTTCACGTGGAGGACCGCTGCGGCGTGCTCTCCGAGATGACAGAGGTTTTTGCTAAATATCAGGTCAGCGTTGCCCAGATCATCCAGAGAGAGAACGTATCGGAGGAATGTGCCGAGGTGGTGGTTATCACGGCGAAGGTCAGAGAGGGAGACTTCAAGACCGCCATTGCCGAGCTGCAGAACAGGGCTTTCGTGAAGAGGATCTTCGGGACGATCCGGGTGTACGGAAAGTGAATAGGCCGGGTTGTTCGGGACTGTGCGGGCGGCAAGGAAAGATGATACAGATGTGCAGGGATTCATAATGCAAGATAAAGGAGA
>JAUNJL010000004.1 GCA_030533315.1 Eubacteriales bacterium
CAGGACAAAAGCAGTCCCGTCACCATCTGCAAGATCCTTTTCTTCATAGTTTCCTCCTTTGCTTCTCATCTGTCTTCTGTGTCCGATCTCTTGTCACTTTTTTATCGGGTGATCCCCAGCTCCTCAAGAGCCTGCGCCTGCTTCCCTTCCATGATGCGGGCCTCCTCCTGGACCATATGGTCATAGCCCAGAAGATGCAGCATACTGTGGGCCACCAAAAAGCAGAACTCTCGCTTGAGGCTGTGCCCGTACTCCTTGGCCTGGGCCTGGGCCCTCGGCATGGAGATCATAATGTCCCCCAGCAGCAGCTCCCCGGTATCCAGGTCAAAAAAACTCTCATCCTCCTCCAAGATCCCGTAATCCCCGGGAGTCCCAAAGGGGATCATGGGAAAGGAGAGCACATCCGTGGGAGCGTCAATCCCCCGAAACTCCCGATTTACCTGGCGGATGGACGCATCGTCCGTCACCACCAGATTGACCTGGGCATCCCAGGGGCATCCCTCCAGCTCCAGCACCTTCCCTGCGACCTCCTCCGCCAGCTCCCGGCAGGGAAGCTGAGGCTCCTCCTTCGTTTCCCATTCATAATCAATGGATATCATAGGCACCTCCTAGCGCCCCCTCCTTGGGGGACGTTTTTCTGTTTTGTCTGTTTTTGAGGTCTTGGAGCTCCGCTTCTCGTAATCATCGTAGGCCTGTACAATCTGCTGTACAAGGGGATGGCGGACAACGTCCTTGCTGGTGAGCTGGCAAAAGGCGATGTCCTCGATCCTTTTCAGCACCTTCATGGCCACGTCCAGCCCGGAAACGGCATCCCTCGGCAGATCCTTCTGGGAGGCATCCCCGGTGACGATGACCTTGGAGCCAAAGCCGATACGGGTGAGGAACATCTTCATCTGGGCTGGCGTGGTATTCTGGGCCTCATCCAGGATGATGAAGGCATTGTCCAAAGTCCGGCCCCTCATATAAGCCAGCGGGGCCACCTCGATCAGGCCCCGCTCCATGTTTTTGGCAAAGGTGTCCGCCCCCATGATCTGGTAGAGGGCGTCGTACAAAGGCCTCAGATAGGGATCCACCTTGCTCTGAAGGTCTCCGGGAAGGAAGCCCAGCTTCTCCCCCGCCTCAATGGCGGGTCTGGTAAGGATGATCCGGCTGACCTCCTCATTGCGGAAGGCGGTCACCGCCATGGCCATGGCCAGATAAGTCTTTCCGGTACCGGCCGGCCCCACCCCAAAGACGATCATCTTCTTGCGGATCTGATCCACGTACTCCTTCTGGCCCAGGGTCTTGGGCTTGATGGGCGCTCCCTGTATGGTGGTGCAAATAATATCCTCATCGATCCTGGTCAGTACCTGGTTCCTTTTTTCCAAGGCCAGGGCCAGGGCATAATTTACATTTTGGGTGGTGATGGTATTTCCCCGCTTCGCCAGGGTCACCAGTTCATCCACCAGCTGTTTTCCCTGGGCTGCGCTTTCCTCCGAGCCCAGGATCTTCAGCAGTCCGTCCCGGAAGATCATGGTCACGTTCAGGGTCCGCTCGATCAGCTTCAAATGGCTGTCAAACTGCCCGAACACATTTCCCTCCAGATCTGCCGGCACCTCCGCATGTAATTCAATGATATGGTTAGCCATCCTGCAGTATCCTTTCTGTTGGTACTTCTTCTGCAGAGGGAACCAGCCTTCCGGTCTTTTCAATGACCGTGAGGGCGCCTCTGCTGACGCACCGGGCGTCGTCAACCTCTATTTTAACATCATTCCCGGATATTTGAACCCCTTTTTTCATTAATTTTTCTTCGTAGAGCCGCAGCCGCAAAAGGGCCAGCTCCCTGGACTCCTCCGGGGTCAGGAACACCGTCTCCACCCTCTGGGGCGTGTCGGTGATCCTTCCCAGGGTGATCGGAAGGACGAAGCTCTCCGTGAGCCGCAGGGGAAAAAGCTCCGTCCTGCGGCAGTCGCCCTCTCTCTTCCTCCCGGCCAGGGAGAAATACCAGCTGCCCAGCTGCAGGCTGAAGCGGCGCCTCTCCCCCTCCTCCAGAACCCTCCGTCTCTGGGTGCGGGAAAAGGACTCCTCATAGGGAAGGCTGCGGCGCACGTACACGTCGCCGTCCGCAGCCAGGTACTCCCTCCGGACCACCTCCTGGCTGTCATTTTTGATATCCACCCACCCGGCGATGAGGATCTCCCCCGGGCTGCACCATTCCCCCGTTCTCTTGGCGGGAGTCCCCGCCCTGGTGACCATGGAGACGATCTCTCCTCCCACCTCCGCCGCCAGGCTGCCTCTTCCCTCCTGCTGCCGCTTTTCCATTTCCGCCTTCCCCTCCCGAATGGACAGGATCAGGCGGGTCCCCTCCAGTCTTGCGGAGGCCCAGGTCACGGCCGGGTATTCCTCCCGGACCATGGCTGCGATCTCGCTGCAGGAAATACTTTTTTTGGAGATCCCGTGGGTGATCCCTCGATCTGTCAGAAACCCCATCAGCTCAGGGGTGGACGCGCTGACGTTTCCCTGGATGCGGATGCTCCAAAGCCGCCCCGACAGAAAAAACAAAAGCAGGAGGCACAAAAGGCTTCCCAGCAAAAAGGCCTTTCTCCTTTTGCTCCTCTGGAGAAAAAAGGGAAAGCCGCACTTTTTCAATATATGGATATGTACCCCCGTCTTCCTTCGGATGGGCCCCAGCCGGAAAAAATCTCTCAAGGACACTATAGCAGTCATCCGGCCCGCCTCTGTAATCGTTATTTTTCCCAGAAGGATGGCCCGCCCCCTGCATAGGTTCAAAAACCGCTCCAGCTGACCGCCCTCCAGAAGAAGGATCACGTATCCCTGAAGCAGCCTTCCCGGATCTCCCATCTGCCTCTCCCTCCCTTTGCCTTCGTCAGCCCTTCCCATTTTCCAGCAGGATCTCCTGAATCCTTCCCCGGATCTCCATCTCCGCCGGGGTGTACCACAAAATGGTCAGACCGCTTCCCCGGACCCGAACCCTTCCCCCCTGGGTGAGGATCACCAGCTCCTCCCCGGTGTAGGAAAGGATGGATCTGTAATTTTCCACGGTCACCTGTCTGGGGCCTGTCAGGGTAACGATGGCATCCTTGTAGGCCAGGTCACCGGGGATCTCCATGGCCGATACCAGATGCTCCTTCCAGCTTCTTTTCATAAAAAAATCCCCCGGCGTTTACCATTAATGTATGCCGGGAGACCTTGCTCTATACCTCCTTGGAGGAGTCCTTTTTTCGATACAGGACCAGGGAAAACCACAGTATCGTGTTTCCCCCCAGCTGATAATCCATCCCCTGCTCCTCCGCAAGAAGCTGGGCTACCACCCCATGACTCTCCAGGCAGGGGTGCATATGCTCTGGGTGACGGCAGGGCTCTCCGTCCAGATAGGCACAGCGGTCACAGATGTCGCAGGATTCCGTTGACAGGGTGTATGTCTCATAGCCCAGGGATCCAAGGTAATCTGCCACCTTAGTGGTAAGACTTTCGTGCTCCCCCCTGGTGGACAAAAGCTCCTCCATGTTCAGCAGATCCGACACCTCCGCTGCGCTGGAAAAAAACACCCCCTGGGGATAGGAGCGGATCCTTCGCTCACACTGGGAGAGGGTTCCCACCCCCGGGGGGCAGGCCCAGGTGCTTCCGTACCTCTCGCACTCCTCCCGGCAGATGATCCTCACCCGCTGGGCTGCGCAAAAGCCGTCGGTGGGCACGATCCTGTAATCGTATATGGGATAATCTGCGATAAAATCGTCAAAGCCCTCTATGATCTCATCCATTTTTCCACCTCTGATCCTCCTCTGCCTGCGGCTGTCCAAGAAGACGGCCGCCTAAGTATCTGGACGTCTCCCTACCGCTTCTTTCCGGTATAATCCTGGGACTCCAGGCAGAAGACCTCCGTCCTCTCCAACGCCTGACTGGAAAAGCGCACCTCTGCCTTGACATCCATGTGCTCCATGAGAAAGGTCAGCCCCCGCTTTTTTTCCTCCTCGCCCTCCAAAAAGCGCAGCCTTCCCGTCCCCATGATGCTCCGATAAGAAAAAGAATAGGCGCAGCTGTAATCGCCCTTGATCAGGCCGTGGCCGCAGTCCATCTCAAAGGCCGCCTCCGGGCGGGCCCTCATGGCCCGGGCCTTTCTCCCCTCCTTGGCCCCGTGGAAATAAAGGCGAAGCAAGGGCTTCTCCCCTTCCCTGTCCTCCATCTCCCAGCCAAAGTTCACCGGAACCACAAACATCCCTTCCTCGTCTGAAAGTCCCAGACGCATCACAAGGCAGTCCTCCAGAATGCCCCGGAGCTCCTCTTCATCCTTCACTTCCCGTTTTGCCAGTCTCATATTTCCGTCTCCTCACTTGTCTTTTGTGGAAACACACCTTATTTGTGGTATGGCTCGTTGTTCATGATACGGTATGCCCGGTAGATCTGCTCCAATAGGATCATCTGCATCAGCTGATGGGGAAAGGTCAGCTTGGAAAAGCTCAGCTGAAGGTCCGCCCGGGAAAGGACCTCCGGGGAAAGGCCCAGGGAGCCCCCGATCACAAAGGTGACGGAGCTGACCCCAGCCACCGCCAAACCCTCCAGCTTTTTGGAGAGCTGGGGGGAATCCAGCATCCTCCCTTCAATGGCAAGGGCTATGACGTAATCCTGCTCCCGGATATGCCTGAGCAGGCGCTCTCCCTCCGTCCTTCGGATCTGCTGATTCAGGGCCTGGGAGGCCTTATCCGGCGTCCGCTCATCCGCAACCTGGACGAAGGAAAGGCGGCAGTACCTTCCCAGCCGTTTGGCATATTCCCCGATGCCCTCCGTCAGGTATCTCTCCTTGATCTTCCCCACGGACAAAATACGAATCTCCATGGGCTTTATTCACAATAATCCATGACCGCCCGGCCACAGGTCACGCTGCGGACAAACTGAGCCGCCTTCACATGATCCGGGTTCGTGGCATAAGCCCTCAAAGACTCTTCACTGTCCATGGCAGCCACAAGGCAGATATCATGGCTGCTGGAGCTGATGGGCTCCGTCACCACCCTTGCAGAAAGCAATCCCGGCACCACGCCCACAAGAGCCTCCAGCTCTCTCTTGATCCTCTCCTTCGCACTCGTCCTCTCCTCCTGCGGCAGCTCCTCCCGAAAACACCACATCACCACATGTCTAACCATAAAAACCTCCTAACCGCCCAGCGCTCTGGGCCTTTTCTTCTCTAAAACCACATTCTCTGCTCAGGGATTCTCCTCCATATACCCCCCAAATTCCTCCATCGTCATCAGCACCTTCCTCGGCTTGGTGCCCTCCTCAGGCCCCACCACGCCGGCATCCGTCAGCTGATCCATGATCCGGGCAGCCCGGTTAAAGCCGATCTTAAACATCCTCTGGAGCATTCCAATAGAAGCCCTCTCCTTCTCGATGATAAATTTCCCGGCATCCTCAAAATAGACATCCCGCTC
The DNA here is from genome assembly GCA_030533315.1 of Eubacteriales bacterium. The sequence goes on from JAUNJL010000004.1 coordinate 5,424, forward strand.
CTCTCCCTGTCCTCCTCCTGGAAGGACGGAGCTTCCCGTGTTCACCTGCTGCTGGATCTGGCTGCTGTAGGAGGCGGCGGGATTCTTGTCCGCCAAAAAGCGGACCACGGCGCTCACCTCGTCATCGGAGACAAAGGCCCCCTGGAGCCGGGCCGGCTTGGGATAGCCCTGGGGATAAAAGAGCATATCTCCTTTTCCCAGCAGCTTCTCTGCGCCGTTCATGTCCAGAATGGTCCTGGAATCCACGCCCGAGGAGACGGCAAAGGCGATCCTGGAAGGCATGTTCGCCTTGATCAGCCCCGTAATGACGTTTACCGACGGCCTCTGGGTGGCGATGATCAGGTGGATGCCCGCCGCCCTGGCCAGCTGCGCCAGACGGCAGATGGCATCCTCCACCTCTCCGGGAGCCACCATCATCAGATCCGCCAGCTCGTCCACGATGATGACGATCTGGGGCATCTTATCCGGCTTTGCCTCCTCCTCGTGAAAGCTCATGGTCTCCAGCTTCTTGTTAAACTCCGAAAGATTCCTGACGCCGTACTCCGCAAAGGCATTGTACCGGTTTGTCATCTCTGTCACCGCCCAGTTCAGAGCACCTGCCGCCTTCTTGGGGTCGGTGACCACGGGAATGTACAGATGAGGAATGCCGTTGTACACGCTCAGCTCCACCACCTTGGGGTCGATCATGATCATCTTCACCTCGTCCGGCTTCGCCTTGTAGAGGATGCTCATGATCAGGGTATTGATACACACGGACTTACCGGAGCCGGTGGCGCCTGCGATGAGAAGATGGGGCATCTTGGCAATGTCCGCCACCACCGGATTTCCCCCGATATCCTTCCCTGCCGCAAAGGCCAGGCTGGACTTGGCGTTTTGGAACTCCTGGCTCTGCAAAAGATCCCGCAGCATGACCGGACTGTTTTCCTTATTGGGGACCTCGATACCCACGGCAGCCTTTCCCGGGATGGGGGCCTCGATACGGATGTCCGCAGCCGCCAGGTTCAGCTTGATATCGTCCGCCAGTCCCACGATCCGGCTGACCTTGACTCCCTGCTCCGGCTGGAGCTCGTACCTGGTCACCGTAGGCCCACAGCTTACGTTCACGATGTTCACGTTTACCCCAAAATTATGGAGGGTATCCTGTAGCTTCTGGGCCGTCTTTCTTAAATAAGCGTCAGAATCCCCCTGAGATTTGCCGTTTCCTCTTTTCAGAAGACGCAGGGGAGGAAACTGATACTCCTTTTTCACCGGAGATTCCTGACTTTTGATCTCCTGGCTGATGTCCAGGACTCCCTTTTCCATCTCCGCCTTGGAGGATCTGGGATTCTTCGCTGCCTTCTGGGGAATCTCCTCCGCCGCAGGAGACGGCTTCTCCTCCGCCAGCGCCTTCTCCGCCTCCAAAAGGCCCTCCTCTTCCTCCGGCTCCTCCAAAGGCTGGCTCTCCTCCCCTCTTTGGATGGCGAACTCCAGCTGTCCCTGTTGGGCCGGGCTGCTTTCGATGGTCAGCTCCTGCCCCTTTTCCTCCCCCAAAAGGGACGTTCCGGAAAGAAAGGCTCCAAACTCCTCTCCTCCCCCTCTCGTCCTTCTCCGCCGGGCGTCGGCTCCAGGCTGACCCTCCTGATCCGCCGCCTCCTCAGCGGCAATGGCCTCCTCCAGACGCCGCACCCGCTGTGCCTGGCGCTCCTGCCTGGCCAGCTGCCTCTGCTGGCTTTTCAACTGGCGGATCCTTTCCCGCTCCGGCTGACCCTCCTGATACCGCTGCCTTCCGCTTTGGATCAATCCCAAAAGGCCGTCCCAGGCATGACCCAGAAAGCCAAAAAGAGACTTTTGGGTGATGAGGATCAGGCAGACCAGGATCACCAGGATCAGGATCACCCAGCCGCCCACCGTACCGAAGGCGGAGGTGAGGGAGATGCAGATGGCTCCCCCCAGCAGGCCGCCGCCCGTGCGGTAATCCGAACAGAGCCGGTAATAATCCATGAGGGTGTTGCTGGTCACATACCCCTCCGTCAGCAGCTGCACAAGGCCGCAGAGCACAAGAAAGAGTACGCAGAAAGCGGCCGCCTTTTTGTAGGCCGCCGGGTTCGACTTGTTGGACAAAAGAAAGGCCGTTCCGAGAAACAAAGCCACGGGAAACACGTAGGCCATCAGTCCCATGACGCCGAAGAAAGCTCCGCTGATGGCGTTTCCCACAAATCCTCCCAGTCCAAAATCACTGACAAGGAGGATGATGGAGGCCGCCATGACGATCAGCAGGATGATCTCATTTTGGAAACCGCCCTGGCTCCCCTGCTTCTTTTTCCTTCGGGAGCTGGATGACCTGGTTCCCTTTTTTCTTGTTGTTTTCGTTGCTGCCATAAAAGAAATTCCCCCTATCGTAAATGATGCCCTCTGTCAAGTCTGCCTCTGTCACGAAAAATTGATGATAAGGGCCCCAAGCCCCGCCAGGAAGCAGTATGCGGCAAAATACCGAAGCTTGACCCTCAAAACAAGGGAGAGAAGAAAACGGATGGCAAAATAACCCGTCACCCCCGCCGCAGCCGCAGCCAGGACATAGGTAAAGCCAAGCCCCAGGCTCATTCCCTGGGAGGCAAACCTGGGAAGCTCCAGGAAAAAAGCACCCGCAATGGCCGGTATACTCATGATGAACGAAAACTTTACCGCAAATTTCCGCCCGAGCCCGCACAAAAGACCGGCACAGATGGTCAGGCCGCATCTGGAAAGACCGGGAAACACCGAGATTCCCTGGCAGATCCCCATCCACATGGCACAGTCATAGCCCGTGTCCTTAGGCGTTTTGCCGCCTCCTGCCCCGCTGATGTCCGTGACCAGAAGCAGGATGCCCGTGACCAAAAGACAGGCGCCTGGAAGAAGGGGGGAGGCCGCCGCCATGGCCGCCAGGCGTCTTGCCCCGCACCCCAAAAGCACCGTGGGAATCAGGGAGACGGCCACAAGAGCCGCGAACTTCCGGTAGGTTCCGTACACGATCCTTGCATAATGCAGCTGCTCAGCGCTCCTGCGGTTGTGGATATAAAGGTTCAGGTTCCCCAAAAGATCCATGGCCATCCCCAAATACTCCTCGGCCAGCCGCCGGATATCACTCCAAAAAGCCACAAAGACAGCCGCCAAAGTGCCCATGTGCACCATGGTCTCAAAAAGGATTCCCGTCTCCCTCTCCATCCCAAACAGCCCTTCCAGGACCGCCAAATGGCCAAAGCTGCTCACCGGGAGAAATTCTGTGATCCCCTGTATGACCCCTAAAATAATGGCATATAAAACTGACATATCATTCTTTCCTTTTTCCTTCGTAAGTCTTAGGCAGACCGGACAGGTCCGCACAGGCCATATCCCAGATATCTGGATCGCCGCAAGGCCCATTATATCACAAAATGGAAAGACTGACAACTTTTCCCTCCACGAAAAAAAGAGATGCCGCCAGCCATCCGGGCACGACCCGGTATGTCTGAATGGGCAGCATCTCTCCTGTCCTTGCTTATTTTGATCTGGCGGGAGGAAAACTCCTCCCCGCTGCGGGAAATCCCCGAAGCCTTATTCCTGGGAGCCCTCCAAAGCGGTCTCTGCCGGAGCAACGCTCTCAAGAGCCTTCATGCTGAGGGAGATCTTCCTGTCCTCCCCATTGAAGTCAACCACCTTAGCCTCGATCTCCTGTCCGATGTTCAGAACGTCAGAGGGCTTTGCAACATGCTCTCTGGAGATCTGGGATACATGGAGCAGTGCGTCCACGCCGGGAGCCAGCTCCACGAACGCTCCAAAATCCGTCATACGGGCAACCCTTCCGGATACCACGTTTCCTACCGCAAACTTCTCTGCGGCCGTCAGCCACGGATTCTCCTCCGGGAATTTCAGGGAAAGGGCGATCTTGTCCCCATTGATATCCTTGATCAGCACACGCAGGTTCTCTCCCACGGTAAAGGCCTTCTTCGGGTTCTCCACCCTGCCCCAGGACATCTCGGAAATGTGAAGAAGTCCGTCAGCTCCCCCAAGGTCGATGAAAGCGCCGAAATCGGTCACATTCTTCACAACACCCTCAACCGTGTCGCCCACGTTGATCCTCTCCATGAGCTCCTTCTGCTTCTTTGCCTTCTCGGCCAACAGAAGCTGCTTGCGGTTGCCGATGATGCGGCGTCTTCTGGGATTAAACTCGGTGATCACAAACTCGATCTCCTGATCTGCGTACTTGGACAGATCCCTCTCGTAGGTATCGGACACCAGGCTTGCGGGGATGAACACCCTTGCCTCCTCCACGTTGACACACAGTCCGCCGTCCAGCACCTGGGTAACGGCTGCCTTCAGCACCTCCTGGCTCTCAAAAGCCTCCTCCAGGCGCTTGTTGCCCTTCTCAGCGGCAAGTCTCTTGTAGGTCAGGATCACCTGGCCCTCGCCGTCGTTCACCTTCAAAACCTTCGCTTCCATGGTGTCGCCTGGGTGCACAGCATCTGCCAACACGATGCTTGTGTCATTGGAATACTCGCTCTTGGTGATGATGCCGTCAGCCTTATAACCAATGTTAAGGATGATCTCATCTTCCTTCACGTCGATGACGGTGCCCTGCACGATCTCTCCATTCCTGATGGTTTTTACGGAATCTTCCAGCATTTGTTCAAAACTTAATTCTGACATGTTCTTGAACCTCCTCAATAATTTTCTTTGGGGTGGAAGCCCCTGCTGTAATACCTACATAACTACTGCATTGGAACATTTCAGAATCCAAGTCTACAGGTGTTTGTATATAGTAAGTATTTTCACATTCCTTTTTACATATTTCAAACAGCTTTTGAGTATTGGAGCTATGCCGGCCGCCAACAACCAGCATAGTGTCTACCTCTCCGGCTATGTTTCTCGCTTCTCTCTGCCGTTCTTCGGTAGCATTACAAATAGTGTTTAAAATATTGAAAATATTTAAAACAGTATTATCATACCTCTTTTTGCCGAGAATTTCAACTATATCTTTAAATTTGTTGTAATTAAATGTCGTCTGGGACACCACGCATACGTTTTTGCCTTCCGGAGGGCAAAAATCCTGGGCCTCCTCCAGGGTTTTGATCACCGAATAGGGGCCCTGGCACCAGCCGCAGATGCCCTTCACCTCGGGGTGATCCTGGTCTCCCACGATCAGGACATGGCTGCCCTGGCCGCTCTCCTGCTCCACGATCCGGTGGATCTTCAGGACAAAGGGACAGGTGACGTCCACGTAGGCAAGACCGGCTTTCTCGATCCTGTCATAGACGGCCTTTCCCACCCCGTGGGAGCGGATGACCACCACGCCGCCCTTCAGCTCCTCCAGATCCTCCTGGGAGATGACCTTCACGCCCTTTCTGTCCAGATCCGCCACCACCTCCTCATTGTGGATGATGGGGCCCAGAGTATAAATGGGGCCTTCTCCCTTCTGGATCAGCTCATACACCTTGTCCACCGCTCTTTGCACGCCGAAGCAAAATCCGGCCGTGGATGCTGTCTTTACCTTCATCTACCTCACCGCCCTTTCCCGGCAGACCTGAAGGATACGGTCTGTCACTTCCTGAATCGTCATGTCCGAGGAGTCCACCAGGACTGCGTCCTCCGCCCTGCGAAGGGGGGAAACCTCCCGGCTCATGTCCCTCTCGTCCCTGGCAAGAATGTCTCTTTTGATTTCCTCCAGGTCACATTCCTCTCCCTTTTGGCGAAGCTCATCCGCCCGCCGCATCGCCCGGGTATCGACGCTGGCCGTGAGATAGATTTTCACCTCCGCCTGGGGAAGGATGGTGGTGCCGATGTCCCTTCCGTCCATGACCACGTCGTTTTCCTGGGCCAGGGTCCTTTGAAAGCTGAGAAGATGAGCGCGCACGCCAGGATCCGCCGAGCTGACGGAGGCCATGTTCCCCACCTCCTCCATTCGGATCAGGCGGGTGACGTCCTCCCCGTTCAGGAGCACCAGCTGTTCCCCCTTTTCATATCGGATGGATACATGGGCGCCCCGGCACCTCTCCTGGATCTGCCCCGGGTCGTCCCCTCGGATCCCCTCCCGCAAAAGATAAAGGGCCACCGCCCGGTACATGGCTCCCGTGTCCACGTAGAGAAAGGACAGCTCCTTTGCCACCCTTCTGGCAATGGTACTTTTTCCGGCTCCCGCCGGGCCATCAATGGCAATGCTGATTCCCATATGCTTCATTCCTCCTGCTTTTTCAGCCGTTCAGCCAGCTGAACCGCCGCTTATTTCTTCCTGGGCCATGGCCGCCAGATAGGCGGTGGACCAGGCGATCTGAAGATTGTAGCCCCCCGTGAGGCCGTCCAGATCCAGCACCTCCCCGATGAAAAACAGATTTTTCATCTTCCTGGATTCCATGGTATTGGGGGAAACGTCCCTCACCGAAACGCCGCCCCGGGTGATGATGGCCTCCCGAAAGCCTCCCGTTCCCGTGATGGTGAAGGGGAAGGCCTTCACCAGTTCCCCAAAGGCCAGGCGCTCCTGGCGGCTGATCTCATGAACCTTTTTTTCAGGGGGTATGCCGCCCAGCGCCAGCATCACCGGCGTCAGGGAGGAGGGAAAGAGGGCGCCGATCACATTTTTGAACTGCTTGTTCCTGCCTGCCTCAAACTCCCGCAGGATCCTGGCGTCCAGCTGCTCCGGGGTCAGGGCCGGCTTCAGATCCAGCCAGGCGCTCAGCGTCCCGCCCTCCTTCAGATATTTCCCCAGATGCGCACTGGCAGACAAGATCATGGGCCCCGTCACCCCGAAGTGGGTGAACATCATCTCCCCAAAATCCTCATAGACCGTCTTATTCCCAGACCGTATGGTCAGTCCCGTGTTCTTCAGGGACAGGCCCTGGAGCTGCCGTACGTAATCCTCCCTGACCAGGAGGGGAACCAGTGAGGGCGACGGCGCCTTCACCTGGTGTCCCGCAGCCCTGGCAAACTCATACCCGTCCCCCGTGGAGCCGGTGGCCGGATAAGAAAGGCCGCCCGTGGCCACGATCACCCGGTCGCCCAGAAGCCTCCTGCCGTCCGCAAGACAAACCCCGACGGCTCTTCCCGCCTCCGTCAGGATCTCCTTCACCTCCGTGTGGAGGCTGACCCTGGCCCCCGCTTTTTTTAGTTCCCGGTCCAGGGCCCGGATAATGTCCGAGGAGTGGTCCGAGACGGGAAACACCCGGCCTCCCCGCTCTGTCTTTAAGGGAACGCCGGCCTTCTCAAAAAACTCCATCACGTCCTGGCTGTTGTAGGTGTAAAAGGCGCTGTACAAAAATTTGGGATTGGTCATCACCGCCGACAGCAGATCCTCAACGTCACAGTTATTTGTAACATTGCAGCGGCCCTTCCCTGTAATATACAGTTTCTTTCCCAGCTTTTCATTTTTTTCCAGGATGTGGACCTCATGTCCCCTCCTGGCGGCCTGGACGCCGGCCATCATGCCCGACGCCCCTCCGCCGACGATCAAAATACTGCTCATGAAGCTACCTGCCTTTTTCTCATTTGCCCATGGGGACATTGCGAAACGAGGAGCCTGCAGCGCAGACTCCCCGTAGAATCCGCTGCCGCCCTTCCCCAGGAAGCCTCCTCCCCAAGGAAGGCAGCGGCAGATTGTCTTTCCCTTTTGTTCAGACGGGATAAGCGCCATTCTTGGTGTCGGCAGCCGTCTCGTCCACCTTCGTTTTCTGAGCCTGACGGTATTTAAAGAAATCTGTGGCAACCTGGGGGAACAGTGCATAAGTCAGGACATCCTCATCCTGCTCCTTGTACTGTGCCATCTCCTTCTCCAGCTTATCCAGCTCGTTGTCCAGAAGATCTGCCGGACGGCAGGTGATGGGCTCCGTGTCGCCGATGCACTTCTTCTGTACCTCCGGGTTGAAGGGCTTGATGGTCGCACCGTATCTGCCGCTCAGCACGTCCTTGGTCTCCTTCGTGACCATCTTGTACCTCTCGCCCATGATCACGTTGAACACGGCCTGGGTACCCACGATCTGGGAGGAGGGAGTCACCAGAGGCGGCTCGCCCAGATCCTTACGCACCCGGGGAACCTCCTCCAGAACGTCATAGAACTTATCCTCCGCGTGCTGCTCCTTCAGCTGGGAGGTCAGGTTGGAGAGCATACCGCCCGGCACCTGGTACAGAAGCGTCTTGATGTTGACTCCCAGGTTCTTGGGATTGAGCAGGCCGCTGGAAAGGGCCTCATCCCTCAGAGGACGGAAGTAGTCTGCGATCTCCGCCAGCAAATTCTGGTCAAAGCCAGTGTCATAGGGAGTCCCACGGAAGGTCTCCACCATCACCTCGGTGGCGGGCTGGGAGGTACCCAGGGCAAAGGGTGACATGGCGCAGTCGATCACGTCCACGCCGGCCTCTACAGCCTTCATATAGGTCATGGAAGCCACGCCGGAGGTGTAATGGGTGTGCAGCTCAATGGGGATCTTCACGGTCTCCTTCAGAGCCGTCACCAGCTTGGTGGCCTCATAGGGAAGCAGCAGTCCGGCCATATCCTTGATACAGATGGAATCCGCACCCATTTCCTCGATCTTCTTTGCAATATCGGTCCAATATTCCATGGTGTAGGCATCGCCCAGAGTGTAGGAAAGAGCCACCTGGGCATGGGCCTTCTCCTTGTTGGACGCCCGAACGGCCGTCTGCAGGTTGCGAAGGTCGTTCATACAGTCAAAAATACGGATGATGTCGATCCCGTTTGCAGCGGATTTCTGTACAAAATACTCTACCACGTCATCGGCGTAGGGGCGGTATCCCAGAATGTTCTGTCCCCGGAACAGCATCTGGAGCTTTGTATTTTTGAAGCCGTCCCTCAGCTTGCGGAGCCTTTCCCAGGGATCCTCCTTGAGGAAACGAAGGGATGCGTCGAAGGTGGCGCCGCCCCAGCACTCTACTGCATGGTAGCCCACCTTGTCCAGCTTCTCCACAATGGGGAGCATCTGCTCCGTACTCATCCTGGTGGCGATCAGGGACTGATGAGCATCACGAAGGATGGTCTCCATGATCTTAACAGGTTTCTTTTCAATTTCAGCCATAATGTCTCCTTTCATGGCGCAGCGGCTGCGCCAATAATGGTAGATTTGGAAGCTTGTCTCCAAGCATGTCTTTTCTTTCATGGTACGGGGGGCAGGCGTTCCCGCCCCCGCAGCCTTATTTACGATCCAGGATTTAGATCCCGTAGATAGCCATGAAGGTACCGGCTGCCACGGCCGTTCCGATTACGCCGGCCACGTTGGGCCCCATGGCGTGCATCAGAAGGAAGTTGGTGGGATCTGCCTCCGCACCCACCTTCTGGGAAACCCGGGCCGCCATCGGAACGGCGGACACGCCGGCGGAGCCGATGAGCGGATTGATCTTTCCGCCGGACAGCTTACACATCAGCTTGCCCAGCATCACGCCGCCAAAGGTACCAAAGGCAAAGGCCACAAGGCCCAGGGCCACGATCTTCAAGGTTGCCAGGTTGATGAAGGCCTCCGCGCTGGTAGATGCGCCCACCGAGGTACCAAGAAGGATCACCACGATGTACATCAGCGCGTTGGAGGCGGTCTCCGTCAGCTGCTTCACAACGCCGGACTCCCGGAACAGATTTCCCAGCATCAGCATCCCCACCAGGGGAGCCGTTGTGGGAAGGATCACGCAGACCACAATGGTGATCACGATGGGGAACAGGATCTTCTCCAGCTTGGAAACCGGACGCAGCTGCTCCATCTTGATCTTTCTTTCCTGCTCCGTGGTAAAGGCCTTCATGATGGGAGGCTGGATAATGGGCACCAGGGACATATAAGAATAGGCTGCCACCGCAATGGGGCCCATCAGGCTAGTCTGCCCCAGCTTTCCAGCCAGAAAGATGGAGGTAGGCCCGTCAGCGCCGCCGATGATGGAGATGGCCGCCGCCGCCTTTCCGTTGAAGCCCAGGAAGATGGCCAGGAAATAGGCCACATAGATGCCAAGCTGTGCAGCCGCCCCCAGAAGAAAGCTCTTGGGGTTGGCGATCAGGGGACCGAAGTCCGTCATGGCCCCCACACCCATAAAGATCAGGGAGGGCAGGATGCTCCACTCATCCAGAAGGTAGAAGTAATGGAGAAGACCTCCCACGCCGTTGGACATCTGGCTGGGATCCGCCATGATGTCCGGATAAATATTTACAAGAAGCATACCAAAGGCGATGGGGACCAGAAGAAGCGGCTCGAAGCCCTTGGCAATGGCCAGATATAAGAACACGCACGCAGCCAGGATCATCAGATAATTGCCCCAGGTCAGGTTGAAGAAGGCCGTCTGATGAATCAGGTTGGACAGTGTATCTGTAACGTAAGACATTTGAATACCTCCCCACTTAGTTCATGGTCGCCAGAGTATCTCCATTTTCTACAGCGGCGCCCTCTGCAACGTCAATGCTTGCAACGGTTCCATCCTGGGGAGCCACCACCGGGATCTCCATCTTCATGGATTCCAGGATCACGATGCTGTCGCCGGCCTTCACGGCCTGTCCCACGGCTGCGGCGATCTTCAGCACCTTGCCGGGTACGGATGCAGCCACCTTCACGGCTCCGGCCCCTGCGGCGGGTGATGCCGGCTTCGGTGCCGGTGCGGCGGGTGCTGCCTTTTGTGCAGCGGGTACGGTCCTCGGTGCGGGAGCGGCCGCCGGTGCGGCCACGCTGCCAGTCTCCTCCACGGTTACTTCGTATGCGGTTCCATTAACAGTGATCGTATAGCTTTTCATTTTCGATTCCTCCTATGATTACCTTCTTTTACGGTTGATTTTGCGGATAGAACGGACAACGAACCCGTCGGTGGCCGTGCCCTCTGCTGCTGCGATGGCCGCTGCGATCACGGCGATCAGCTCTGTATCATCCTCCGGCTCAGCGGCGGGCGCCGGTACGGCTGCCGCAGGTGCGGGATCTGGCGCGGCCGCCTTTGCCGCGGCTTTCTTTTTCTCCGGATCCGGAATGAATTTAAAGAGATAAATAACAAAGCTAAGGAACAGCAGCATCAAAAACACGATGCCGATGCCCATAACCGTATTCATCCCCGCTCTTTTCAAGGTCTCTCCCATGGAATACTTCACGTCCACGCCCATGGAGGTGGGAATGCCGTTCTCGTCAAACACGAACACGAAATCCGCATCCACCTTCTCGAAGGCCATGGGAACCGTCACGGTGTACTCTCCGTTGGCATAGGAGATCTCCGTGTCTCCCGCCTTTGACTGATCCTCTTTTCTTGCTCCAAGCTCTTCCTTGCTTCCCGACCAGGCGCTCATGGCGGACTCGGTAAAGGCGTCGCCAGAGCTGGCGTAGGCCTCGATCTCCTCATCCGACAGCTGGATAATGGTAGCCGCCAGGCCCTCCGCCGTCATGGTCATGTTTTCCCTGAGCATGTCCTCGTCCGCGGCCCACGCCGCGGAGCCGGAGCCCAGGAGCATCACCATAGCCAGGAGAAGGGCTGCGCCGGCGGAAGCTGTTTTCTTAAAAATAAGTTTCATATGCTCCACCTCACTTAGACTGTTCCATGCTTTTTGGAGGGACGGTCCTCCCTTTTCGTAAACAGCATCTCAAATGCGCCGATCACGTATTTTCTGGTATCCTGAGGGCTGATAACAGTGTCCACGTAGCCCCTTGCGGCTGCGGAGGAAACGCTGGACTGAAGCTCCCGATAAGCCGCCGCCTTCTCCCGAAGGACGGCCGCATCCTCCCCCGCATACATGATCTTTGCAGCCAGGGAGGCGTCCATCATGCCGATCTCCGCCTGCTCCCAGGCAAACACCATGTCTGCCCCGATGGCCTTGCTGTTCATGGCAACGTAGGCGCTGCCGTAGGCCTTTCCGATGATCACGTTCACCTTGGGAACGGTGGCCCCTGCAAAGGCATGGATCATCTCTCCCACGGAGGCGGCCATCATCTTCTCACTGCACAGGGTGGCCTTAAAGCCGTTTACATTCGTCAAAGTGAGAACCGGGATCTCGAAGGCGTCACAGAATCTCACGAAGTCAGCCGCCTTCCTCGCACCTCTTGCAGAAAGGCTTCCGTCCAGCTCCTCCAGGAGAGTGCCGTCCTCCCCGTAGATCTGGCTTCTGTTGGCCACTGCGCCGATGGTGGCGCCGTTTAAGCGGATAAAACCGGCACAGATATCCTTTCCGTAATCCGCCTTAATCTCGAAGAACGCACCGTCATCCCCGATACGGGAGAGGGCGATGCCGGTGTCCTGCGCACAATTTTCCAGGTCCGCACATACCCGGTTCAGATCGTCGGTGCATTCCATAAAGGAATCGGTATCCTCATTGTTGGAGGGCAGATAGGTCACCAGCTCCCGGATCCTTCCAAGAATCTCCATTTCCGTACCCGTGCCGTCGATCAGGCCGGTCTCCTCGCTCTGGAAGGACGCCGCGGAGGTATCACACTTTCCGATGCTGTTCCCCTCCAATGCGTTGGGGGTGTTGACGAACATCCGTCCCTTCTTCTCCTCTATGAAGGTAAAGTCCGTCAGCGCCGGAACCACTGCCATACCGCCGCCGCAGGTGCCGAAAATGCCTGTGATCTGGGGAATCACGCCGGATGCCAGGGTCTGCTTCAGGTAAATCTCACCGAAAGCCTCCAGCGCATCCGTGGCTTCCTGAAGACGAAGGCCTGCACAGTCGATCAGACCGATCACAGGAGCGCCCATCTTCATGGCCAGGTCATACAAACGGGAAATCTTTTTGGCGTGCATCTCCCCTACGGTTCCATTCAGCACGGAAACATCCTGGCTGTAAACATAGACCAGGTTTCCATCAATGACGCCGTAGCCGGTAATGACCCCATCTGAAGGTGCCTTCTTCTCAGTCATGTTGAAATCGGTGGATCTGGCCGTCACGCCTTGGCCGATCTCAACAAAACTGTTTGGGTCAAGCAAAGAGTCAATTCTTGTGCTTGCTAAGCTTTGTGTTGCATTACTCATTCTTGTTTGCCCTCCATTTTACAAAAATTTTAAAGTATAACCAAAAACTGCCGTCTTTAATTTTACCTTTTTTTCAGATTTATTTCAAGACATTTCCTTATTTTTTGCCATAGATGCAAAGGAAGGGGACAAGAAGGCACGGTGCGCCATGGGCAGTCCCCCGACGAAAGAGCGCGCCGTCAAAAAACCTCCGGAGCAGCTCCGGAGGTTCTCTCAACCATGGAAAAACCGATGAAAAACCTGATCCACACACCAGAAATAGGTGATCCTCTGTATATTTCTGTCCGCCAGGATCGGGTATTCCCCCATCGCCTCCTCCCCCAGGAGAAGACAAAGAGTCCCCAGCCTCTGCCCCTTTTTCACCGGCGCCTGGACGCTTTTGGGAAGCTCCGCCCGCAGGGAGATCTCCTCATCCTTTTTCAGCAGGATGGTCCTCTCTTTTTCCCCGAGGGAGACCTGGCAGAGCCCTTTGACAAAAAGGGAACCCTCCCCCGCTCCCTCCCGGACCGGGATCTCCCATTCCCCCGTCTCCTGCCACAGAGGCCTTTTTTCGTAATTTTCCTCCCCGTAGGCCAGAAGCGCCCTGGTATCCTTCCACTTGTAGGTTTTGTTGTTGGGCCATCCGCAGCCTAAAAGGGCGATGATGAAAAGACGGCCCTCCCTTTCGCAGGCGCAGACGTAACAATACCCCGCATCGCCCGTAAAGCCGGTCTTCCCGGAGATCACCCCCTCCTCCATGTCCAAAAGGGCGTTTGCATTGTGAAGGGAAAACTGCCGTTTCCCGGAAAGATCGGAGAAGGAATAATCCCTGGTCTGGGTGATACGGCAAAAGGCCTCGTTTTGGATGGCATAACGCATGATAAGGGCCAGATCCCGGGCGGTGGTCTCATGGACGCCCTCCCCGTCCACCGCATCCAGCCCGTTGGGCGTCACAAAATGAGTGTCTGTACAGCCGATCTCCCTGGCCTTTTCATTCATCATCCGGGCAAAGCCCTCCACGGATCCCGCCACGTGCTCCGCCACGGCCACGGCAGAATCGTTATGACTCTTCAGCATCAGGGAATACAAAAGATCCTCCAGATAATACTGCTCGCCCTCCCGTATGTTCAGCCGCACCTCCGGCTGGGAGGCCGCCGTTTTGGAAACCTGCACGTAATCATCCCCGGAGGCGTTTTCCAGCGCCAGGATACAGGTCAGAACCTTCGTGGTGCTGGCGTTGGGCCTTCGGGTATAGCCTTCCTTTTCGTACAGCACCCGCCCCGTCTCCCCGTCCATCAAAAGAGCCGAGAGAGCATAAAGGCTGCCCGGTTCCTCCTCCCCCGCCTTCCCCGTCTGCATATCCACCGCCGCCGGGATCATCTGTACCACCCCGGGCTGCTCCTCCCCCCATGCCGGAAGAAAACCGGCAAGGATGACGCCGGCGCCTGCCAGCGCCGCAAGGATCCTCCTGACCGTCATATTTACCTCTTTCATGGCAAACCTCCTTCGCCAGGGCAGCGGGGAAGCCCTTTTGGGGTCCCTTCCAGGCCCCTCTCCTCCAGATGAGCCAACAATCCCGATCCCCGTCTCCTCCCCGCGCCCCTTTGACCTCCAGCAGATCAAAAAAATACCAGAGCCCCGCCGGATATCCATCCGGAAATTGGGCTCTGGTATCATTGTATGCCGGCATGTCCGTCAATATGAAGCCAGGCTTCCTTTCCCACCGCTGTAATCCATGCTCCAGCGGCGGGAAAGAGGTTTTTCTTCTTTTGACAGTGCAAAAAGCTCCGCCAGCTCCTCCGGTGCGTTCTCCACCGCACCTGCAAAAAAATCCCACAGGCCTTCCACGTACATGCGGCTGCCCCTGGCAGGCTCCCTGGCCATAAAGAAATCCGTAAGGTCCTTTCGGTTTTTCTCCCCCGTCAGACCCGCCAGACGGCCCAGGAAGTCTCTCCTTCGCCCCTTGTCGTCGCAGACCATCAGGTTCGTGAGGAATTTCTGCATTTTCAGGGAGACGTAAATGTTCCCCGTCCGCACAAGAGGCATGGCCCGGTGGATCACCCGGGCGTATTTCCACCTTGGGCGTATCCCCTGGGAGGGATAATAGGAATAAGGATTTTTGTTGGTCATGTGCATCAGGTACCGGTCAAATTCCTTTTCCAGGAGCGTGTGGGTCATGGCCCCGGAGGCGTCCACCTGATCCACGTAAGGATGGCAGGCGGAATCCAGAAGATAATGGCAGCCGAAGCCCAGCAGATAGGTCAGCAGGGCCGGATCCCCTTTTTCCCGCACCTGGGCCATTCCCTGCTGAAAAAAGACGCAGGCCCGCTCCCTGTGCATCCCCACGCCGAAGGCCGTCACCGGATTCTTGGACAGCATGTAGTAAAACAGGATATCCGGGCCCTGAAGCCCGATCCTGTACAGATCCTTGTGTCTCCTGATCACCTTCTGCATCTCCTCCGGCAGCTTCCTGTAAACCTTTTTCCCAAACAGGTCATGGGTGTATGTGGTAGGCATCCTTCTTCTCCTCTCTTGCTCCTTGCGTTTTTTCCCTCGTTCCTCGTGCGTCGGCCCAAGCTGGCCGCCACACGTGCTTCCCCGCGTTTTCTTCGCCTCACGGCCCCTACAAATCCAGTCTCAGCTGAACCTCCTCCTCGGCCTCCGCCTTGAAATCCTCCAGCTTCACAGGGTCCATGGCCGGAAGCTCCTCCAGTCCCTGCACCCCAAAGGTTCTCAGGAAGGCCTCGGTGGTCCCCAGCAGAATGGGCCGCCCCGGGGCGTCCAGGCGCCCCAGCTCCTTGACAAGATCGTACTCGATCAGCTTGTTGACCGCATGGTCGCATTTGACGCCCCGGATCTTCTCGATCTCCGCCTTGGTCACCGGCTGCTTGTAGGCGACGATGGAAAGAGTCTCCAGCATCACGTCGCTCAGAGCCGGCTTCTTGGGCTGCATGGCGATCCGAATGAGAAATTCGTAGAACTCCTTTTTCGTGCACAGCTGGAAAGAGCCGTCCAGCTCAATGATCTGGATCCCCCGGTCCTCCTGGCGGTACCGGTCCATCATCCTGTGAAGGATCTTCTCCGTCGTGCTTTTATCCTGCATCACCGCCTTTGCGATCTGCCCCAGCTCCACGGAGTCTCCCATGGTAAACAGGATCGCCTCAATGGCGGCTTCCACTTTTTTCAGTTCCATGGGTCACTCCTCCTCCGCAAATTCCGTCAGGTTCTTCCAGGTGTCCGGATCCGTGACCACCTGGATGTCAATATCGTCAAAAAGCGCCTCCTGGACCACCCGGATGTGCCCCATCTTCATCAGCTCCAAAACGGAGAGGAAGGTGACGATCACCTGGACTCTGGAATGCTGCCCCTCCAGAAGCTGGCGAAAGCGAAAGCGCCGGTTCTCCCTGGCAAAATCCCGCATCTGGAGCATCTTGTCCGACAGGCTGACCTCCTCCCGCTGGATGGTGCCGAACCGGCTGCGGATGGGATCGATGCGGTCGTCCTGCCTTCGGATGATGGACTGGTAAATCTGGTTCAGCTTTTCCAGGGTCAGCCCCTCCAAAAGCTGGGCCGGATCCACCGGCTCCCGGTATTCCAGCACCTCCTTGGGGATGGTGGCCTTTTTGTAGTAGATTCCTCCCGCTCCCTCCATCTTGTCCCTCAGCTCGTAGGACATGTATTTGTACATCTTGTATTCCAAAAGCTTCTGTACCAGCTCCGCCCGGGGATCCTCTTCCTCCCCCTCCTGGTTGATCTCCTTGGGAAGGAGCATCCTGCACTTGATGTCCAAAAGGGTGGCCGCCATGACCATGAACTCGCTCATGATCCCCAGATCCTCTTCCTCCATGGAGTGAAGGTATTCCATGTACTGATCCGTGATCTCCACAATGGGAATGTCGTAGATGTCGATCTTGTTCTTGTCTATCAGGTGGAGAAGGAGGTCCAGCGGACCCTCGAACACGTTTAGTTTGATTGAAATGGCCATTGTCCTGTCCTCATGATAAATTAGTGCCCGGCAGCCTCCAGCGTGATGATCAGAAGCTCCCTGGGATTGTGTATCCGAACGGGAATGGTGTGCTCCCCAAGCCCCGGACTCACCACCATATGACGGCCATCCTGGTGGAAATCCCCGCAGCAGTAAGGGGGCAAAAGCAGATACTGAGGGCAGGTGAGGCCATGGTGCTCACTAAGACGGACCACGCCCCCGTGGTAATGGCCGCAGACCGTCAGATCCGCACCCCACTGAAAATAGGCCTTCCCATATTTGGGATTGTGGGCCAGAAGGACGCGGAGTCCCTCCCTCTCAGGCTCCCCCAAAAGCCCCGTCAGCACCTCTTTTTTCAGCTTGGGGGAATTTGGCTTGTGATAATAGAGGATGGGCAGATCCAGCCCGTAAAAGTTCACCCTCGTCCCCCGGATCCACCGCTCCGCCCGCTGATTTCTCAGAACCACCACGCCGGCCTGGGCGATCTCCCTCTCATATTCCTGGTAAAGCAAAGAAAAGGAATCCGACCGCTCCATCTTCGCCTCGTGATTCCCCGGGGCAAAGCAGACCGGAAACTCCCCGGCCAGGGTACAAAGAAGCTTCCTCGCCGTGGGAATGGTCCCCGGATCGCTGCGGACGATGAGATCCCCCGCCGCCAGCACCGCATCGGGACGGCTTTTTCGGATCTCTTCCAGCAAAAGGCAGTTATCCTCCCCAAAGGAAAGACCATGAAGATCCGCCAGCAGGGCAAACCGCAGGCTCTCCCGCCCCTTCAGCCTGGGGGAGGTCATCCGGTACGTCTTCGTCTGGAATCCTGCCATGCTTATTTTCCAAACCCGCAGTTGGGGAACACGCACACCGGGCAGCCCAGACAGAGACCGCCCTCCCCATAGCCGGCGATGTCCTCTCTGGTGATCTCATCGTCTGCCATGAGCCTTGGAAGAACCAGGTCGAAGACCGTCCGCTTTGAATACATGACGCAGCCCGGCAGTCCCACAATGGGGATCCTTTTTCCCTCCTTCTCGTAATAGGCCAAAAGGATCATGGCCCCCGGGAGCACCGGCGCCCCGTAGGCCACCACCCTTGCCCCCGTGTCCTTAATGGCGCCGGGAGTCCTGTCGTCAGGATCCACGCTCATGCCGCCGGAACACAGAACCAAATCCGCCCCCTCCTGGATAAATCTCTCGATATCCCCGGTGATGACGGCCCTGTCATCGCCGGGCTTGGTCTGTCCCAGCACCGTCGTGGGAAATTCCTTCAGCTTGTCCAAAAGAACCGGGGTGAAATCATCCTGGATCAATCCCTTCTGCACCTCGCTCCCCGTGGTGACGATTCCCACCTTTTTGTGGGAATAAGGCAGAATGGAAAAGATCGGCTCCTCTCCCACTGCCTCCACGGCCCGATCCATCTTCTCCTTCTCGATCACCAGGGGAATGACCCTCGTCCCGGCAAGCTTGTCTCCCTTTTTCACGGGAAAATCTCCGTGGCGGCAGGCGATTATCATCTCCCCCAGGGAATTGACCCTCCGAAGGGCCTCCCCGCGGATCTTAAACAGTCCGTCCTCTCCGGCCTCTATCTGGATCTTTCCCTCCTTCGGGGCGCCGCCCACCATGTGATCCCCGGCACAGATCCTGTAGAGGATCTCTGCCGCCTCGTTTTCGTGGAGAAGCCCTTCCCGCTGCTCCCACACAAAAAGATGCTCCTTTCCCACCTTCAGGAGAAGGGGAATGTCCTCCTCCCTCACAATATGTCCCTTGGAAAACAGGACGCCCTTTTTCTCGTCCTTGATGATTTGAGTGATGTCGTGGCAGAGCACACAGCCCACCGCGTCCACCGTCTTGATCTCTTTCATTTCAAACTACCCCCATTTTTTCTGTAAACCGGCCCTGATCCGGCCGGCAAAAGCACCATTTTCCTGCAAACCGGCCTTATCAGGCCGGCAAAATACGGTTTTCTTATTTTTTTTGCAAACCGGTCCTGGCCCAGCCGGCAAAGCACCGTTTTCCTACAGACCGGCCTTGATCAGGCCGGCGTAAACACCATTTTTCTCCATCAGCTCCTGGTGGGTGCCCTCCTCCTCGATCCCCTCCTCGGTGAGCACCAGGATTCTCCTGGCGTTTCGGATGGTGGACAGGCGATGGGCGATGACAAAGGTGGTTCTGTCCTTGGCCAGCCTTTCCAGGGAATCCTGCACCACCTTCTCGCTTTCGTTGTCCAAAGCCGAGGTGGCCTCGTCAAAAATCAGGATGGGCGGGTTCTTCAGAAAGGCCCTGGCAATGGACAGCCTCTGCTTCTGGCCCCCGGAAAGCTTCACCCCTCTTTGCCCAATATCCGTGTCGTAATCGTCAGGCATTTCCATGATAAAGTCGTGGGCGTTCGCCGCCTTTGCCGCCCGGATCACCTCCTCATCGGTGGCCCCGGGCTTTCCGTAGCGGATGTTGTCCATGATGGTTCCGGCAAACAGGTACACGTCCTGCTGGACGATGCCGATCTGACGCCGCAGGTCCTCCAGCCGGATGCGCCGGATATCCTGCCCGTCCAGAAGAATGGCACCGGCCGTCACGTCGTAAAACCTTGGTATGAGGCTGCACAGGGTGGTCTTTCCGGCGCCCGAGGTACCCACCAGGGCCACGTAATCCCCAGGATTGACCTGAAGATTCACATGGGAAAGGACCGTATCCTTCCCATCCTCGTACTGGAAGGAAACGTTGTCAAAGGTGATCTCCCCCTTCGCCCCGTCCAGAGGCATGGCGTCCGGCGCATCCTCGATATCCGGAGCGATGGCCATCATCTCCTGGAAACGCTCATAGCCGCTGTAGCCGTTTTGGAACTGCTCCGTAAAGTTGACCAGCTTCGTCACCGGCTCCGTAAAGTTGTTGATGTAAAGAAGGAAGGTCACAAGATCCGTGGCTGTCAGGCTTCCGCCTGCCAGCAGAAAGGCTCCCGACACCAGCGCCGCCACGGTGATGAGGGTGGTAAAGGCATCCATCCCCGCATGATATCCCGCCATGTAGCGATAGGTCAGGCGCTTTGCCGCCACGAACCGTTCGTTTCCCTTTTTGAATTTTTCCATTTCCCTGGCTTCGTTTCCAAAGGACTGAACCACCCGGATCCCCGCCAGGCTGTCCTCGATCTGGCTGTTGACGTCCGCGATCCGGGCCCGGTTCTCCTTGAAGGCGTGCTTCATCCTCCGATTATAGATCAGGGCGTAGACAAGCATGAGCACCACCACCCCAAAGCAGAGAAGGGCCATCCTGGGGTTTACCTGAAGCAGGATGATCAGGGCTCCAAAAAGCTTGATCAGGGAGATCACCAGATCCTCCGGCCCGTGGTGCAGCAGCTCGCTGATGTCAAACAGGTCGCTGGTGATCCTGGACAGAAGGTGCCCCACCTTCTGGTTGTCATAAAAGGCGAAGGACAGCTTCTGGTAATGCCCGAAGATCTCGTTCCTCATGTCATGCTCGATGTAGGTTCCCATCATGTGTCCGTAAAAGGTGATGAAATACCGGCTGACAAGCTGCACCAGGATGAGGGCCGCCATGCCCATGCCGATCTTCAGGATCACGCTCTGCGCCTCCTGAACGCTCATGTGGCCGATACTGTTCATCACGTACCGTACCAGGAGGGGAATGACCAGGGTCACCGCCGCTCCCAGTATGGCAAAAAACAGATCGGCAAAGAACAGGCCCTTGTAGGGCTTGTAATATCCCGCCATCATCTTAATCCGCCCAGGGGATTTCTTCTTTTGCTCCATCGTTTCTCCTTTCATGGCACATTCACTGTGCCAATAATGGTAGATTTGGAAGCCTGCTTCCAAACTTTCTCCTTTCATGGCACACCTGCTGTGCCATTTTCTCCGTTCCTTCATTTTTTCACACGGAGTTCATTATAACTCACTCAGGCCGCATTTGTCAAAAAATGTTCCCTTCGTTTTTCTCAGGTTTCCCTCCGTCACACCGGTAAATCCCTTTCCTGAAGCTGTCGGAACCGGCGCAGCCCGGCACTCCTAGAGCAGGGCCTCCCCTGCCGCCTTCCTCAGACAGTCCCCGTAGGTGGCTCTTCCCACGGATTTTCCATACAGGATATCCACCGTTCCCAGCTTTTTCTCCCCCGCGTAGTATTCCATCACTCCCGCCTTCTCCCCCTTCTTCACGGGAGCCTGAACGGATTCTGGCAGGATCAGCCTTTTCTTTACGTCATCCAAAGCCGCCCCCTCCAAAGAGAGATAGTGAAAGGTTTTTTCGTACACCAGCGGCGCTTCCCCTTTGGTTCCCCTTTTCACCTGCAGGAAAGGAAGGGGGGAGGGACTTTCGTCCACGTACAGGCTGCATTTGGAAAACCCGTAATTCAAAAGGGAGGCGGCGTCCCGGAAACGGACCTTGTAATCCGGTGCGGCCATAACCACCGCAATCAGGGTGACACCCTTTCGCCTGGCCACGGCGCTCAAACAGTATTTTGCCAGGCTGGTGCTCCCCGTCTTCAGCCCCAGGCAGCCCTCATAGCTGCGCAGAAGCTTGTTGGTGTTGGTCAAAGTAAACTCCGAGGAGCCCTGACGGGTGACGTGGGTCATGTTTTCCATCCAGATGGAGGAATAGTCAAGAACCTCCGGATACTTCTCGATCAGCTCCCGGCTCATAAGGGCCACGTCCCTGGCGCTGGTGTAATGCTCCGGGGAATCCGTCAGCCCGCAGCAGTCCTCAAAGTGGGTGTTTTTCATTCCCAGCTTCTCCGCCCGCAGGTTCATTTCCCGGACAAACTCCTCCTCGCTGCCGCAGAGATGCTCCGCCATGGCCACGCTGGCGTCATTCCCCGAGGCGATGACGATGCACTTGATCATGGTCTCCACGTCCTGGGTCTCCCCCTCCTCCAGGAACACCTGGGAGCCGCCCATGGACTTTGCGTAGGCGCTGGTGGTCACGGTATCCGTCAGCTTCAGCCTCCCCTCCCGTATGGCGTCAAAGATCAGGATCAGCGTCATGATCTTGGTGATGCTGGCCGGGCTTCTCCTGGTATCGGCCTCCTTCTCCAACAGCACCTCTCCTGTTTTGCTCTCCATCAGGATCCCGGAGGGAGCCTCCATGACGGCCTGGCCCTCCTCCTGGCCGCAAACGGCAAGGGGCGCGCCTGTGATCCCCAGGCAAAAAGCCAGAGCGCCGGCCAGAAGCCTTCGTTTCCAACCTGTTTTCATATCCTTCTCCCGGTATACAGATTCTATTCTATTTTAAAGGAGCACTTGTGAAAATATGACAGCTCCTGCGGCTTCCGGATACCGGGACGAAAGCCGGCTCTCACAGCATGGGGGCAAAAAGACGGAGCACGCTCTGCATTCCCCGGACCACCACGTTTCTTCCCCGGCAGAATCCCAGGCTGATGGGCTCGCAATACCGGAGGGTCTCCGTAAAGTCCTCCTTGATCTCCCCGATTACCTTGTTCTGATAAATCCAGACCCCGTCCTCAAAGTGAAGGTACAGGCTGCGGTAATCCAGGTTGATGGTTCCCACCACCCCCACCTGGTCGTCGCACACAAAGGATTTTGCGTGCAGAAAGCCGGGCTGATACTCGTAGATCTTTACCCCGGACTCCAGAAGCTGCTCATAGTAGGACTGGGTGAGAAGGAACACGATCTTCTTGTCCGGCACCGCCGGGGTCATGATCCGCACGTCCACCCCGCTTTTTGCGGCCAGGCAGAGGGCGGTCATCATCTCGTTGTCGATGATCAGGTAGGGGGTGCAGATATACACGTAATCCCTGGCACGGTTGATGATGTTCAGGTACACGTTCTCCCCCACGGTCTCCCGGTCCAGAGGGGTATCTCCAAAGGGCTGGATAAAGCCGTCCCCGGGAAACTCCTCCGGGTGGTGCCGGTGGGGCAGATACTCCGAGAGCTGATCCCTGTCCTCCCCTTTGTTCACCACGCACCACATGTGAAGGAACATGGCCGTCATGTTCCAGACTCCCTCTCCCTTCAGCATCACCGCCGTGTCCTTCCAGTGACCGAAGCGCTCCCTTTGGTTGATGTACTCGTCCGCCAGGTTGATGCCTCCCGTAAATCCCACCCATCCGTCAATGATACAGAATTTGCGGTGATCCCGGTTATTCTGGATGATGTTCAGAATGGGACGGAAGGGGTTGAAGACCCGGCACCGGATCCCCTTCGCCTCCAGCTTCTCATAATATTTGTGGGGAAGGGTGGTCAGGCATCCCATATCGTCGTAGAGCAGCCTTACGTCCACTCCCTCCTTCACCTTCCTCTCCAGGATATCCAGGATGGTCCTCCACATCACGCCGTCGTGGATGATAAAATACTCAATGAAGATGAAATGCTCCGCCCGCTCCAGCTCCCGCACCAGCACGGGAAACATGTCGTCTCCCACCTGGAAATATTCTGCGCTGGTATGCTCATGGACGGGAAAGCCGGAATTTTTCCAGATGTAATCCGACTGGATGCGGGCCGACGGATCCTTCTCCTCCAGGCGCATACGGGCCTTCTCATCCCCCTCCAAATATTCGCTGGTGGTTTCCATCATCTCGTTGAACTGCTCCTGGATGGCGGAGGCGACCCGGGATTTCCCGAAGATCAGGTACAGCACCAGGCCGAACACCGGCAGGCAAAGGATGAGCATGGTCCATGCCAGCTTGTAGGAGGGATTGATCTTTTGGTTTACGATCCACAGAACCACCAGCAGGCTGACCATATCCAGGGCCAGGGATATGTAGCTGGAATATCCCGCCACCCGGAAAATAATGGTAAAGATCCACACAAGCTGGATGAGCATGGCCACCACCACGTAGAAAATACGATTGAAAAGGAGCTTCATGATTTTTTTCAGTATCAGCATTTTGTCTGTCCTTCCCCTTCTTCATCGAGAAAAATCCCTGACTGCTTCCAGTCAGGGATTTTAGCGCACGATTAATTATATTTACGTTTTCTTGCGGCTTCAGATTTTTTCTTACGACGAACGCTTGGCTTCTCGTAATGCTCTCTCTTGCGGATCTCCTGCTGAATGCCTGCTTTAGCACAGCTTCTCTTAAATCTGCGAAGAGCGCTATCTAAAGTCTCGTTTTCTTTTACGATAACGTTTGACATAGACTCACACCTAACCTCCCTCCAGTTGTAGATTGTGCTGAAATACAACTGTCTGGGTATTTTTCTTGCACGACTGTTATTATATATCATTTCGCTCTGATTCGTCAACAGCTTTTGGATATTTTTACAAACTTTTTTCAAATTTTTCTGTTTTTTCCGATTTTCCCCCAAACAGCAGGAGAAAGGCAGCACAGGCCTGCTCCCAAAAGGGCTCCCTGGAGCCTGGATCCGTCAATCCTTGATCTGTCCCTCCAGAATGCCGGCCACCGCGTCCACGGCCTCCTGAACCTTCGCCGGATTCTTTCCGCCGGCCTGGGCCATGTTGGGGCGTCCGCCTCCGCCGCCGCCCACGATGGCTGCCGCAGCCTTGATCAGGTTCCCCGCATGGGCTCCCGCCTTCTGGGCTGCCTCCGTGGCCATGGCAAGAAGGTTTACCTTCTCCCCGTTCACAGCCGCCAGGACCACAACGCCCTCCTTCAGCTTCTCCTTCAGCTGGTCGCCCAGGTCGCGAAGGCCGTTCATGTCCACGCCCTCCACCTTTGCGGCCAGAAGCTTCACGCCCTTGATCTCTACCACCTTGTCCATCACGTCTCCCAGAGCCCCCTTTGCCAGCTTGCTCTTTAAGGATTCATTCTCCGCGGACAGGGTCTTCAGCTCGCTCTGGAGATGGGTGATCTTTTCCGTCAGCTCAGAGGGGCTCGCCTTCAGGGCCTTGGCGGCCTCCAAAAGAGTCTCCTCCTGCTTCCTATAATACTCCAGCACCCCGCCTCCGGTCAGGGCCTCAATACGCCGAACCCCGGCGGCGATGCCGGACTCGGAGAGGATCTTGAAGAGCATGATGGAGCCGGTATTGTCCACGTGGGTACCGCCGCAAAGCTCCATGGAAAATTCTCCCATGGAAACCACCCGCACCTTCTGGGAATACTTCTCCCCGAACAGGGCCATGGCGCCGGACTTCTTCGCCTCCTCGATGTCCATGATCTGGGTGTTCACGGGAAGAGCCGCCTGGATCTCCTTGTTTACCAGCTCCTCCGTCCTTTTCAGCTCCTCAGGGGTCATGGCCTTAAAGTGGGCAAAGTCGAAGCGCAGCCTGTCCGGCGTCACCAAAGAGCCCTTCTGCTCCACGTGAGAGCCCAGCACCAGCTTCAGCGCCTTCTGGAGAAGGTGGGTGGCGCTGTGGTTCTTTTCCGTGTTCCTTCTTCCGGCCTCATCCACCCGCAGGGTCACCGTCTCTCCCACGGAGATCATGCCTGACTCCATATGGCCCACATGGCCGAACTTGCCTCCCCGCAGCTTGATGGTGTCCTCCACCAGGAATCTGCCGTTGGCCGTCTCGATCACGCCGGTATCTCCCTCCTGGCCGCCCATGGTGGCATAGAAGGGGGTCTCCTTCACAAAAACGGTTCCCTTCTGGCCCTCCATCAGAGCATCGGCAAGCTCCGTCTCCGTGGTGAGCACCGTCACCACAGAATCATGGGTCAGGCGGTCATAGCCCTGAAAATCTGTGGTCACGGAGGTGTCGATCTCATCGTAAACGGTGGCGTCCGCACCCATGTAGTTGGTCACCTCCCGGGCCTCGCGGGCCTTGGTGCGCTGTTGCTCCATGGCGGCCCCAAAGCCCTCCTGATCCACGTCGTAGCCCTTTTCCTCCAGGATCTCCTTGGTCAGATCCAGGGGGAAGCCGTAGGTGTCATAAAGCTTGAAGGCATTTTCGCCGGAAAGGGTCTTCTCTCCCGCCTGGCTCATGGACGCCTCCATGTCGGCAAGGATGCGCAGGCCCTGATCGATGGTCTTGTTAAACTGATTTTCCTCGTTTGTGAGGACGTTGAAGATAAACTCCTTTTTCTCCTCCAGCTCTGGATAGCCATCTCTGGAGCCATTGATCACCTCCTGGCTCAGCCTTGCAAGGAAGGTTCCCTGGATGCCCAGGAGACGCCCATGGCGGGCCGCCCGGCGGATCAGGCGGCGAAGCACGTAGCCTCTGCCCTCGTTGGTGGGCATGATGCCGTCGGAGATCATAAAGGTGGCGGAGCGGATGTGATCCGTGATGAGACGGATGGATACGTCGTCCTCATGGTTTTTCTGGTACTCCTTCCCAGCCACCTGGCACACCAGGTTTCTCAGGGAGCAGATGGTGTCCACGTCAAAGATGGAATCCACGTCCTGGACCACCACGGCCAAACGCTCCAGCCCCATGCCCGTATCGATGTTTTTCTGCTGCAGCTCCGTGTAGTTGCCGTTTCCATCGTTCTCAAACTGGGTGAACACGTCGTTCCAAACTTCCATGTACCGGTCGCAGTCGCAGCCCACGGTACAGGTATCCTTGTGGCAGCCGTATTTCTCCCCCCTGTCATAGTAGATTTCCGAACAGGGGCCGCAGGGGCCTGCGCCGTGCTCCCAGAAATTATCCTCTTTTCCGAAGCGATAGATGCGCTCCTTGGGGATGCCGATTACCTTGTTCCAGATCTCAAAGGCCTCGTCGTCCTTTTCATAGACGGAAGGATACAGGCGGTCCGGTTCCAGCCCTACCACCTCCGTCAAAAACTCCCAGGACCACTGAAGGGCCTCGGTCTTAAAATAGTCCCCGAAGGAGAAGTTGCCCAGCATCTCAAAGAAGGTGCCGTGGCGGGCCGTCTTTCCCACATTTTCAATGTCTCCGGTACGGATGCACTTCTGGCAGGTGGCCACCCTGGTCCTGGGGGGCTTCTCCGCACCGGTAAAATATGGCTTCAGAGGCGTCATTCCCGCATTGATGAGAAGAACGCTCTTGTCCCCCTGGGGTACCAGGGGAAAGCTTTTCATCACCAGATGTCCCTTGCTCTCCATGAAATCCAGGAACATCTTCCGAAGCTGGTTCACTCCGTATTTCTTCATCTCTCTTTTCCTCCTACACAAAACTTTTTTGAAAAAAATCCCATCCTCTATGGAACCTTCACCTGCGAACTATTTTCGGAAGATCTTGTGGAATTTCTTCTTTCCTCTCCTTACGACCATTCCTTCCAAGGTCAGGTCCTCCCTTGCGATGGCATGGTAGATATCCGTCACCTTTTCCCCATCCAGGGTCACGCCCCCCTGCTGAATGGCCCGGCGCCCCTCCGAACGGCTTGGCACAAGACCGGTCTTCACCAGGACGGAGATCAGATCCATGGTCTCGTCCTCCTTGAAATCCTCCTCCGTCAGCTCCGTGGCGGGCATGTTTTCCGTGTCCGCGCCGCCGGAGAAGAGGGACCTGGCCCCCTCCTGGGCCTTGGCGGCCTCCTCCGCACCGTGTACCAGCTCCGTCAGGTGGAAGGCCAGGATCTCCTTTGCCTTGTTCAGCTGGCTTCCCTCCCAGCTCTCCATCTCCTGGATCTCCTCCAGGGGCAGGAAGGTGAGCAGCTTCATACATTTGATCACGTCCGCATCGTCCACGTTTCTCCAATACTGGTAAAAATCAAAGGGAGAGGTCTTGTTGGGATCTAGCCACACGGCGCCGGACTGGGTCTTTCCCATCTTCTTGCCCTCGGAGTTCAAAAGCAGGGTGATGGTCATGGCGTAAGCGTCCTTCCCCAGCTTCCGTCGGATCAGCTCCGTGCCTCCCAGCATGTTGCTCCACTGGTCGTCCCCGCCGAACTGCATATTGCAGCCGTATTTCTGGTACAGCATGTAAAAGTCATAGCTCTGCATGATCATGTAGTTAAACTCCAAAAAGCTCAGACCTCTTTCCATACGCTGCTTGTAGCACTCCGCCGTCAGCATACGGTTTACGGAAAAGTGGGCGCCCACCTCCCGCAGCAGCTCCACATAGTTCAGGCTCATGAGCCAGTCGGCATTGTTTACCATCATGGCCTTCCCGTCGGAAAAGTCGATGAAGCGCTCCATCTGCTTCTTGAAGCAGTCGATGTTGTGCTGAATCGTCTCCTTTGTCATCATCTGACGCATATCGGTGCGCCCGGAAGGGTCCCCGATCATGCCTGTTCCGCCCCCCAGCAGGGCGATCGGCCTGTTTCCGGCCATCTGCAGCCGCTTCATGAGACAGAGGGCCATGAAATGTCCCACGTGAAGGCTGTCCGCCGTGGGGTCGAAGCCAATGTAAAAGGTAGCCTTTCCATTGTTTACCAGCTCCCGGATCTCCTCCTCGTCCGTCACCTGCGCAATAAGACCTCTGGCCTTCAACTCTTCCCAAACCGTCATAATCATTCCTCCTAAACAAATATTTCCATGTCAGTCTTTTGGAGACTGACACAGCAAAAGCCCGGCTCCTTGTCCCTTTTAGGACGAGAACCGGGCCCGTGATACCACCTAAATTCGCAGAAAACTCACATTTTCCGCCTCCGCAGGTGAGGCTTCCACACAGGAAAACGGCGCATCGGCAGCCGCCTCACCCTAGATGCTGTAACGGGCATCCTCCGCCGCAGCCTACTGCTCCTTCGGTGCGGGACTCCGGGAGGTATTCCCCTGGCTTCCACATGCGCCTCTCACCCGCCGGCCGCTCTCTGTCTGCTTTCCCCCAGGATACTTTTTCCCTTCTTCGCCTTTCTCCTATGGTCGTGCCAGAACCCAGATCTCCTCCGGCTCTGCCACACATCATAACTGAAAGTATACAAACCCATAAAAAAAATGTCAAGGACTTTTCCTGGTGCTTTCACAACTTAACGCACTGCCCCGCCGCCGTCCACAGGCCCCGCAGGCAGATTCCATATCCTCTGGCTCCCTCTTTTCTCAGGGGGATACCCAGTCCACAAAAAAGACGTGATCCTTGTATTTGTAATATTTCACCTTATGAAAATCCAGGGGCTGCTTCCAGAAGGAGCTTTCCATCATGAAATACTTGTACTTGAAATCCTTCGTCTTAAAGCCCTTAATGGTACGCTTCTTCTGCTCCGTCACGTGATCGTTGAAGATCTTCATGGCCGCGCTGGCCGCCTTGTACGCCTTGTTCCTGTTTTCATACTGTCCGTTGAGGCGCTTCAGCAGGGCGCCGTTGGTCACCACGGAATACTGGGGAAAGCTGCTCCCCTGGTAAAGAACCATGCGCACGGAGGAGGGAAAACCCTTGGTCTTGTCCAGAGTACGGTTCAGAAGAGTGAGGGCCACCGCCTCCATGCCGTAAAGCCCCTGATCCCCCGCCTCGGACTCACAGAGGGCCGCAAGGAGATCCAGATCCGAGGCCGTGTTGTCCTGGACTCCCGGGTGGGTGGCATATTCCTTCATCACCGTGTAATTTCTGCCGTTTTTCTCATCGAAGACCGTCATGGTGAGATCCTCTTCCTCACCGGAGCCGCCATCCTGCACCTGCTCCTTGACGGCGCCGCTGGAGGAAAAATGGTAGGTCTCCCCGTCAATGATGGCTGTCCTGTTGGCGTACATCCCCCCATTTTCCCCGAAATAGTAGGTCTTTCCCTTTATCGTCCGCCAGCCCACGGTCATCTCTCCCGTCTCCGGGTCAAAATACCGTTTCACGCCGGCAGACTTGGCCCATCCCCGGAACATGTAGCCGCTTTTTCTGGCAAAGTAATAGGTCCGCCCTTCCTTGTCCTTCATCCACCCCTTAGCCATGTAGCCGTTGGAGGGGTAAAAATAGCGGCTCCTTCCCCTGGAATCCTTCACAAAGCCGGTCACCATCACGCCCTTTCCGCTAGTAAAATAGCGGATGCGCTGTCCCTTTCTGTTCTTCTGCCAGCCCTTTTGCTGCACGCCCGTCCTTTTGTCAAAAAGATACTTCCGTCCGCCCAGCTTCAGCCAGCCCTTCAGCTTTTCTCCGTTGTCCATTATGTAGTAGGTCTTTCCGTTTATGGTCTCAAAGCCTGCCGCCCTTGCCTGTATCGGCCTTCCCGCAAACAGACCCAGGATCAAAAGCAAAAGTCCCAGATGTGCCCATTCATGTTTCCTTTTTCTTTCTTTCCTCATAATCCATCTCCATTTCCATCTGCAATTTTTCTCCCACGTCTCCAGAGATCCCTCCCAATGGTTACTTAAAAATTACAAATTTATTACGTTTTGTAATTATAACCCAACTTTCTGCCTTTGTCAACGAAGGGGTATTGTCACACACCCCCTGTCCCATCCATATGATGAAGTGTAAGCAATCTCTTTGGAGGATCTGACATGAGTGACTTAGCTGCTACAAACTGTGGCTGCGGCTGTGACAATGGCTGTGGCTGTGACAACGGGTGCGACTGCAGCAACGGATGCGGAAACGGCTTCGGGCTTTCCGGCTTTGGCGGAGGCTCCTGCAGCTGCATCCTCTGGATCATCATCCTGCTGTGCTGCTGCGGCGGAAACGGCTGGAACAATGGCTGCCAGAACGGCGGCGGCGACTGCTGCTGGATCATCATCATTCTTCTGCTTCTCTGCAACTGTGGAAACGGGTGCGGCTGCTGATATCCGCCGCCCTCTCCCAAGCAAAAAAGGACGTCCCAGACGTCCTTTTCTGTTTGGGCTTTTCCTGTGGATCGTGCCCGCTCCCCTAACTCTTTGTGTCCTTTTCTCTTTTCCCGGGATCACTTTTATTTCGGATCCCCTTTTCCCTTTCCATCTCTCTTTCTCCGCTCCTCCCTCTCCTTCTCCCTTTGTCTCACACATTCCAGATCCAGCTCATAGACTGCGTTCTCTTCTATGACCAGCTTTTCCCTTTGATCCTCCATCACGTCTCCTCACTTCCCACCGATGATCCGCCAAATGTGGGAGCAGCCTCCCATCTCCAGACCCGCTCTTCCTAGAGGGCTCCTGGAGAGAGAAAGGCTGGCCTGCCGGCAGAAATACAGGCGGCAGACCAGCCTGCACGGCGGTTCACACATCTGAACTGTTACCATTATATGGCAATTCCCCATCCCCTGTCATAAAGTAATAGCAAGATCATAGTATGGAAGGGGATGCTTATGGAACAGGATTTTGTCGCCCAGACCGCCCTGGATCAGATGGTGGGCAGCGACCGGACACAGCTGCTGAAGGCTGCGATCCCCTATCTTCCTCAAAGGGGACAGCAGCTGGTGTCCCTGTACGCCAAGCTCTCAGAGCTGATGGGAGCCATAAAGCTTTTTGGAAGGGCCCCATCCCAGGGAGGGATGCAGGCTGCCTCCCTTCCCTCCAGGGACCCGCTGGCCATGCTGACGGATATCCGCCGTTTCTGCTACGGCGGCAGCCGCAGGCAGCTGGATCAAATGGTGGATCTCTTCTCCATGATCCAGATTCTCTCGGCCATGGGTGACCCGGGCTTCTCCCAAGCAGCTCCACAGGATCATACGCCGGCAAAGGACGGCGGCGTCCCTGGCAGTCAGGCAGACACCATGAAGAAGGAGGATCACGACCATGGAGCAGGATTGGAAGAGCAACCCGAAGCTGGCCGGGATGAATAAGGAAAAGCTGGACCTACTCTCCTCCCTGGCCAGCCAGGGAATAGGAAAAAGCCCCTCGGAGCTGCTGCCCTTTCTTATGGGGGCCGCTTCCCAGGGGAAACAAAAGGGACTGAAATTCAACAAGGAGGAGATCGACACCATCATCCAGGTGCTGAAGATGGGAAAATCTCCTCAGGAGGCCGAAAAGCTGGACCGGGTGGTCAGCCTTATGAAAATGATCCGCTGAGCCCTCCAGCATATCAGGGGAGCTTGCAGGAGAAATCCCGCACTCCCCTTCTTTTTTGTGAAGCTCTGCCGCCCTGGGGCGGCCCCGTCTCCGCAAGGAAGCCAACGTCACGGAACAGACTCAGGGAAATGCTTCCGGAAGATCTCCTGCAGCGCAGCCTCGGCCTCCTCCTGGAAGGCGCTGTAGCTGCGCATCATCTGCTTTGCCTCCCTGGTCAGGCGGGAGAAGCCGCCGCTTTTGCCTCCCTGCTGGGTCTCCAGCACCGGCACTCCCATCTGTTCCTCCATGGTGGAAATGATCCTCCGGCCCTTCGTGTAGGACATCCCCATGTGCTGACAGGCGCTGGAAAGGGAACCCAGCTCCTGGGTCAGCTGCAATAAAAAATGAGCCCCGGGGCCATAAAAGCTTTTCTCCCTGCCGATGCGGATTCGAAAGGACATCCTCAGCTTCGAGATGTCGTGACAGGGCAAAAGAGCCTCATACAAAGAGCCCTGGGCATCCGTCAGGATCCCCTCGTCGTCAACCTCCAGAATCTGTATGGAAACCCCGGAGGCCTCTATGGCTCCTCTCAGCCCACCTGGGCCCTGATAGGAAAGGATATCCTGAAAGCAGGAGGAGCGAAGCAGGATGGGGTGCCCGCACCGTCCCTGGAAGGAAGGGATGCACACCTCCTCCCTTCCACCCAGAAGTTCCTCCACGGTCTCCCGGGAAAACATGGGCACGTCCGCATGGGCCACAAGAACCTGAGCGCACTTTTTTTCCAGATAAAGCAGACCCTGCTTGACGCCATCCAGCATTTCTCCCTGGGAGGACGCCGTCAGAAACTCAAGGTTCATGGAGGAAACCAGTTTCTGGGGCACCTCCTCCTCGTCGCTCACCACCACGATCCGCTGGATACCCGCCACCTTGAGCAGCAGCACGATCCGCTCAATGGCAGAGATCCTGCCGATCTTCCTTTCCGGTGAAAACCTTTTTTTTCCATCGGTCCTTCCCGCTGAAATGACCAGTGCAGCCGTCATGTCACAATCCCTCCTACGAAATCTGTTTATAGAAAATCTGTTTATACGGAACCCGTCTTTACGAAATCCCCTTATGGCTGTAAGGGGTCATCCATCCCACGTCCGCTGGAAGCCGGTTCCTCCCTCAAAAACATGAGGTGCTCCGGCGGAAGGTAAAGCCGCTTCGGCAGCCTCTCTCCCGCAACCTCCCCAAAGCTGGTTTTTGGACACATCCACCAGAGGGGAAGGCTTCCCTCCTTCGCCTTGTTTCTCACAAGATATTGGTGCTCAAAGGTGGTCTCCACCGATTCCAGCCCCAGGATCTCCATGGAATTATCCTTCTCCTCCGTCACCGGCACCATCCAGTGTCCCCGGATCCCCACATGGGTGGCTCCCTGCGGGATCTCCTCCGCCGCGGCAAGAGTCAGCCCCCAATCCAGGGCCTCCAGATGGCGGCTGTCCAAGGGCCTGATCCTGGAAAAATTCTTGCATCCGGTGATCCTGGCCGCCTCCAGGTACACAGGCCTTTGGAAAAGGGATTTCGTCTCTCCCCACACCAGGCTCCTGCCCTTGCAAAGAACCGTCAGCTCCCGGCAAAATTTGAAGATCTCATCCCGATTATGGGTCACCATGAGCATGTCCCCGGAATAGTCCTCCAAAAAGCCCTGCATATCCCTCTGGAGAAGGTCCCGCATAGGCCCGTCCAGGGCCGAGAAGGGCTCATCCAGCAGGATCAGGTCCGGGGCTCCCATCATCATCCTGGCCAGAGCCACTCTCTGCTGCTGTCCCCCCGACAGCTGGGAGGGCAGCCTTTTTTCCAGTCCCTGCAGCTGGTAACGCTCAAGAAAGGCTCTGATCTTCTCCTTTTTCTCGTTTTTGTCCTTTCCCAGATAGCCGCATCCCATGTTCTCCTCCACGGTCATGGTGGGAAAAAGGGCGTAATTCTGGAACAGGTACCCCACCCGTCTCTTCTGTGGCTTCAGGTCGATCTTTTTTTCCGAATCAAACAGCGTCCGGCCATTGACCACGATGCGCCCCTTGTCCGGGCGCTGGATCCCCGCAATGCAGCGAAGGGTCATGGATTTCCCGCTTCCCGAGGCCCCCAGGATCCCTGCAAGGGAGCCCTGGGTGGTAAAAGAGACCTTCAGGGTAAAGCCCGGAAGCCTCTTTTCAATATGAACATCCACCGCCATCAGATCCACCTTCCTTTTTGCATTCCTTTTCCGGAGACAAGATTGATACACAGCACCACCAGGAAGGAGATCACCAGGATCACCCCTGTCCAAAAGCCTGCCGTATCATAGTTCCCCGCCGCCGTCTCCGCCGCAATCGCCACGGAAATGGTCCTGGTTTTTCCCAGAATGTTTCCCGCCAGCATGGACGTGGCCCCGTATTCCCCGATAGCCCTCGCAAAGGTCAGAACCGTTCCAGATACGATGCCGGGACGGGCTGCCGGAAGGAGCACCTTCCAAAAAATAGCCCTGTCACTCATCCCCAGGGTACGCCCGGCGTAAAGCAGGCTGATGTCCACCTGCTCAAAGGCTGCCCTGGCATTGCGGTACATCAGGGGAAAAGCCACCACCGCCGCCGCCACCACGCAGCCCTTCCAGGTCTGTACCACCTTTATGTCAAAGCTCTCCAGCAAAAAACGTCCGAAGGGCCTTCTCAGGCTGAACAGAAGCAGCATCAAAAAACCGGCTACCGTGGGGGGAAGGACCAGGGGCATGGTAAAGATCCCATCCAGGACGCTCCTGGCCCCGGCCCCCAGCCGCATCACCCACCCGGCCGCAAGGATCCCCAGAAAAAATGCCAGAATCGTGGCCACCAGGCCCGTCTTCAGGGAGATCCAAAGCGGGCTCCAATTCACATCCATCAAAAACTCTTTCATGAGTTCTCCTGTCCGTCCTTCTCTGCCTGATCCGTCTCCTCATAGAGAGAAAAACCGTAGGATTCAAAAACCTTTCCCGCCTCTTCTCCCTTCAGATATTCCAGGAAGGACTGGACAGCGGCAAGATCCTCCTGGGCCGCCTCCTCATCCAGTACCTGTCCCACCGGATAGAGCACCGGAGACTTCAGGCTTCCCTTCGGCGCCTCTGCCAGGATCTCCACCTGATCTCCCATGGAAGCGGCATCCGTGGCGTACACAATTCCCACCTCATTGCTGCACTCAGCCACGGAAGTCAACACCTCCGTCACGTTCTTGCCCTCATTGATCTCCATGGCAAACACCTCATCCGTAATCCCAAGGCTCTCAAAGATCTCCCGGGAATACTGTCCCACCGGCACGTCCTCCCCGGCAAGGGCCAGGCTTTCGGCGGCAGTGATATCCTCAAAGCCTGTCACGGCCGTATCCTGTCCCTGAGGCTTGATCAGAACCACCTTGTTTTCCAGAAGGTCTGTCACCGTCTCCTCCAGGGCCAGCTTCTCCTCCAAAAGCTCATTCATCTGCTTTCTGGCTGCGGAGAAGAAAATATCGCACCTGGCTCCTTCCTGGATCTGGGTCTGAAGGGTGCCGGAGCTGTCTGCATTACAGTAGATCTCCACATCCGGGCAGAGCTCCTTGTAATCCTCCACGATCTCGTCCATGGCGTTGGCAAGGCTGGCAGCCAAAAACACATAGACCTCTCCCGACACCTCTTCCTCCGCCTGCACCGTCATGGACGGCACCAGAAGAGCCCCTGTAAGGCCACAGGCCAACACTCTTTTTTTCCAATTCTTCATCTCTCAATTCCTCTCTTTCTTCGTATTCACGCACCGCCCCCCTGGAGCACAGCCATATTCACCGTTCCAGGGATCCCTCCCCTTCTCCTTCCGGCAAAATAGACGAATCTGGCAAGGGACCATCGTTATGCTTACAAAAGCGAATTGTTTTTAAAAATATATCGTATAAAAAATATAACACAGAGCCTCAGATGGGTCAAGTATCAAAAAGGCGATGCAGCCAGACGGATCCGTCCATCCACAGAACAGGAGATCCCAAACAAACGTCTGGAAAACCCAGGCCGGTTTTTCTGCACAAAAAAAGGAGCCTTACGGCTCCCATTATTTTTTGGAGATTCCTTCCATGATGCATTCCCGGAGAAGGGCAAGGGCGTGGGCCGCGGCCTGCTCCCGGATCTTCCGGCGGTTTCCCGTGAAATGATACTCCCTGGCCAGGGTTTTTCCGTTGTAGCAGCAGCCCATAAAGACCGTGCCCACCGGTGTCTTTTCCGTTCCGCCGCCAGGCCCCGCCAGACCAGTAATGGACAGGCAGATGTCCGCCTCCCCGCCCAGATAACCGCCTCTCGCCATCTCCTTGGCACATTTTGCAGAGACAGGGCCCTCGTTCTTCAAGGTCCCCTTTTTGACGCCCAGATACTTCCTCTTGGCCCGATTGCTGTAGGTCACAAGCCCGGTCCCAAACACCTGAGACGATCCCGCCACGTTGGTGATGCGGGCGGCGATCATGCCGCCGGTACAGGACTCCGCCAGAGCCAGGGTCAGCTTCTGATCCCGGAGCATATCCACCACCGATTCCTCCAGGGTCTTCTCCTCATCCGTGGCAAAAATATTTTTGCCGAAGCGATTCTTCAGCTCCCGTACCACAGGCTTGATCATCTTTTTACATTCCTTCTCCTCCGCCCCCTTCGCCGTGATGCGAAGGTGAACCTCCCCGATCTTTGCATAGGGAGCGATGGTGGGATTGGTCTGGTTCTTGATGAGATCCTGGATCTCCTCCGCAACCTGGCTCTCCCCAATGCCGCAGATCTTCACCACCTGGGAATAGATGGTCTCCGGCAGCAGCTTATGGAGATAGGGATATACCTGCTCCTCAAACATGGGCTTTAGCTCTCCCGGCGGTCCCGGCAGAAGGATGGCAGTCTTTCCCTTCTTTTCGATGATCAGCCCCGGCGCCGTCCCATTTTTGTTGTACAGGACCAGGGCCCCCTCCGGCACGAGGGCCTGCTTGTAATTATTTGCGGTGATCCGCCTCCTGGGATGGTTCTTCTCGTACTCCCTCATGTACCGCTCCAGAGCCGCCCTCCATCCGGCGTCCTCCACCAGCTTCAGGCCCATGGCCTTTGCGGTCACTTCCTTGGTCAGGTCATCCTCCGTAGGCCCCAGGCCTCCCGTCAGGATCACCACGTCCGAGCGCTCCAAAGCCGTCTCAATGACCAAACCCATCCGCTCCTCATTGTCGCCAACCACGCTCTGGTAATAGACGGACAGGCCCAGGCGGGCACACTGCTCCGCCAGATAGGCGCTGTTCGTATTCACAATGTTACCCAGCAGTATTTCCGTTCCAACAGCCACAAGCTCCGCAATCATATGTATCTCTCCCTTCCGCAGTCAATCCTGCATGGATCAAGCCATCAGTCCTGCATGGACAAAACCTTC
Organism: Eubacteriales bacterium; assembly: GCA_030533315.1. Next base: position 42,316 of record JAUNJL010000004.1, read on the forward strand.
CTATTTTGTGCCAGATAGGTGACCAGAGAAATCACGGTAAGCCCCAGGGACAGCCACACAAAGATCCGTGTCAGCACCTGGAACGGCCCTCCCAGATCCAAAATGAGAAGGACGATCATGATCATCTGGGATACGGTCTTAAGCTTGCCCCAGTAATTTGCCGCAATGACAATGCCGCTCTCCACGGCGATGAGGCGGAAACCGCTGATGATGAACTCCCGGGCGATGATGATGATGACGATCCAGGCCTCCAGCCGCCCCAGCTGGATCATGCAGATCAGCGCCGAACAGACAAGGAGCTTGTCCGCCAAAGGATCCATGAATTTCCCGAAATTTGTCACCAGGTTATTCTTTCTGGCAAGGTAGCCATCCAGCCAGTCCGTTGCGCTGGCCCCTATGAAGATCAGGGCGCAGATATATGGATTCGCGTCTCCTCCCCATCCGGCGAGACAGAACACCACGAAAAAAGGAACCATGATCATACGGGCAACCGTAAGCTTATTCGGTGTATTCATCTTCCAACTCTCCTATCAAGTCATATTCCAGAGCCCCGGTGACCCGTACCCGGGCAAAATCCCCGGTCACAAGAAGCTCACCCGTCTGAATAAAGATATAGCCGTCCACCTTGGGAGCGTCCCCGTAGGTCCTGGCAATGTAGGCGCTCTCCCCGGAGACCTTCCCTTCCACCATGACCGTAAGAACCTGGCCGATCCTCTCCTGGCCCTTGCCGTAGGAGATCTCCTGCTGCAGCTCCATGATGGCATCCCTCCGGGCCTCCTTCACCTCCTGGGGCACCTGACCCTCCATGGACGCGGCCGGCGTATCCTCCTCCGGCGAGTATGGGAACACCCCGAGACGGTCAAACTCCATCTCGTTCACAAACTCCATCAGCTCCTCATGATCCTCCTGCGTCTCCCCGGGAAAGCCGGAAATGAGGGTGGTCCGAAGCACGATGTCCGGGATCTCACGGCGAAGCTTCGCCACCATGGCCTTCAGCTCCTCCTTCCTGGTCCTCCTTCCCATGCGCTTCAGGATCCGGTCGGAGGCGTGCTGGATGGGAAGATCCAGATAATGGCAGATCTTGGGTTCCTCCCGGATGGTCTGGATCAGCTCGTCGTAGATCTCCTCGGGGTAACAGTACAGCAGGCGCACCCAGCGGATCCCCTGGATCCTGCACAGCTCCTTCAAAAGAAGGTGCAGGGACTTTTTGCCATAGAGATCCACGCCGTAAAGGGTGGTCTCCTGGGCCACCAGGATCAGCTCCTTCACCCCCTGCCCTGCCATGGACGCAGCCTGACGGAGGAGCCGTTCCATAGGAACGCTGCGGTATCTTCCCCGAAGGCTGGGGATGATGCAGTAGGTACAGTGCTTGTCGCACCCCTCTGCGATCTTCAGATAGCCAAAATGGCCTCCCGTGGTCAAAACCCTGCCCTCCTGCTCCTGGGGAAGCTGGTCAATGTCCCGAAATTCCTGGAAGCGCTCTCCTCCCAGGGCCGCTTCCATGGCCTCCACGATCTCTCCGTAGGAGGTGGTCCCCAGGATGGCGTCCACCTCAGGGATCTCCTGAAGGATTTCCTCCTTGTACCTCTGAGCCATGCAGCCGGTAACAATGAGGACCTTGCAGGTGCCCTCCTTCTTGTGCTCCGCCATCTCCAGAATGGTATTCACGCTCTCCTCCTTGGCATCCCCGATAAAGCAGCAGGTATTGACGATGATGGCCTCCGCCGCCCCCTCGTCGTCCGTGAGCTCGTGGCCCCCTCTGGTGAGAAGTCCCAGCATCTCCTCGGAGTCTACCAGGTTTTTGTCACAGCCAAGGGAAATAAAAAGAATCCTCATGCCTCCTCAGCCTCCGGGGCAGACGCCTCCAAAGCCTCCTGAAGCTGGGGATCCTCCTCTGCGATCTCCAGCAGGTCCTCTTCCTCCTCCGGCTTTCCGGGAAGGATCTTCACCTTTCCTCTGTAAAGCTCGTCAATGGCCACGGAAAGAGGCTTCTTCCCCGAGGCTCCCTCCACCAGGGGTCTGGACCCCGCAATGATCTGGCGGGCCCGCTTGCTGGTGGCAAGAACCAGGGAGTAGCGGCTGTTCAGCACCATGCTCTGGTCGTCCTCCTCGTTGTTGGTGTTGATAGCCTGGATCAATTCTGAATAAGATGGATGAATCATACGATATATGCTCCTTTTCTGTTTTTACTTTGTTTTTTCGGAACCGGTCCCAGGGCAAAGGCCCTGCCTTTTCCTTCAGGATCCGTCCCCGCCCTCCAAAAAGCCTTTGGCCTCCTCCTGGATCTCCTGGATAAAGGACAGGCAGCGGCTGCTGCGAAGATGCTCTCCCTGGATGATCTGATGGAGCCGGTCCACGCACTCCTCCAGGTCGTCGTTGATCAGAAGGTAATCATATTCCTCCATACCCTCCGACTCCTTCTGCGCCCGCAGCAGGCGGTCCCGGATGACCTCCTTCGTCTCCGTTCCCCGGCCTGTCAGCCTGCTTTTCAGCACCTCCATGGAGGGAGCCGCCACGAACACCCGCAGCGCCTGGGGCATCTTCTCCGCGATCTGTCTTGCCCCCTGGATCTCGATCTCCAGGATCACGTCCTTTCCCTGAGAAAGCTGCCGCTCCACGTAGGAGCGGGGGGTTCCGTAGTAATTGTCCACGTAGCGCGCGTGCTCCAGGAGGGCGTCCTCCCGGATCAGACTCTCAAATTCCTCCCTGGAACGGAAGAAGTATTCCCTTCCATCCTCCTCCCCCGGTCTGGGAGAACGGGTGGTGACGGAGATGGACAGAGCGTAATTGTCGTACTTTTCCGTCAAACGCTTCATAACCGTGCCCTTCCCGGCCCCGGAAAAACCGGAAACAACCACTAAGATCCCTCTACTCATGGCTCTCACCTCTGTTCTCAAGCTCTAAAACCTCCGCAAATCTGCGGGCAATGGTGTCCGGCTGCAGGGCGGAAAGCACCAGGTAGTCGTCGGAGGTGACGATCACCGCCTTGGTCTTCCTGCCCTGGGTGGCGTCGATCAGGGAACGGGTACCCTTCACGCTTTGTACCATGCGTTTTACAGGCGCCGCATCCGGGCTGACCACAGCCACGATCTTCTGGGAATTTACCACATTCCCAAAGCCTATGTTTATCAATTTTGCCATGTGTCTTTAACCTTGCCTTATTCAAATAGTATCGGGGCTCCAAGGATGTCCCCTTTCTCCTGCCATACCGCTCTTAGAAGGCCTGATCCCAAAAATCCGGCATCACTCCAGGTTCTGGATCTGCTCCCGGATCTTCTCGATCTCCGTCTTAAGGTCAATGGCGATGTTGGAGATGGTCAGGTCCCCGGACTTGGAGAGGATGGTGTTTGCCTCCCTGTTCATCTCCTGGGCCATGAAATCCAGCTTGCGGCCCACGCCCTCCTCTTCCTCCAGGATCTCCCTCATCCCGGCAATATGGCTGTGGAGGCGGACCGTCTCCTCGTCATTGCAGATCTTGTCAGAATAGATGACCACCTCCGCAGCGACCCTGGACTCGTCCAGCTGGGAGTCCTCCAAAACCTCACGGATCTTCGCCTCCAGCTTTTCCCGGTAGCTGTCCACCACCAGGGGCGACCGCTCCTCCACCTGGGTCACCTTCTCATCCAGGCCCTCCAGCTTCTCCAGAAGATCCGCCTTCAGACAGCTTCCCTCCCGCTCTCTGGCCTCCATGAACTGGCCGCAGGCCTCCTGCAGGACGGGCTTTAGGCGGCTCCACAGCTCCTCCTCGTCCAGAGACTGCTCCTCCATGGTAAAAACCTCCGGGTAACGGGAAAGGCCGCTCACACCCACGTCATTCACAATTCCAAACTCCTCGGCCATGCTCTTGAAATACTCCAGGTACTCCCTGGCCAGCTCCCGGTTGTACTTCAGGGCGGAGCCGCTCAGGGTGTAATCCTCGTAGGAGATGAACACGTCCACCTTCCCCCTGCGGATCTTGTCCTTCAGAAGATTTCGGATCTCCCCCTCCAGAAAGCTCAGCTTTCTTGGCACCTTCACATTCAGGTCAAGATACCTGTGGTTCACGGATTTTAACTCAACGGTGATCTTCCTCTCACGGTCGATCGCTTCGGCCCGGCCGAAGCCAGTCATGCTTTTTATCATTTTCTTCTCTCTTTGCTGTGCGTGGCTTATAAGTTTGTATCAGTTCCAACACCGGAACCGTTACATAAGTTTACATACAGATTCATTATAATTCATTCTAAAACCCTAGTCAAATGCTTTTTTAGCCCTGTCCTTCCCTCGCGGACACTCATCCTGACCCGGCGAGCATTTTTTGTTCCGGCGTTGATTTTCCCTGAAAACTGCCTATAATGAATGGTGACGGCGCGGTCCATGCGCCTTGAAGGGAGGCAGATCTAAAAAAATATGAAGTACCGGTCTTTTACCACAAATGAGGTGCTGAACCTGACAAAGGACGCCCTCCATCTCTACTTTCAACAGGACCTTGACACCTTTTCCCAGCTTCTGGACGAGGAGTTTGTCTGGATCGGCTCCTACGATTTTCACTATACCTCCGGAAAGGACGTGTTTCTCCACGTCAGCCGGATGGAGCCGGAGAAGCCACCCGCCAGGATCACCCAGGAGGAATACCATCTTCTGGTGCACAGCGGCTATCTGTGGGTCGTTTACGGCCGCTTTGCCGCCCTTGCCTGGCAGGAGGGGGAGGTGCCGGACCACAGGCGTATGCGGATCACCCTGGTGTGGCGGCAGGAAAAAAATGACCTGCGGCTCCTCCATGTCAACTGCTCCCCGTCTGCGGACGCCCCCATGGATTTCATCCCCTCCATCCGCACCCCCAGTGAGGAGGAGATCCAATGGTACCAGTACATCCGGCAGGCGGCAGGCGGCGAAGGGGAAGGTGCGCTGATACGGGATCTGGAGGGGAGTATCCACTGCCTCACCCCGGAGGAGATCCTCTATGTGAACACCAGGGACAAAACCTCGGCCATCTGCACCAGAAGCGGCAGCTTTCTCACCCACCGTTCCCTGACCCAGCTTTCCCTTGAGCTTCCCCAGCTGATCCAGGTACACAAAAGCTGGCTGGTCAACCCGGCCTACGTCTCCAGCATCCGGCGCTACACCGTCACCCTGACCCAGGGAACCCAGGTTCCCGTGGGAAAGAACCGGTATAATGACGTCAGGGAACGCCTGTCCCGCCGCTGAGCGAAAGGAGAGGCGCCGTCACTTCCCCTCCCTGGAACGGGAAGTGCGGCGCCCCTCCTTTTTCATTTCACGGCAAAAGCCCTATCTCACAACGGCCGAGGCCTTTTTGCTCCAGGGGCCGTACACCCTTTTTCTCATGGAGTCCAGGCAGTAGCCCCTGACCTGCACGTAATATTTCTTTCCTGATTTCAGCCGGGAGATATTTCGGGAGGTATGGCCGGTCAAAATGGTCTTGCCCGGCTTCATGGAAGGCTTCTGGCTGACCCGTATCTGATATCTCACGGCGCCGGAAACCTTCCTGATCTTCACTCGCAGCTTTCCCTTGGACCCGGACCTCACCACCGGTTTTTTGCAGGCCTTCAAAGCGGCCTTCTTCCAGTGGGCGTAAAGGGTAAAGTCCCCTGGGAAGGTGATCCGGTCTCCCCCGCTGACCTTGTAGCCTCCCTCCGGCAGAGTATACCAGCCGGCAAACAGATAGCCCCGCCTTTTTGCCTCAGGCAGGCTTCTATAGAAGCTCTCCGTCCTTACCACCCGGGAAGCATTTCCCACCGTTCCCCCGTTGGGGTCAAGGGTCATGGTCACCTCATACTGGCGGTAAAGAAGCGTGTACCGCCCGGGGGTCTTCCACACGTAGGCCTCCGTGGTGGTACCCCTGTCCGCCGTCAGGTAGGATCCAGCGGCAAAGGCCTCGTCCTCCAGAGCCACGGTGGGAGACAACACGTTGATGTTTGCGACGGAAAAGGCCTTTGACTGGATGATCTGCACACTCCTTGGTATCTCCACCTCCCGTAGGGTGCCGATCAAAAAAGCGCCGCTTCCCACCAGGGTGACTCCCTCCGGCAGGATCACGGAGGTGAGCCCCGTGTTGGCAAACGCATGGGATCCGATGACGGAAAGCCCGGGATGGAAGGTGCAGGCGGCCAGGGAACCATTGTCCCGAAAAGCCCCCTCCTTGATCTCCTTCACCGTCCCGGGAATGTCCACGGATGTCAGGCTGGTGCCGGAAAAGGCCTCCTTTCCGATCACCCCCAGGCCAGGATTCAGAACGCAGGAGGTAAGGGCCGAATCCTGGAAGAGCCCCTCCCCGATCTCCTTCACCGTTCCCGGGATGTTGATGGTCTCCAGCTTCGTGTCCCCGAAGGCCCGGGCTCCTATGATCTCCACGCCCGGGCTAATGGTACAGCTGATAAGGCCGCTGTACTGAAAGGCCTCGTATCGGATCTCCCTGACCGTCCCCGGGATGTAAATGTCCGTCAGTCCCTCCGCATAGGCGAAGGAGCGCTTTCCGATGGTATGTACGTCCTTTCCGATGGTCACCTTCTGCAAAAGGTCAAACCCAGAATAAAAAGCGTAATCTCCGATGGTGGTCACACCCTCCTGGATCACCACCTCCTTGATCTGCTCCTGGTAAGGGCCGAAATACTCCCTGCTGGGATTGTTCCACATGGGGCCCTTTCCGCTGATCACCAGAAGTCCCGTTTCCGTGTCCAGGGTGCCCGTCACCTTTTTGCCGCAGGGGATCTCCTTTCGCTCCGCCCTGGCCTCACAGGGGAGCAGCGCCGCCAAAAATAAGGCCAGCAGGCATCCCTTTAAGATCCTCCCGTATATTTTTTTCATGATCATCTCCTCCTTTCGTCATGCTCCTATCAGCAGCCTGCGAAGACCATAAAGCACCAGGATATGCAGGGGATAAAAGGCGTAAAAGAAATACTTGGCCCATTTTCCCCGGATGAATCCCCGCTTTCCATTGTAAAGATTGATGGACAGAAACGCCGTGCAGGCCTTCCACTCATAAAGAAGCCAGGAGGTTCCCACCACGGCCTGGGCCGGCCTCTGATCTCTCAGCGTGTACATGATCAGCAGGAACACGTAGCCCCGGTAGCTGTAGTCCGCCCCCAGATGCCAGGCGGCCGCATACAGAAGGATGATGGAAAGAAGGGATAGAACCGGCCTTTCCGAAAAATATTCCATGGCACAAAAAGCCAGATACCCTAAAAACAGGGTAAAAAACACATTTTGCTTATCTGGATAAAAAAGGGTGCCGTTCTGGGCCAGGTTCCAGGGGATCTCGGAGATACAGGCAAACAAAAGCAGGTTCCGCCCGTATTTCACCCGGCTGTGAGTGTGGAGAAAGCCCTCCGTCAGAAGAAAGCAAAAGATGGGAAAGGCACATCGCCCGGTATCCCGCATGATGCGGTACAGAGAATAAGGATTCCCTCCAATATAGAACAGGGGCGTCATCGTCTGCGGCACATATCGAAGCAGAAAGGCCGCCCCGTGGTCCACCAGCATGATCACCATGGCAATGACCTTCAAGGCGCTCCCGCTGAATATCTGCCATCTCTGGGGAAAAATGGATTTTGGTCTTGTCTCAGGCATAAGCAGATTCCTCTTGTTTTTCATGATATTTGTTTCGCTGCATGATCTATCCTATTATCGTAACACATCTGGGAAAGGAAGTCTATTCTTTTACAAAACTTCGGTCAGCAGCCCAGGCTGCCCGCAGCGGAGCCAGGATCATTCCAGCACCTCTTTTCCAGGCAGGCAAAGGGGTTCTGGAATTGCCCCGGGACAAACAGTCTGTGACAGGAACGAAATGTGGGTGAAACCGGAGCGGGCGGCAATGGATTTTTTACAAAATATGACTGGACGAATCGGGGATTTTGTGAGAGAATGTAGGCAGGTTGTTAGGCATTTAACAACACCACGGGCAACTGTTCCGGTCCTGGGGCTGTGGACGGAGGCTGCATAAGTCATCAAAACTGAAAGGAGTCTTAAAATGATTTACACGAAGGAAGTTGAAAATATGTGTCCTGTTGCAAAGGGCGCAAAACATGAGCCTGCTCCGATTCCTGAGGAAGGAAAATGGGTTCATTCCAAGAAAATCGAAGATATTTCAGGTTTTACCCACGGTATTGGCTGGTGTGCTCCTCAGCAGGGCGCATGTAAGCTGTCTTTGAACGTAAAGGAAGGCATCATCGAGGAAGCCCTCGTTGAGACCATCGGATGCTCCGGTATGACACATTCCGCAGCCATGGCTGCAGAGATCCTTCAGGGCAAGACCATTCTGGAGGCGCTGAACACGGACCTGGTGTGCGACGCCATCAACACGGCCATGAGAGAGCTGTTCCTTCAGATCGTATACGGACGTACACAGAGCGCCTTCTCCGATGACGGACTTGCCATCGGCGCCGGTCTTGAGGACCTCGGAAAAGGACTTCGTTCCCAGGTTGGTACCATGTACGCCACCAAAGAAAAGGGTGTTCGTTATCTGGAAATGGCAGAGGGCTACGTGACAGGCATCGCCCTTGATGAAAACGACGAGGTGATCGGTTATCAGTTTGTTTCTCTTGGAAAAATGACAGATTTCATCAAAAAAGGCGACGATCCCAACACCGCCTGGGAAAAGGCGAAAGGCCAGTATGGCCGCGTGGCGGATGCTGTTAAGATCATCGACCCAAGAGTAGAGTAATCGGTACGAAAGGAGACGAACATAAAATGGCATTATTTGAAGGATATGAGAGAAGGATTGACAAGATCAATTCCGTGTTAAATACTTATGGGATCAGCTCCATCGAGGAAGCTGAGAAGATCACCAAGGACGCTGGCCTGGATGTTTACGAGCAGGTAAAAAAGATCCAGCCCATCTGTTTTGAGAATGCCTGCTGGGCGTACACCGCAGGCGCAGCCATCGCCATCAAAAAGGGCTGCAGAAAAGCCGCTGACGCTGCCGCAGCCATCGGCGAGGGCCTTCAGGCCTTCTGTATCCCCGGATCCGTTGCCGACCACAGAAAAGTGGGTCTGGGACACGGAAACCTGGGCAAGATGCTTCTGGAGGAGGAGACGGAGTGCTTCTGCTTCCTGGCTGGACATGAGTCCTTCGCAGCCGCTGAGGGCGCCATCGGTATCGCAGAGAAGGCCAACAAGGTCCGCCAGAAGCCTCTCCGCGTAATCCTGAACGGTCTTGGAAAGGATGCCGCCCAGATCATTTCCCGTATCAACGGCTTTACCTTCGTGGAGACAAAATACGATTACAAGGAAGCAAAGTTAAACGTGGTTTATGAGAAGCCATACTCCACCGGACTTCGCGCCACCGTAAAATGCTACGGCGCTGACGACGTTCAGGAGGGCGTTGCCATCATGCACCACGAGAACGTCGGCGTGTCCATCACCGGAAACTCCACCAACCCCACCCGTTTCCAGCACCCAGTGGCCGGCACCTACAAAAAAGAGTGCGTGGAGCTTGGAAAGAAATACTTCTCCGTTGCCTCCGGCGGCGGTACAGGACGTACCCTTCACCCGGACAACATGGCAGCAGGTCCCGCTTCCTACGGCATGACCGATACCCTGGGACGTATGCACTCTGACGCACAGTTCGCAGGCTCCTCCTCCGTACCGGCTCACGTAGAGATGATGGGCCTCATCGGCATGGGCAACAACCCCATGGTAGGAGCTACCGTAGCCGTGGCCGTTTCTATCGAAGAGGCAGCTAAGGCCGGCAAGTTCTGAGAACCTCTGAATATTCCGTGAAGCCAATGGCTCCCGCCGACGTAAGGGTCGGCGGGAGCCATTTTTTCATGCGCTGCACCGGCGATGGGCCGGGCAGCAGACTTCTTTTATTTCCCTTTCTCTTTTCGGGCTGCTGCCCGATCTCTGGGGGTACCTGGATCTTTCATATCCTGGTGTTTCTGTATTCGTTGGCGGAGATCCCTTCGATCCTCTTAAAGACTCTGGAAAAATGAGCCACGTCGGCAAAACCCACCAGCTCTGATATATCCGCGATACGCAGGGAGCCCTCCCTCAAAAGCTCCCTGGCATGGCGGATGCGGATCTGGTTTAATATCTCGGAAAAGTTTTTACCCTCTGCCCTGTTGAGAAGCTTGCTCAGGTGCCATTGGCTCACGTAGGTCTTTTCTGCCACCGTGGCCAGACTCAGCTTTTCCCTGTAATGCTCCTCCATGTACTGAAGGGCGTTCTTCACAATAAAGCTGCCGGCGCTTCCCTCCTGCATCTCCTCCCTGGGGATGTTCAGAGCCGCCAGCCGGTCCGTCATCACCTTCAGGGCCTCCTGGATCTCCTCCAGCCGGGAGGGCTTCAAAAGAAACCTGGCCACCCCAAGGCGGATGGCCTCCTGACAGAAATCAAAGTCCCGGTAGCCCGTCAGGATGCTGATCTGCATATGGGGAAATTCCGATTTCAGAGCCGCCACCATGGCAAGGCCCGTCATTCCCGGCATGGCAATGTCTGTGATGAGGATGTCCGGCTTTTCCCTCCGAATGGCCTCCAGCCCCTCCTTTCCATTGTACGCACAGCCACAGACACAGCAGCCGTACTTCTCCCAGGACACCATCCTGGTCAGTCCCTCCACGATAATTGGTTCATCATCAATGATCATCACCCGATACATAGCTGTCCTCCCTTGATCCTTACCCCCTGCATCGACCAATCAAAACACCGGCGTCTCCGCCTGGTCAGCCCTTCACGGCTCCCGCCGTCATGCCTTTAATGATGTATTTCTGAAGACAGATGTACACCACCAGAAGGGGAACCACCACCATGGTCACCACGGCGGCCATCAGCCCATAATCCGTCCCCTCCTTTGAGGAGATCTCCAGCAAAAGCCTAGTGATGGCCCACTCGTCCCTGTTTCTCAGGAAAAACTGCTGGGTGAACAGGTCGTTGTAGCTCCACAAAAAGCTGAATATCCCCACCGTGGCAAAGGAGGGCTTCGTCAAAGGCATGACCACCTTGGTGAAGATCTGCCTGGTATTGCAGCCCTCCATAAAGGCCGCCTCCTCCAGCTCGATGGGAAGGCTTCGGATGTAGCCCGTGAGCACCACGATGGCAAAGGCCATATTTCCCGCCGTCTGGGGCAGAAGGATCGCCAGAAGGGACAGCCACGTCCTGCCGGAGCCGGCGATCCCCCAGGCCCGTTCCATGCGAAAGACGGGGATGATGGTGGAAAACACCGGAAACATCATGGCGGCGATCACCAGGCTGTACAGAAGGGCGTTCACCTTCATCTGGTATCTCACCAGGGCAAAGGAGGCCATTCCCGCCAGCAGGATCACCAGCACCGCCACAGATCCAGAGATCAGGATGCTGTTCCGGTATGCCCCCAGGATATCCAGCTTGTCAAAGGCCGCCCTGTAATTATCCAGGGTAAACAGACTTCCCAGAGGAAAGGAAAAGGCATCGGACATGATCTGCTTTTTGTCTTTAAAGGAATTTTGGATTACCCAGAAAATAGGGTAGATCGTGGTGACCGCCCACAAAACGAGAAAGAAATAAATCCCCCAAAGACCTTTTTTATTTTTTTTCATGGCATCGCTCCCCCTTTAATAATCCTTTTCCCGGAAAACCAGGTTTACCACCTTTGACAGCAGCACGCCCAGCACCACGATCACCAGGGCGATGGCCGAGCCGTAATCAATGTCCGGCGCCTGCATGGTCTTGTAGTACATATAGGTTCCCGTCAGCCACGTTTTTCCCAGGGGCGCTCCGTTGGGAAACATCACCCAGGGCAGGTCAAAGACCTTCAAGGCCCCCGTCACCGCCAGCACGGCGCAGGTGCAGACCACGTTGTGGAGAAGAGGCCAGGAAATATACCGGACCCTCTGCCACCGGGATGCGCCATCTATGGCCGCAGACTCATACAGCTCGTCCGGGATGTTGTTCAGCCCCGTCACCAGTATGACAAAATAGAACCCCACATACTGCCAGACCACGGGAGCCATCATCACCGTCAGGGGATACAGCTCCTTCCAGTTCACCTTGCTTCCCGCCAGCTGGCTGAGCATCCCCCCGTCATACTGAAAGATAAGGTTGAACAAAACTCCCAGAGCCGTTGCGGAGATCACGATGGGGAAGAAATAAACGATCCGAAAAACCTTCGCCCCCCTTTGGATGTTGTCCACCATCATGGCCAGGCAGACGGCCAGCCCCACCTCCCCAAAGAGGGTGACCAGGATCATGATCCCCGTGTTTTTCAGGGCCGTCCATATGTTTTCGTCCTGAAAAAGCTCTATGTAATTTTTGTAAACGGGGTCGTTCCATCCCTTGGGGCTCCCTCCCAGATTTCGTATTTTCAGAAAGCTGTTGAGAATGTTCTGGACAAAAGGATAGTAGAGAAACACTGCCATAAAAAGAAATGCCGGCAGGAGAAAGAAAAGAGCCGTTTTTTTATTCTTATAAATATTCACCAGAAAATCCCTCCTTTTCACAGAATATCGCCTGGACCTCTCCTGGGCTTTTGTCCCAGCCAGATCCATACCGGAGCGTTTCCGCCATTGCAAAGGCCCAAAACCTCCATATGATGAAAAAGGCCGGGGAAGATCCTCCCCCGGCCCGCCTGATCCGGCAGCCGCAAGGCTGTCAGAAGCCTACGGCACTGCTTTTATTCTGCGTTTTCCTCTATGATCTCCAGCACCTGGCCAAGAGCGTCGGAAATCTCCGTCTTTCCTTCCATGATCTGAGGCATGTTGTCAAAGATGGGCGCTCTCTCATCCGGCGTCACAAAATCCTGAACCGCTCCCGTGATACCGGTGGTTCCCTTGATCATGGCCAGAGAATCTTTCTCCAGGGAGGTAAGGCTGCTCTCGTCGATCTCCACGCCGTTCTTCAAAGCCGTGGTGGCCGTTCCCGCAAACTGGGAAACTGTCTCGTCACTGATGAATTTTTCCACAAGGGACACGGCCGCATCCCGTTTCTCCTCATCCTCCCAGCATTTTCTGGAAATGTACCAGCCGGAGGAAAGACCGCCGATGATATCCGTCGCCTTCCGGTCTCCCTTGCCGGGAACGTAGGTCACGGTAAAGTTGTCAACATCCTCCGTGCCGTCCTTGATACCGCCCATTTTCCAGGAGCCGTCCAGATAGAATGCGGATTTTCCTTCCAGGAAGCTCTGGAACACCTCGTCAGCGGTGGCGGTGTTGGTATTTTCCGACAAAAATCCCTTGTCATACAGCTCCTGGATGTCCTCGATCCCCGCCTGCCATGCCAATCCGGCCTCGTCGTCCACCGCCTCTGGAACCGTGGCATGGGTCTTCGGCGTGCCCTGGTTGTAGATGGCAAACTCAAACCAGTAGTGCGGCTCCTTGGCCAGGGATACGGCGATGGGGGTAAAGCCAGCGTCCTTGATGGTCTGGCAGTCCGTCAGGAACTCCTCCCACGTGGTGTCCCCATCCGGGATCTCCACTCCCGCCGATTCCAGCACGACCTTGTTGCAGAACATCCCCTCCCAATAGCCATAGAAGGGAACCGCATACTGTACGCCGTCCGCCGGGGACGGAGGGATCATGTCGTCCTTCATATTCGACGCATAATCGGGATAGGCCTCCCGGATCTCCGCGATAGAAACCACCTTTCCCGCCTCCACGAAGGGATTTGCGTCATTTCCGTTGAAGTAGAACAGAACGTCCGGCTCCGCCCCCGTCTCAAAATCTGAGATCACCCTGGCCTTGAACGTCTCATCCGAGGAAGCAGACGCGTCATCCGCATGGTTTCCGGTCTCCTCCTCCCAGCTCTTTAAGGTTTCCTGATAAAGCTCCACATTGCTTTCATTGCCTGCAAAGGTGGTGGTCACATTCAACGTCACGCCCCCCTGGGCCAACACGGTAACAGGCATGACAGAAGCCGCTAAAGCCCCACATAACATTGTACTAAGAAATACCTTTTTCATAGAAATATCCTCCTGGTCTTCATTTCAGGGTTCCGGAACCTTGTTTGTAAGTCTATTATACCCGGCGGGAACTCATATTTGAATAACTAAAGCTGGTATTTCTTGTCTCTCCTTGCCTATCTAAAAGGCTTTTTACCAGGAGCCTTCCCGGGAGGCCATTTCTGGAAGAGCTTCCCCCAAAAATCTCCTTCCGGTCATTCCCTTACAAGGATCGTCAGGGTGGAGGCCGTCCGCCCATCCTGGCAGCGCTTTATGGTCAGGCCGCAGCCCTCCCCGTACAGGATGCGCAGCCTCTGGTTCACGTTGGCGATCCCCAGATTGCCGGCGGACTCCTTTCTGGCGTCATAGCTTGGATCCAGAAGACGTTCCACCTTTTCCTCGTTCTCCCTGGTAAACTCCCCGTCGTTGATCACCTGAAGCTGCAGAAGATCCCCTCTCCGGCAGCCCTGGATGGCCACGGTGCCGCTCCCCCTTGGAACGATCCCGTGCTCAATGGCATTCTCAATGATGGGCTGGAGGATCAGCCGGGGCACCTTCAGCTCCATAAGCTCCGGAGGAATGGAAATCTCCACCTTCAGGCGCTTTCCCAGGCGCTGTGAGGTAATATAAAAATAGGCATTTACATAAACCATCTCCTCCGAAAGCCGTACCTCCGGGAGGCCCTTTCGGTCAATGGCGGCATCCAGAAGAGTGGAAAGGGCCTGTATCATCGCGGAAACCTTCTCATTGCCTGAAAGCCGGGCCTCCCAGTTGATGATCTCCAGGGTATTGTTCATAAAATGGGGATTGATATGGGACTGCAGAGCCATGATCCTGGCATCCCGAAGGGCCAGCTCCTCCTCGTAGATATGGTCAAACTGGTATTTCAGCTGCCTTGACATCTGGTTCATGGTCTCCCTCAGATATTCCAGCTCCAGGCTTCCCGTCTCCTCCTCCATCTGTATCCCCAGGTTTCCTCCCTCGATCTCCTCCGCACAGGCCATCATCTTCCCCACAGGCCTGGAAAGGTATTTCTGGAACAGGCGCAGAAAGATCAGGCACATGGGGACCAGCAGGAACACCATGGAAAGCACCACGTAGAAAAACCCGTAAAGCGGCGTGAACAGGGTCTTCTGGTTGGTTTTCAGGAGAAATTCCAGGGTAAAGTCGTTCTCCTTCACAGACCAGGAAACGTAGATCTGATCCTTAAAAAAGCGATAGCCTCCTCCCGGGGAAAAGCTCCCCTCCGGCCCCCAATCTCCCTCTCCCCTGGTAAGAATGCTCTGCCCGTTCAGACGCACCTTGATCTGAAAATCCTCCCAGGCAGCCGTCAAAGTCTCAAAGCAGTAATCTGGATTCAGGCAGTTGACCAAAACGCCCCAGGGCTGAAAGCTCCTGTCCATCAGATTCCGCACAAGATACAAACGGTCCCCGCTGGTGACAAAGGCCACGGCGGTGTCAAGGCTCTCCGCCCTTTCCAAAGCCATTTCACAATCTCTCAAAAAAAAGTCCCGGATCATCTGGTAGCTTCCCCCGGTCTGGAAATTGTAGGTGGTATACCGTTTGTTCACCGGATCCTCCTTTAGCATCAGCACCGTAAAGATCTGGTTCCTGTTGTGGGAATACTGGGTGTCCAGGTAGGTGGAGGCCCGGCTGGAAAATGTGCTTTCTCCCCCGGCTCCCGCCCTTTTGCCCTCCCGGTACCATTCGTACAGAACCCGGTCATAGGTGACCTGCCTGGAATCTGCGATGGCCGTCCCCAGGCGCTCCGCACAGGTCCTGGTATTGAGCTCCGCCTGGGTCACAATGCGCTCCATCTGATTTTTTTCCTGCTCCATCAGGCTGTAGCTGCCGATGGTGACAATGATCACGAGAAAGGGAAGGACCCAGTACATGAGCATGACGTGGATGGCCTTCCATTTCAGGGATCTGTTTTTCTTCTTTTCCATAGATATCCTCTCCTGAAAAAAAAGGACCACATTTCGCTGCGGCCCCTTTTTTTGTTTTCTGCCTGCTCCAGAACAGCTGACCCAGACAGAGGATCTTTCATTATTTTCACAGCTGTCCTGTGAACAGCAGCGGCCCTCCCGCCTTCCGGCCGGACCACAGGGCCATTTTACATTCCGTCTGGCTTTTTGTCAAGCTGGCACGCTCCATCGCCCTCCATAAACGCTTCAAAAATCTCACACAGCTGCCGGGCCCGCTCCTGGTCCTTCGCCTCACAGAAAATGCGCAGCAAAGGCTCCGTGCCGGAAAAACGGGCGATGACCCAGCCACCGTCCTCCAGATAGATCTTGCACCCGTCCAGATAGGACACCTTCTGGATCCGAAAGGGCAGCTGGGGAATGAGCCTGTCCTGGAAAAGAAGGCGGTGGATCTCCTCCTTTTTCCCATCGGTCATGGGATAATCCCTCTCCTCCGTCCAGGTCCTGCCGTATCTTTCCTCCATCTCCTCCTCCAGCTGGGAAAGTCTCTTCCCCGTCACGGCCATCATCTCCACCAGAAGGGCGGCCGCATAGATCCCATCCTTCCCATGGATGTGGCCCCTCACCGTGAGGCCGCCGGAGGATTCCCCTCCGATCAGGGCATCCGTCTCCTGCATCTTGGAGGATATGTACTTAAAGCCCACGGGAACCTCATAGCACACCTGTCCAAAGCTCTGGGCCACCTTGTCCAGCCGGTGGGTGGTGGAGATGTTCCGTACGGCCGGCCCCTTCCATCCCTTGTGGCAGAGGAGATAATGGTACAAAAGAACCAGGATGTCATTGGGATGAAGGAACCTCCCCCGGTCGTCGATGATCCCGATCCTGTCCGCATCCCCGTCCGTGGCAATGCCGATGTGACATCCCCTGTCCAGCACATAATTCTGCAGGGTACGCAAAGTCGCCGCATTGGGAGCCGGAAGCTTGCCCCCAAACAAGGTGTCATGGCGCTCATGGATGGTCTCCACCTCACATCTCGCAACGGAGAGGATGGTCTTTAAGGAGGTCTGGCTCACCCCGTACATGGGATCCAGCGCCACCCGCAGCCCCGCACTTCGGATGGCCCTTGTGTCGATCTGGGACAGGATGCTGTCAATGTAATCGTTCCAGGGGTTAAATTCCACCACCAGCCCCGCATCCCGCACCTGCTCATAGGGCCTCCAGCTGACCTCTCCGCCCATTTTCAGCTCCAGCTCCACCTGCTGAATGTACCGCTCCAGATCCTGGGTCACCTCCTGGGAAGCGTCCCGCCCGCCCCTGGTAAACAGCTTCACGCCGTTGTAGATGGCCGGATTGTGGCTGGCCGTGACCATCAGCCCGTAGGGCAGGTCGTTGGCCATCACGTAATACATGATCAGAGGCGTGGGGGAAGAGCGGTTCACGAACCAGCATCGGATCCCCATAGCCCCAAAAACCTCGCAGGCCCACATGACGGCCTCCTTTGACAAAAACCTTCTGTCATAGCCGATGCAGATCCCTTGATCCTGGCAGGCCTCGTCCATCATCTTCATGGAAAGGGCCTTGGCCAGGATCTGTATATTCCTTCTTGTAAACTCGTCGCCGATGACGGCCCGAAAGCCGCCTGTCCCAAATTTGATCATCACAATCCTCCCATCACAATACGCACGTTACAGCTCTCCCCCTCTTTGATGGGGGGAATTTCCAAAACCCTCCGGCCATCCAGGAAACATTCTTTCACGCCCTTGGAGACATGCTCCGGATTCTCCGCCTGGATGTGGTAGGTACCTCCCCTCCACCTCCGCACAGCCGAAAATCCATCCCATTCCCTGGGGATGCAGGGATCGATCACAAGGCTGTGGAGCCCCGGACGGATTCCCAGGATGTACCGGGAAGCAGAGAAGTAAGCCCAGCCCCCCGTTCCCGTCATAAACGGATGGTGGGCCCTTCCATAGGCCCCGTGATCCTTCCCCGCCACAAACTGGCAGTAGGAATAGGGCTCCGCCTTGCGTATCTGTATTTTGTCATTCTGCTCCCAGGGACAAAGGGACTTGTACAGCTCCATGGCCCTGTTCCCTCTTCCCAGGACACACTCTGCCGCCCAGGCCCAGGGATTGGGATGGGAAAAGATGGAGGCATTCTCCTTCAGCCCTGGATAAACCCTGGTGACAAAGCCGATCTCCTCGTCCGGCCTCGTGTAGGCCGGGCCGTTGAGCATCAGGCCGTAGGGAGTGAACAGATGCTCATAAACGCTGTCCATGGCCCGGATCCCCTTCTCCCTGGGCGCTGCCCCGGACAAGACGGCCCACACATTGGATTCCAGATGGATCTTCCCCTCCTCATCCTCCTTTGTTCCGATCCGCCTGCCGCTTTTTGTGATGCCCCGGATGTACCAGTCCTGATCCCAAAGACCCTGGCAGGCCCTTTTGACCTTTTCCTTCATGGCCCCATAAAAGGCGGCGTCCTTCTCCTCCCCCAGTTCCCTGGCAAGCTCCAGAAAATTTTCGATGGCCCAGAAATGAAGGAAGGAAACCATGGCGCTTTGCCCTCCGCCCAGGTTCAGGCAATCGTTCCAGTCGGCCCGCAGTCCCTTGCAGATGCCGTCCTCCCCCACCTGGCGGTCCGAAAAGTCCAGGATTCGCTTCAAATGCTGGTAGACCGTCTCCCGGCCCCCGTCCGCATAGGGATAAAGCTCCCTCAAAAAGGAGATCTCCCCCGTTTCCCTCACATATTCACAGACGGCGGACACCAGCCATAGGGCGTCGTCGGAGCAGGTGTCCTTCAGTCCGTGGATCCTCTGGGACGGATCCGGTGTGGGGACCACCGTGGGCGACGCAAAGGGCTTCTTCTCCTCCTTGTCAGGCTGGAACCATTCCGGCGAAAAAAGATGGAGCCCATATCCCTCCTTCACGGTACCGCACAAAAGCTCCGAAAGCCTTTTCTTTGACATCACCGGCTCCG
Organism: Eubacteriales bacterium; assembly: GCA_030533315.1. The sequence continues at coordinate 61,060 of JAUNJL010000004.1, forward strand.
CATGGGGAATGGTCATGGCATCCTGGGCCGTGTCCCGGAAGCCCAGGCCGGTACGTCCTCCCACCTCGATGAAGGAGGCAAACCTGGAAAACAGAAGGTTGATCTCCGCCTGATACAGGTTCCAGATATTCAGCATGGTGTTCATCCCCTCCTCCGGGGTCTTCACCTGAAGCCCTCCTAAGCGTTCCTCCCAAAACGCAGCCAGCTGTCTGTACGCCTCCTCGGCACCTTCCTGGCAGGCATATTTTTTCCTCATGCGGGCTCCCTCCCTGCGGTCCCCCTCCCCCAAAAGGAAAAACAGGCGCACCTCCTCACCGGGCATCAGCAGGAGACGCTTGTGCAGGGCGCCGCAGTGGTTCCCTCCCAGCTCGCTGCTGCCCGAAAGGCACCCTCTCTCCACTCCCAGGGGGTTGGTCTCCGTCCGGTAAGGCCCCAGGAAATCATCCCTCCGGCAGTCGTAGCCGTCCGGCTGGAAGCTGGCGGTAAAAAACTGATAGCCAAATTCCTCATAAAAAAGGTCGTATTCCAGGATTCCCTCCCGATAGGAGGAGCCGGAGCAGTACAGGCTCATCTGGAAATTCTGGTTGTCCATGTCAATGTGATGAAAGGAAAACTCTGCATAAGAAAAAACGCTGAGCCTTCTGGGCCTGTCATCCTCATTTTTTATGGTCACATCCCAGATCTCCACAGGGTCCTCCATGGCGACGGACATTTTCTGGGAGGCTTTGATGTGGTCCCAGAGACACTCGTACACGGTGTAGGACAGACCGTGGCGGCAGGTATAGCTGCCCTTTTGCAGATCCTTTCCCACCGGCTGCCAGGAAATGCTCCAGTAATCCCCCCCGTCATCGTCTCTCAGGTAGACATAATGGCCCGGTCTGTCCATGGGAACCCCGTTTGGCCGAAATCGGGTGATCCGGTGGTATTGAGGGGACTGGTAAAACAGATAGCCCCCCGCCGTGTGATTCAAAACGGCACACATATCCCGGACGCCCAGATAGTTTGTCCAGGATACCGGCAGATCCACCCGGTGGATCACATACTCCCTCTTCTCATTGTCAAAATGACCATATTCCATAAAAAACCTCCTATCCTAACCTTATTTGGAAGTCCTTTCAGACTCCCATCCTAAGGTTATTATAGAAGGTTCTTGGTTCAAAGGAAATGTATCCTTATGTGAAAAATTGTCTCACTTTGGGATAAGTAAGGCTGCCCTACCGCTTTTCCACGATCTGGTCCTTGCTTTTGTAAATGCTGTTCTCCGGGACGCAGCCCCTCACCGGAGACAGGGGATAGATGTTGGTGTGGCGGCCAATGACGGTTCCCGGATTTAAGACGGAGCCGCATCCCACCTCCACGTAGTCTCCCAGCATGGCCCCAAACTTCTTGATGCCGGTCTCCACCGTCTCTTCTCCATCCTTCACCACCACCAGCTGCTTGTCCGACTTTACATTGGAGCAGATGGAGCCTGCCCCCATGTGGGATTTGTAGCCCAGGACAGAATCTCCCACATAGTTGTAGTGGGGAACCTGTACGTTGTCAAAAAGCACCACGTTTTTCAGCTCTGTGGAATTACCCACCACACAGCCCTCCCCCACGATGGCGTTTCCCCGGATAAAGGCACAGTGACGCACCTCCGTATCCTTCCCGATGATGGCGGGACCGTTGATGCAGGCCGTAGGCGCCACCCTTGCGGACCGGGCGATCCACACGTCCCCCTCCCGGTACTCATATTCCTTCGGATCCAGCGTCTCCCCCAGCTTGCGGATAAAGCCGCCGATCTCCTTCAGCACCTCCCAGGGATAGGTTTTTCCCAAAAAAAGCTCCTTTGCCATGGTTCTGTCAAGATCCAGAAGCCTTTCGATGGTGTAATCCTTCATCATTTTCCTTTTTCTCCTTTCGCCAAAGCCGCTCTCTTCTCCGGCTTCTTGTAGAATCTTGCCGCAGCGTCAAAGCTCTGCCGCAGCTGATACTGATAATTGCTGGCCTCCACCTGGTCCGTGCGCAGCCGCACAAAGCGTTCCAGCTTGTCCATGTACTCCTGCTCCGTGATGGAGCCCTCCGCCACATAGGTCAGGCCCTTCTCCCAGCTGGCCGTCAGCTCCGGGTTCAGAAGCTGGCGGATGGAGCAGTTCACCACGTCGTAGATCATCTCGCCCAGCAGGGTGGGGGTGATCACCTGGGTCTTCTTGTTCAGGGAAAGATACTGGATGTGGAACAGCTTCTTCAGAATCTCCGCCCTGGTGGCGCTGGTGCCGATGCCGCTGCCCTTGATCTGCGCCCGCAGCTCCTCATCCTCGATGAGCTGGCCCGCATTCTCCATGGCCAGGATCATGGAACCGGAGTTGTACCGCTTAGGCGGAGAGGTTTCTCCCTCCTTAATGGCCAGGCCGTTTACCATCAGGGTATCCTTCTTCCTGAGCCTTTGCAGGGCATTTAGCAGCGCCTGGTCACAGGAGATCTCCTCCTCTCCCCCTTCCTGCTTCTCCCCCTCCCCCATCCTTTTTTTTGCAAAGGAATTAGTGGCCACCTTCAGGTATCCCTCGCTTTGCAGCACCTTGAAGGAGGAAAAAAAGGACTCCGTCTCCATCCTAGTCACAAGGGAAACCTTCTGGTAAACCGCAGGCGGATAAAAAATGGAGAGAAAACGCCGCACGATGGTCTCATAAACCCTCTGCCCCGTCAGAGACATGGATCTTAGGGCCCCCAGGCCCTGTCCCGTGGGGATGATGGCATAGTGGTCCGTGATCTGCTTGTCATTGACGTACCGGGTCTTCCCGATGGTCTTGTAGCTTCCCATGGACAGCGCCTCCTTCGCCGCCTCCCCCGCCGGCTCATAGGCCTGAAGTCCAGAAAGGTTTTTGATGATCTCCTTGGCCACGGCGGTGGACAGCACCCTGGCGTCCGTCCTGGGATAGGTGACCAGCTTCTTTTCGTAAAGCTCCTGGACAATGGAAAGCGTCTCATCCGGGCTGATCTTGAACAACCTGGAGCAGACGTTCTGAAGCTCCGCCAGGTTAAAAAGCAGAGGCGGATTTTTGTTTTCTTTTTTTCGCTCCACCTTCTCCACCCGGCAGGTAAGGGGCTGCCTCTGGCTCAGGGCCTGGATCAGACTCTGGGCGTCCTCCTTCTTTTTGAAGCCATTGTCCTTATAAAGGGCGGGCGACTGGAAATAGCGGCTTCCCTCCGCTGCCCTCCACTCCCCGTCAAAGGCCTCACCCTCCAGGGCAATGCTGCCGATCACCCGGTAAAAGGGAGTCTTGACAAAGGAGCGGATCTCCCGCTCTCTCCTCACCGCCATCCCCAGGACGCAGGTCATGACCCGCCCCACGGAAATGGCCTGATATTTGGAGTTCAGGTAATTGGAGACGCTGTTCCCGTACCGCAGGGTCAGCACCCGGGAAAAATTAATTCCCATTAGGTAGTCCTCTTTTGCCCGCAGGTAAGCGGAGGCCGCCAGATTATCATACTGGGAAATGTCCTTTGCCTCCCGGATGCCGCGCAAGATTTCTTCTTCCGTCTGGGAATCAATCCATACTCTCTTTTGTTTTTTTCCTTTTACACCTGCCATCTGGGCCACCAGCCGGTAGATGTACTCTCCCTCCCGCCCGGAGTCGGTACACACATAGATGGTGTCCACGTCGGGACGGTTCAGGAGGTGCTTCACGATCTCGAACTGCTTCTGGACCCCTGGGATCACCTCGTATAAGAAATCCCGGGGCAAAAAAGGCAGGGTTTCAAAGCTCCATCTTTTGTACCGGATATCGTATTTTTCCGGGTAGCTCATGGTGACCAGGTGCCCCACACACCAGGTCACCACGGAATCTTCAGATTCCAGGTAGCCGTCCCGCCTCTGCCCTCTGATCCTCAGGGCCTTCGCAAACTCCTGAGCCACGCTTGGCTTTTCGGCTATGTATAAAGCTTTTGTCATTATTGATCCGCACTCATCTTTCTTAGGGGCCATGCCAGGAGAAGGGCGCCTCCTACCATGTTTCCGAGGGTCACGACCACCATGCTCTTCAGCATCAGTCCCAGGGAAAGGCCGTCCACCAAACAGAAGGCAGCCACAAAATTCCCCATGTTGGCGATACAGTGCTCAAAGCCGCTTACCACAAAGCCGGAAATACACATCACGATCATCAGGAACTTTGCCGTTTCGCTTTTGAGCTTGATGCCGCAGAGAACGCCGAGACATACAAAAAAGTTGCACAGAACCGCCCGCAGGAACATCTGTCCCAGAGGGATGGTCAGCTTGTTGTTGATAAATCCGGCGTAGTAATCCGCCGTCCCGGAAGCGCCTGCGCCTACGAACAGAAGGGCAAAAATCAGGCATCCCACAAAATTACCCAGGTAGCTGACCGCCCAAACCTTGCCGGCGTCCCCCCAGGTCACGTCCTTCCCATAGGCTCCAAAGGCCATGACCAGGTTGTTTCCCGTAAAAAGCTCTCCGCCCACCAGGCAGATCAGGAGCACGGCGATGGAGAACACCAGGGCGCCCAGAAACTTGCCCCACTCTGGCATGGTCTTGGAAAACACATTTCCCACCACGTTGCTGTAGATCATGGCCACGTCAATAAAGAAGCCGGCCATGACTGCCCGCAGAAAGTACTTCAGAAAGCTGCCCTTCAAAAGCCCGATCTTGGCTTTTGCCGCATTTGATAGTTTCTGTACATCCTCGTAATTCATAGTTACCACCTCTCTACTATTTGTATTTGGTCGTGAGGCTATTATAACACTTTGTGTATTTCTTCACAATATAAAAAAAAACAAAAAAAGATGGCGCCGCCGCCCATGCCCCCTTATCAGGGAAGGGCTTTTTGGGGGACCGGAAAGCCTTTTCTTCTCACAGCAAAGGCGGGGAAGCCCCCGCCTTGTCCGTCAATGAAAATATAAGCTTTTTTCTTCTTTTTTGTGAACCTCTCCGATCACCCGTCCTCCGTAGGGCAGCTCCGAAAGCCTTCGCAGGGCCTCCTCCCCGTCCTTCCGGGACAGGGCGATGAGAAGTCCGCCCGAGGTCTGGGGATCGAAGATCACATCCATAAGGGCCTCCTGCGTTCCGTCCCAGGAGAGCGCACCACGGGTGTACTCCCTGTTCCGGTATGCGCCCCCAGGCACAAGGCCCATGGAGGCGTGGGAAAGCGCCCCCTTCATCACCGGAATCTCGCCGGAGAAAATGTGGAAGCTTTTCCCGCTTCCCTCCGCCATCTCCATGGCATGTCCCGCCAGTCCAAAGCCCGTGATGTCGGTGCAGGCGTGCACCTCAAGTCCCCTCATAGCCTCCGCAGCATATTTGTTCAAACGGGACATGACGAGAAACGCCTCCCGCTGCTCCTCCTCCGAGGCCAGCTCCGCCTTCACCGCCGTGGCAAGGATGCCGCTTCCCAGAGGCTTGGTAAGAATCAGAAGATCCCCCTCCATGGCGCCGCAGTTCTTCCACATCCTCTCTGGATGGACGTAGCCGGTGACACAAAGGCCGTATTTCGGCTCATCATCCTGGATGGTGTGACCTCCTGCCAGGATGGCTCCCGCCTCCTTGACCTTCTGAGCCCCTCCGGCCAGGATCTCCCCCAAAATATCCGGGGACAGGCAGGATGGAAAGGCTGCGATGTTCAAGGCCAGCTTCGGCTCCCCTCCCATGGCGTACACGTCACTTAAAGCGTTTGCCGCGGCAACCTGCCCAAACTCCCAGGGATCATCCACCACCGGGGTAAAAAAGTCCACCGTCTGGATCAGGGCCAGCTCCTGTGAGACGCGATAAACCGCCGCATCATCGGAGGTCTCCGTCCCCACCAACAAATTTTCATCATAAAATTTCGGCAGCTTGCTCAGAACCTGAGCAAGGGTCCCAGGACCTACCTTCGCCGCTCACCCAGACGTGGCCGCAAGCGTGGTCAAACGAATCTTCTCTCTGGTCATCAAAGCACCTCCTCTCTTTTTTCTTTTCTCATCTTAACACAAAAAGCAAGATCCGTAAATGCCAACCGCAAGGGCCGTCCGTTCCTTGACACATTCTGCGATCTGCATTATTCTATACATATCTGACACATATGTTTGAAATCTCAACAACTGTTTATCAATACAAGGAGCTGCGGAAACATGAAAGAAAAAAAGACGGACAGGCGGACGCTTTACACAAGGCACGTGATCTGTGAGGCCTTTCTGAAGCGAAAGGCAAGTAAGGACTACAACGATATCACCGTGGCAGAGCTTTGCCGGGAGGCGGAGATCAGCCGCGGGACCTTCTATCTCCATTATAAAAACACAGGGGAGGTTTTGGATGAGGTCCTGGACAGGATCCTGTCCGAGAGCAGCAGCCTGTCAGACCAGCTTTGCCCCGATCTGTGCGCCCCAGGCGACAAATGCAGACATCCCCTGTGCCGGTATATCCGCAGCCATCGAGAGTACCACTGCCTCTTCTTTGATGACGCACTGTCCTCCTACATTTTGTCAAAAATTTACATCTCCCACAAGGAGGATATCATCAATGTGTGGGCCGAAAAAACCGGGCTGCCCCGAGAGCAGCTGGAGATGATCGCCTACTTTCAGCTGAGCGGCTGCTTTGCCGCGGTCCGGAAAAGCGCCGGAATGGACGATGGACAGTGGGAAAACACAAAGGCGGTCATCGACCGCTTCATACAAGGCGGGCTGCTGGCCCTGGAAAGCCCGCAAAAGCCCTCCAAAGCCTCATTTCCGCAAAAATAGCCTGCACATTTTTTAGTATGGTGTTCAGAAACCTTTCTTCTGCCAAAAAATGTACAGGAACGCAACCCCCCATGGGGCTTCATCAAAAAAGCAGATGACTTATAATGTGAGTACATCAAAAATTAGGAGGTACTCTCATGAAAATAGCGATCTGTGGAAAAGGAGGCAGCGGAAAAAGCACTACCACAAGCCTGCTGGCAAAGGCGTTGGCCCGCATGGGAAAGGAGGTTCTGGTGATCGACTCCGATGAATCCAACTACGGTCTCCACCGTCAGCTGGGCATGGAGCTGCCCAAGGATTTTACCGTCTTCTTTGGCGGTAAGGGCAAAGTCCTGGAGGATCTCATGATGAACCAGTTCAGCTACCAGTTCTTCAACGAAACCTGGACTCTTTCCGATATTCCCCAGGGATTTTTCTCAGAGAAGGACGGGGTGAAGCTTATGGCCAGCGGTAAGATACACGTGGCCAACGAAGGCTGCGGTTGCGCCATGGGTACGGTGATCAGCCAGTTTATCGACCACATGACCCTGACCGAAAACCAGTTTGCCCTCATGGACATGGAAGCCGGCATCGAGCATTTCGGCCGGGGCATTGACAACGGCGTGGACATGATCCTTATGATCCTGGACGCTTCCTACGAATCCATCCGCCTGTCCAAAAAGGTGTCGGAGCTGGCCGCCAGCATTGGAAAGCCCGTATACTTTGCGCTGAACAAGGCAGATGACAAAACCCGCCAGGCAGTCCTTGCCTCCATCGAGGAGCCGGAGAAGGTGATCGCCGTGATTCCCCAAAATGAAGAGGTATTCCAGCGAGGCCTGACAGGCGAAGCCTTAGACACCGAAATCAAGGAGGTAACCGCACTGGCCAGCTTCCTGGCAGATCACAGCGGCGAAAACACCCCCGCACAATAAAAAGGCGGAAAACCCGCCTTGGATCCAAAGAAAAAAGCGGACGAATGCCCGCTTTTTTCTTTGTCATATATTCACCCGACCCGCGAAGGGCTGGCTCTCTCCTGCCAGGGATCTGGATGGGAGGAGATATCCAGACAGCTTTATTTCGCCTGGATATATCCCTTTGCCTTCAGGGTCTCTGCACAGAGGATGGCTCCTCCGGCGGCGCCCCTTACGGTGTTGTGGGAAAGGCCCACGAACTTCCAGTCGTATATGCTGTCCTCCCGGAGACGGCCCACGGAGACGCCCATGCCTCTCTCGTACTCCACGTCCTCCATTACCTGGGGACGGTTGTCCTCCTCCAAATACTGGATAAACTGCTTCGGCGCACTGGGGAGCTCCAGCTCCTGGGGAATGCCCTTAAACTGACGAAGGGCCTCTACCAGCTCCTCCTTTGTGGCTTTCTTTCTCAGCTTCACAAAAACGGCCGCCGTATGTCCGTTCAAAATGGGAACCCGGATACACTGACAGGTGATGCGGGGCTCCTGGGCGGGAACGATCACCCCGTCCTGCAGCTTGCCCCAGATACGGAGAGGCTCCTTCTCGCTCTTCTCCTCCTCCCCTCCAATGTAGGGGATGATGTTGTGCTCCATCTCCGGCCAGTCCTTGAAGGTCTTCCCGGCCCCGGAAATGGCCTGATAGGTGGTCGCCACCACCTCGTACGGCTCAAACTCCTTCCAGGCCGTGAGCACCGGAGCGTAGCTCTGGATGGAGCAGTTGGGCTTCACGGCGATAAAGCCCCTTGTGGTGCCCAGACGCTTTTTCTGGAACTGGATAACCTCAAAATGCTCCGGGTTGATCTCCGGAACCACCATGGGAACATCCGGCGTCCACCTGTGGGCGCTGTTGTTGGAAACCACGGGAGTCTCCGTCCTGGCATAGGCCTCCTCGATGGCCTGGATCTCCTCCTTGGACATGTCCACGGCAGAAAACACAAAATCCACGGTGGAAGCCACCTTCTCCACCTCGTTCACATTCATGACCACCAGCTTCTTGACAGCCTCCGGCATGGGAGTAGTCATCTTCCATCTGCCGCCCACGGCCTCCTCATATGTCTTCCCCGCACTTCTCTGACTGGCTGCCAGGGTCACCACCTCAAACCAGGGATGGTTCTCCAGAAGGGAAATAAATCTTTGACCCACCATTCCCGTGGCTCCAAGAATGCCTACTCTTAACTTTTCACTCATAATCATCTGTCTCCTCTATTCCTTGGAAGGCCGCGGCGTCCCCAAGCGCAGACGCCCCATGGCCGGCGGAGCCCCCGGAAAAGCCTCCTCCCCGAGGGCGGGCCCTCCCAATTTCCTGTGATCGCCGCCTCGATCCTGTCCGCATCCGTGCTTGTCTTTAGAATGCGTACATTTGTCTTTCTGTCACATACTAATACAATTTCCCAAAAAATGCAAGTCTTTTTTGTGATTTTCTGCTTCTGTCACCACGAAAGAGAGCTCTGGATCCGTCAGCTCTCCTGCAAATATGCCCTGTTTTCCTCCAGGATGCCCTCCATCACCTCCGGGCCAGGCGCTCCGTAGGTCATGCGCTTCTCCACGCAGGTCCTCATGCTGATGGCCTCATAGACATCCTCCTGGAACACGGGGGAAATCTCCTGATATTCCTCCAGGGAAAGCTCATCCAGGGAAATGCCCCTCTCAATGCACCTTAACACCAGCTGCCCCACGATCCCGTGGGCGTCCCGGAAGGGAACCCCCTTTTTCACCAGGTAGTCCGCCGCATCCGTGGCGTTGGTAAAGCCATTTTTCGCACTGCTCTCCATGTTCTCCCTGCAAACCTCCATGGTGGAGATCATGCCGGTAAACAGGGCGATACACCCCTTTACCGTATCTATGGCGTCAAAGGTCAGCTCCTTGTCCTCCTGCATGTCCTTATTGTAGGCAAGGGGAATCCCCTTCATGGTGGTAAGGATGGAGGTGAGGGCGCCGTAAACCCGCCCCGTCTTTCCTCTTACCAGCTCCGCAATGTCTGGATTCTTCTTCTGCGGCATGATGCTGCTGCCGGTGCTGTAGGCGTCGTCCAGCTCCACGAAACGGTATTCATTGGAGTTCCAGAGAATGATCTCCTCACAAAAACGGCTCAAATGCATCATGATGGTGCCAAGGGCAGCCAGAAGCTCGATGACATAATCCCTGTCGGAGACGGAATCCATGCTGTTCCTGGTGGGGCCGTCGAAGCCCAGAAGCTCCGCAGTATAGGCCCGGTCCAAAGGATAGGTGGTGCCTGCCAGGGCCCCTGCCCCCAAGGGACAGGTGTTCATCCTTCTTCTGATGTCAAAAAGGCGGCCTCTGTCTCTTCTGAACATCTCAAAATAGGCCCCCACGTGGTGGGCCAGGGTGACCGGCTGAGCCTTCTGGAGATGGGTAAAGCCGGGCATGTAAGTGTGCAGGTTCTCCTCCATCAGCCTCTGAAGGGCCTTCAAAAGCCCCAGCAGCTCCCCGTCGATGGCGTCGATCTCGTCCCTCACGTAAAGCTTCATGTCCAGAGCCACCTGGTCGTTGCGGCTCCGCCCCGTGTGCAGCTTCTTCCCCACGTCCCCTATGCGGCTGATCAGGTTCGCCTCCACAAAGCTGTGGATGTCCTCGTAACGGGAGGAGATCTCAAGCCGTCCCTCCTCCACGTCTTTTAGGATCCCGTCCAGGCCCTCCAGGATCTCATCCCTCTCCTGCTCCGTAAGGATCCCCTGCTTTGCCAGCATTTTTACATGGGCCTTGCTCCCCCGGATATCCTGCCGGTAAAACTTCTGGTCAAAGGAGATGGATGCATTAAAATTGTATACCAGTTGGTCCGTTTCCTTGGTAAAACGGCCACCCCAAAGCTGTGCCATAACTTGTTCCTCTCTTTATCTGTATTGTTTTTCACTGTTTCGTCCTAGTCTATCATACTTTCCCTGAAATGCAAAGTTTTTTCAGCTCAGCCCCTGGACGCCTCTCTCTCCCTTCTGGAAAACACGCAGCCGCAGTAATCCTGGCGGTACAGGCCATGCTCCCGGGACAGCTCTATGGAGCGCTGATACCCATTCTTCTTCTTAAAATCCGAGGGCAGGTGAGACACCCCGTATTGGCGGGAAAGCTCCTCGCCGATCTCGTTGAGCTTGGCCGCATTTTTCAGAGGGCTGATGGACAAGGTGGTGGTAAAATAGTCATATCCCCCCTCCCTGGCCAGCCTGGCCGCCTCCTCCATGCGGAGCCGGTAGCACAAAAAGCAGCGCTCTCCGCCCTCCGGCACGGTCTCCAAGCCCCTGGCCATCTGGAAAAAGCGCTCCGGCTCGTACCGTCCCTCCACCAGCTCCACAGGATTCTCAAAAACCATCTCCCCCACCAGGCGGCGCAGCTCCTGGACCCTTTTTTCATATTCCTCCTTTGGAGAAATATTGGGATTATAAAAAAAGACGGTGACGGAGAAATACCGGGAAAGGTACTCCATCACATAGCTACTGCAGGGAGCGCAGCAGGCATGAAGAAAAAGCCGGGGGACTCTTTTCTCCTCCTCCAGCCCTTTTGTCAGCTTATCCAGTTCTTTTTGGTAATTTACATTCACCGATCCTCTCTCCCATCTCTACCAATGTTTCGTACCCGTTTTCACAGTTCTCTTCCAGGTCAAAATCCAGCCACACCCTTCCATGAGGGATCAAAAGGACGATGGTGGAGCCGCCGAAGGCAAAATGCCCTTTTTCCTCCCCCTTTTTCACATGGCAGGGCCCCCGGTGCAGGCTGCAGATCCTTCCCACCATCATGGCTCCCACCTCCATCATCAGCAGGGTGCCGAACCTCTCCGTTTTGATCAGGGTGTATTCCCTGGTGTTTTCTTTATAGACGGGGTAAACCTCCCCGGCCAAGGGATTCACCGTGTGCAGGACCCCGGGGATCCGCCTTGTGCCGGACTTCTCCCCCTCCGCCGGATAAATATAGTGGTGATAATCCTCCGGGCAAAGGCGGAAGATAAGGCAGTAGCCTCCCCGATAACGCCTGGACAGGCGTTCGCTTCTCAGCAGGCTTTTCAGCGTATAGTGGGTATCCTTAATGTAAAAACGGGAATCCCCGTCGATGCGGCTCACCGTCAGCCTCCCGTCGCAGGGACTCACCAGGATCCGCTCCCCTTCGGCCACCTTCCTCTCTCCCTCCCGAAGCTCTCTGGTGAAAAAATCGTTGAAGGAAGTGAAGGTCTGCTTTTTGCAGCCTGACAGGGAAATGCCATTTCGCTTGATAAAGCCAGGCACCAGTCTGGCCGAAAGCCTGGTCTCCAAAAAAGCGCCCGCCGCCCTGGAGACCCAGGGCCGTACAAGAAGCTTTACGCAGACCCTCCCCCAAGGGCTTTGGTACAGACGCCGGATCAGGCGGTCCTGCCCGCAGTCCTCAATGGTCATGTTTCCCTTCCGGTCAATGTACTTCATAGGCATTTCCCTCCTTTGTATTACAAAAAGACACAGCCAGGCAAACCATCCCTATAACAGCCGGAACGCCAGGGCCAGCCCGATGGCCGTGACGGCCAGAAACAGCACCCTCCACGGCCTCTGGAACTTCAGCACCCTAATGTCACTGACAAACAGGATCCCGGACAGCAGCATGGCCAGCCTCACCACCACCAGGAACAAACTCCCGCAAAGCCCCCTGGCAAGGTACAGCACCGGGAGGATCAGGGACATGGAGGTGATGGGAAGGCCCTGGAAGCACTGGCGGCACTCCTCCGTCTCCCCCTGCCTTTTTTCCTCCATCACGTTGAAATACCCCAGGCGGATCACCGAGGCCATCCCGTAGAGGGCCAGGATCCCCACGCCCAGCGTTCCCCTCACTCCCAGGCAATAGCAAAGGATGATGGGAAAGGCCCCGAAGCAAACCACGTCGCAGAGAGAGTCTATCTGGATCCCGAAGCTTTTTTCCTCCTTTGTCCTGTCCTCCTTCGTCCTTGCGATCTTTCCGTCAAAGAGATCGCAGAGCCCGGCGATGGCCAGGCACAGGACCGCCCACCGGAAATCTCCCTCCATGGCTCTCGTCATCCCCACAATGGAGATTCCCAGCCCGACATATGTCAACACAACCGTATAATTGTAAAAACCCAACATGTAGCATTCTCCTCTTTCTCATTTGTATGCTTCAACCCTCCCAATGGTAAGCTGTGCAATGCAGGTCATAAAGGCGCTGAGCAGCATTTGTCCGTAGTAAGCGATCCCTCTGCTAAGCAGCATGGAGGGAAGCATGAGCCTGCCGAAAACAGGCAAAAACATGACCATATACAGGGATTCGCTGATCCCCATTCCTCCGGGAAGGGGCAGCATATCCACCGATACGGCGATGGCGGCCTGAAGAAGGGTCACCGCAAACAGACCGTGGGCGTGAAGTCCCAAGGCCCGGTAGACCCAGTAGGTGACGGTAAACAGGAAGCATCTTTGTACAAAGGTCAGGGCAAAGACCCTGGGAATGATCTCCCTGTGCTCCTTCCAAAAATCCGCCGTGGCGTGGTACTGGTCCATGGAGTCCTCCAGCCTCTGAAGACGGTCCTCGTCCGGCTTTAAAAGACGGAACCTCTCAAGAAGGCGCAGGCCTCCCACCGCCAGATTCTTTGCCAGGCCGGGAGCGAACACCAGGAAAAGCATCAGAGCCACGCATATCACGTTCAGAAGCAGCCCCATGTAAAACACCCAGGTAAAGTCTCCCATGTACCTCCGCAAAAATCCGCCGCCGAAAAATGCCGTCAAAAGCCCGATCACCACCAGCACCGCCTTGTAGGTGATGGTGACCACCAGCAAAACCTGGGTCGTCACAGGTATGGGAAGCCTGTCCTTCTTCATGTAGTAGATCTGCATGGGCTGTCCTCCCGAGGCGGACGGAGTGATGCAGCTGAAAAAAAATCCCACGAAGGAGTACATGGCGCAGCTTCCGAACCTTACTGGGGTGTCCAAACTGCGCAGCATGTAATAGATGATCACGGATTCGCCTAAAATAAACAGGACCACGCAGGCCATCCCCACAAAAAGGTATCCTTTCTTGGCCGCGCTCATGGTCTCCCAAATGCTGCCCAGATCCTCCCCCTTGAGGACCAGCCGCGTGGTCAGCAGAAAAACCCCGGCCAAAAATATGAAATTCAAAAATGCCCTCTTCTTGTTTCCCATACCTTTTCCTTTGTATGTATGATAATCGCAGGGGTCCTGCAAGATATTCCCATGATGCCACGGCAGCAAAACCCGGTCTGCGCCCCCGTTTCCCCCCTTAAGTGTTCACATTATACCATAACCCACCCTCCCAGGTAAAGCATATGATAAGATATATCATGTAAGGAGGTGCATATATGGAGCCGCTGTTAGAGGTACGGGATGTTTGTCATTCCTATCACACCCTGACCGGGGAAACGAGCGCTCTTTCCCATATATCCTTTTCTTTGATGCCCGGGGAGTTTCTGGCCGTGGTGGGCCCCTCCGGATGCGGAAAATCCACCCTCCTGGACCTGATCTGCGGCCTGCAGAGGGCGGGATCCGGCCAGATCCTCATGAACGGCCGGCCGGTGAGCCAAAAGTCCTCCTGTATCGGCTATATGCTCCAGAAGGACCACCTTCTGGAATGGCGCAGCGTTTACAAAAACGTCCTCCTGGGACTGGAGATCCAAAAATCCGTCACCGAGGAAAGGCTGCAGCGGATCGAGGAAATGCTCGTCACCTACGGGCTGGACAAATTTCGGAACGCCCGGCCCTCCCAGCTTTCCGGGGGGATGCGCCAGAGGGCGGCCCTCATCCGCACCCTGGCCTTAGAGCCGGACCTTCTTCTGCTGGATGAGCCCTTTTCCGCCCTAGACTACCAGACCAGGCTGAATGTAAGCGATGACATGGGCAAGATCCTCCGCCAGGAAAACAAGCCGGCCATCCTGGTGACCCACGACATCTCCGAGGCCATCAGCATGGCGGACCGGGTCATCGTCCTGTCAAAAAGGCCGGCCACCGTAAAAAAGATCATTCCCATCCTGGTCACCCTCCCTCTTCGGACGCCCCTTCTCACTAGGAACGCGCCGGAGTTCAAAGGATATTTCAATCAGATATGGAAGGAGCTGAACGACCATGCCTGAACCATCTCCGGCTCAAAAGCAATATCTCCGCCGGCAGAGACGGGACCGCGGGCTGATCCTTTTTTTCCGCATCCTTTTGTTTGCCGGATTTTTGATCCTTTGGGAGGCCGCCTCCTCCCTGGGCTGGATCGACTCCTTTATCTTCAGCAGTCCCAGCCTCATCGGAAAGACCTTCGTGCAGATGACCCTCCGCCAATCCCTCTTTACCCACATCGGGATCACCCTGGGAGAAACCCTCCTCAGCTTTTTCCTGGTGGTTCTTGCGGGACTTGGCTTCGGGGTGATCCTCTGGGGCTTCCCCCGCCTGTCCAGGGTGCTGGAGCCCTACCTCGTGGTCCTGAACAGCCTTCCCAAGTCCGCCCTTGCGCCCCTGCTCATCGTCTGGCTGGGAGCCAACGGGCGGACCATTGTCGTGGCCGGTATGTCCGTGGCCATCTTCGGCACCATCTTAAACCTGTACACCGGCTTTACCCAGGTGGACCCAGATAAGCAGAAGCTGATCCGCACCCTGGGAGGCGGCAGGAGGGACGTTCTTTTTCGCATCGTTCTCCCCTCCTCCCTTCCCCTGATCCTGAGCATCATGAAGGTGAACATCGGGCTCTGCCTGGTGGGCGTGATCATCGGAGAATTTATCGGCGCCAGGCAAGGACTTGGCTACCTTATCATCTATTCCAGCCAAACCTTCAAGCTCACCTGGATGCTCATGTCCATCGTGATCCTCTGCCTGATCGCCATGATCCTCTACGGCGCCCTCGCCCTGGTGGAAAAACACTGTCTGCGGAAGCGGTGATCCCTTCGCCCACCCACCACAGGAAGGGAAGGCCATGCTTGGCAGCACCACATAAAGCAGTAATTTGAAAGCAGCAATCAAATATAAAATTATGGGTGCTGCAAAGGCAAAAGACAGCGTGGAAGGCCAGAATACTTTTCACGCTGTCTTTCTTTACTGTAAAAATTCAAATCGCACATTCAAAAAGAGGAATCAAACTTACTGACTGAGCGCACCTGCGCCTCCCCTTTTTCATGAAGCTCATTGCCCCCGATCCCCTTTGCCTGCCCTATCTGTTCAGGGCATGGTATATCTGGGAGGAAAGCCGGCGGATGCCGCTGATGCCGGCCTGCTCCGAGGACACCGAATAAATACAGACTACGTAATGGGTCCTGGGGCCATAAACGATGGCTGCGTCGTGCTGGTAGACCCCGGACTCCCCGGTCTTGTTCCCGCAGCGCACCCCCGCCGGAAGCCCCGCCGGAATTTTGCCCCGCACTCTCTGAAGCAGCAGCAGGTTCTCCATCTCCCTGGAATATGCCTTGGAGACACAGGTTCCCTTGTAGATCCTCTCCAAAAGAAGCCCCGTCTCCAAGGCCATCCCTACGTTTAGCTGTCCGTCTCCCATCCTGGGAGAGGAGGAGGGATGGATGGTGTGGTGACAGCCGGAATGGGTGTACCCGGCAGTCCTCAGATATGCGTTCAGATTGGCGCAGCCAGCCACAAAATCGCCCTTTCCCAAAATGCACAGAAGCTGGTTGTAGGCTTCATTGTCGCTGACGGTGATCATGGAGCGAAGGAGGCCATCAACTCCGCTGGTTTTTGCGATCTGCCCCTTCTGGATGGCGTCATACACCCCCTCCATGACGAACAGCTTGCACACGCTGGCCGGGTAGGTGGCCTTTTCATTGATGGACAGGACGTCCCCGGTCTTTAAATCCTTTACATAAACCGACCACATGGTGCCACCCAGCTGAGAGATGGTTGCATTCAGGGACTTTTTCAGGCCGCTCAGGGCCACCTCTTCCTTTTTGCACCGTTTTCCGTCGCAGTCCACGTACCTCCCGTCAGGCGTCCTGGTGCTTTTTGCGATCCGTCCCCTGCCGTCAAAATAATAGCCCTTTCTCCAGCAGTTCTGATACATCCTTCCCCTGGAGGACAGACAGTACCGCCTGCCTCTCACGGCGACCCACCCCTTCTTTTCATAAAGACGGCCATTTTTTCCGCCAAAATAATAAGTGCCCAAAAAGCGGCGCCCTCCCGCCTTGGTATTCAGAGCATGAAACCGTTTCCTGGTATCCAGCCTTCCGCTTTTTCCACAGTAATAGAAGCCGCTCTGGAAAGGACCCTTGCCCCTGGCCTGAAGCCTGACGACTCTCTGGTCCGCCTTTTTTCTGGATATTTTCAGATCCTGGCACTCCAGGTACCAGCCGCCTCTTTTCTTTTCCAGGGTGCCCGAAAGCTTCCCGTTCACCGTCACCCTCACGGCAGAGCCGGAGGCAAAGACCGGCACAGGAAGGGCCAGGACAAGAAAAAGCAGGGCCCCAAACAGGGCCTTCTGCCAAAGGGTATTTTTCTTTTTCATGCTCCCACTCCTTCTTTATTTTCTTTTGTATCTTTTTTGTCCTCACAGACCTCAGGGACGCAGGGATGCGATCCATGCCGCCGCATTTTCCGGGTTTGGCGCATTTGCCAGAACGCCGACGCACACCGGCTCGTAGGGCAGGCCCAGGGCCTCCTTCAGAGGAGAATCCCTAAGGATCACACAG
The DNA here is from genome assembly GCA_030533315.1 of Eubacteriales bacterium. The sequence continues at coordinate 78,312 of JAUNJL010000004.1, forward strand.
GTCTGGGAAACCTCCTCCCCAAAGGACTCAAGAGTCTCCTCATCCAAAAGCCGGGTCAGATCCGCAAAATATCCTTCCTCCTCCAAAACCTGGCAGAAGCTCTGGGGCATCACCAGGGCATCGATGGTCCCTGCCTGGGTCTTGGTCACGAAAGCCATCTGGGCGTAGGGATCCAGCTCCGTTCCCTCCCCGTTGGTATTTACGTTGGCCGCGATCTCCACGGTCCGGTATTTGTCCTCCTGTGCGCCGAAAAGGGACTCGATCTCCTCCTGGGCCGACGGGGAAAACACCCCGGTGGAATTGACCGCCGTGATGGACAAAATGGTCTTGATCTTTGCGTGGTCGTAGGCATCCAGGGCCGCGAACACCAGGACGACGGCCCCCAGAACCCCAAAGATCAGGGCCTTGTAGTAGGCCCAGATGTACTTCAGCTTGTCCGAAAAGCCCATCTGGGAAAGCTTCTGCCTTTCCAGCAGCCGCTTCTCCCTGGGGGTCAGATCCGATTCATGCTTATAGCGGAGATCCTCATGGTTGATCTCCTGGATTTTTTCCTTGGTTTCTTCCAATTCGATTCTCATAGCTCACTCCTTGTTCTTCCAGCCGGAGTCCGTCTCCTCCCCGGCCATTTCTATGGTTCCTGATCTCTTTCCTATTCCCGTTTAAAGATATTTTATCACATTATCCAGAAAATGAATATATCACCCACGAAATTTTACCAGAGAAGAAGGCCTGCTAGGCCAGCTCCGGCAAAAGCCAGCCGGAATCCAGGCGGGCGATGAGCCTGGCATTGCTGTACGCCATCCTCAGGGTGAGGCAGGTTCTTCCCAGGTATTTCGTCCCATCCCCGGTCTTCATGCAGGCCAGGGCCAGGTCCGGCTTTCCCGGGCTTTGGAGACAGATGGGGAGCAAAAGCTGGATGGCATGGTTGTAATACTGGGGAATGGCCGCCTTGTAATCCGCCTCCAGCATACGCCTGGTCTGGAGGAGGGCCCCGTCAAAAAGCGGAACCCCCATGCCGGAGCCCTGCACCTTCTCCGGCAGCCGCCGCACGTTGTCTCCGTCGGAAAAAATATGCTCGTACTGGGGCACCACCGGCAGGCGGGTATCAAACACCAGCTCCGATGGGTCCTCCACGTAGCTTGCCCTGGGAGGCAGACAGTTGATCCCCATTTTCAGCAGGTCATAATCGGTGTAAAAGCCCTCCAGATACCACCTCTGCCTGTCCGGCACCAGGTTCGGCACGAAATATGCGTATATGGGCTGATAATAATAATTAAAGAGTCCTGTATGGAAAAGCGCTCGATCCTTCTCCTGTATCACCTTTCCCTCCTCGTACACCCGCTTGAAGGTGTTCTCCAGGTAGTTCTTTAAGATCCCGTTGTCCCTCTGCTCCGGAAAGCTCCATTTTTCCGGCGACATACGGGCCAGCCCGGCGATCTGCCGGTTGTAATTCCCACAGTAGGTAAATTCAAAAAGATTCATGACTCCACTCCCTTATTTTCCTTCCACATGCGTGGGTCGGCGGCTGTCTTTGTCCCCTACATCATTCTATTTTCCCCCAAAACAAAGCAGAACCCTTGTTGCATCTTCTGAGGGGCCTGTTATAATAGGGGCAAGAGAACAGATCCATACCACGAAACCCCAGCCTGCTGGCGGTCCTTCCGCTGACAGGTCTGCCCTACAAGGAGCCATTTCCATGAAAAAACCAGGTTACTATTCCTCCGGAGAATTTGCCCGGATGGCCCAGGTCACCCTCCGCACCATCCGTTACTATGACAAACAGGATATTTTGAAGCCCTCCTACGTGTCCAGGTCCGGCGCCCGCTTTTACACAGACGAGGACTTTGCCCGCCTCCAGCAGATCCTCCTTCTGAAATACCTGGGCTTTTCCCTGGAGGACATCCGGGAAATGACCATTGCGGACTCCGATTACCACTTCATGCTGAACTCCCTGGACATCCAGCTGAAGCTGGTAAAGGACCGGATCGAACAGATGCAGCTGGTGGAAAAGGCCATCGAGAGCACCTCCCGAGCCATAAGGGAGGACCATTCCATGGATTGGAGCCGGATGCTGGAGCTGATCCACCTTACCGGAATGGAAAAAAGCCTGAAAAACCAGTACCAGGACGCCTCCAACATCTCCGCCCGGATCAGCCTCCACAGCCTGTACTCCCAAAATCCCCAGGGCTGGTTTCCCTGGGTCTTCCAGCAGTGCCGCATGGAGGAGGGAATGCGGGTGCTGGAGCTGGGCTGCGGCGACGGCGCCCTCTGGGCACAGAATCTGACCCGTCTCCCCCAGAATATCTCCATCACCCTGTCCGACATCTCCCAGGGTATGCTCCGGGATGCCAGAAGGGCCATCGGCGGCCAGGATCCCCGCTTTTCCTATCAGGCCTTTGACTGCCGGCACATCCCCTTCGCCCCCGGCTCCTTCGACCTGGTCATCGCCAACCACGTGCTCTTTTACTGCGATCCCCTGGAGGAGGTGTGCCGCCAGGTAAGCCGTCTCCTCTCCCCCCGGGGGCGCTTCCTCTGCAGCACCTACGGGAGCCGCCACATGGAGGAGGTGAGCCGCCTGGTGGCCAGCTTCGATGAGCGGATCGTCCTCTCCGGGGAAAAGCTTTATGAGCGCTTCGGCAGGGAAAATGGCGCCGCCATCCTCTCTCCCCATTTTTCCCAGGTCCGCTGGGAGCCCTACCAGGACAGCCTGCTGGTTCCCCATGCGGAGCCGCTCATCTCCTACATCCTCTCCTGCCATGGGAACCAGAACCAGTACATCCTGGACCGTTACAAGGAATTTCGCTCCTTCGTGAAGCGGAAAACAAAAAATGGCTTTCACATCACCAAGGACGCCGGTCTTTTCCTTTGTGAAAATGTAACAAAAATTTAAAATTTGGAAAAAAGTGCTTGAAGGTGACCTAAGGTCACCTTTTATACTGGCCTCAGAAGGGAAAGGAGGTCTCTCGGCCGCCTGGGGGAGCTTCCCGGTGCCGCTCACCCTTTCCCCATGCTCCAAACCATGTATAACACGAGAAAAAACGTCGATGATAACACTGACGAGAACGAAAAGGAGATGTACGATTATGAAAGGTATCATTTTAGCCGGAGGCTCCGGCACCCGTCTTTATCCTCTGACCATGGTGACCTCAAAGCAGCTTCTGCCCATCTACGACAAGCCCATGATCTACTACCCCATGTCCGTGCTCATGAATGCCGGCATCCGGGAGATCCTCATCATTTCCACCCCCCAGGACACCCCCCGTTTCCAGGAGCTTTTGGGGGACGGCCATCAGTTCGGCGTGACACTCACCTACGCCGTGCAGCCCAGCCCCGACGGACTGGCCCAGGCCTTCCTCATCGGTGCGGATTTTGTGGGAGATGACACGGTGGCCATGGTCCTTGGGGACAACATCTTCGCGGGCCACGGGCTGAACCAGCGTCTGCGGGACGCCGTGGAAAATGCAGAGAGCGGAAAGGGCGCCACCGTTTTCGGCTACTACGTGGACGATCCCGAGCGCTTTGGCATCGTGGAATTTGACCAGGAGGGAAAGGCCATCTCCATCGAGGAGAAGCCAGAGCACCCAAAGAGCAACTACTGTGTGACCGGACTTTATTTCTATGACAACCGGGTGGTGGATTTTGCCAAAAGCCTGAAGCCCAGCCCCAGGGGAGAGCTGGAGATCACCGACCTGAACCGGATCTACCTGGAAAAGGGAGAACTGAACGTGGAGCTTCTGGGACAGGGCTTTACCTGGCTGGACACCGGCACCCATGAGAGCCTGGTGGAGGCCACCAATTTCGTCAAAACGGTGGAGAGCCACCAGCACCGGAAGATCGGCTGCCTGGAGGAGATCGCCTACCTAAACGGCTGGATCACAAAGGAGGACGTGCTGGAGGTCTACCAGGTTCTGAAGAAAAACCAGTACGGCCAGTATTTAAAGGACGTGCTGGAGGGCAAATACCTGGACGCCCTTCACTGACCTGCCTCCCGGTGAAAGGAGGCAGAACCGCCTTCGCCGGGACAGAACGGGAGACGGATAAAAGCCCAGGGGCCTTTCATCTGCCGCAGGAAATGAAAGGCTCCGCATCTGCCAAAAGATCATTCATATAATCATCATATAAATATCCATAATAAAGATAAAGGAGAAAAAAGACGACATGAACATCATTGTTACCGGCGGCGCCGGATTTATCGGAAGCAACTTTATTTTCCATATGCTGGACAAGCACCCGGATTACCGGATCATCTGCCTGGACTGCCTCACCTACGCAGGCAACCTTTCCACCCTGGCGCCGGTGATGGACAATCCTCATTTCCGTTTTGTCAAGGAGAGCATCACGGACCGGGAGGCAGTTTACCGGCTGTTTGAGGAGGAGCACCCGGACATGGTGGTGAACTTCGCCGCTGAGAGCCACGTGGACCGCTCCATCGAGGATCCGGAGGTCTTCCTAAAAACCAACATCCTGGGCACCGCCGTCCTCATGGACGCCTGCCGCAAGTACGGGATCCAGCGGTATCACCAGGTTTCCACCGATGAGGTTTACGGGGATCTGCCCCTTGACAGGCCAGACCTCTTCTTCACCGAGGAGACTCCCATCCACACCAGCAGCCCCTACAGCTCCTCCAAGGCCTCCGCAGACCTTCTGGTGCTGGCCTACCACAGGACCTACGGCCTGCCGGTGTCCATCAGCCGCTGCTCCAACAATTACGGCCCCTACCATTTTCCAGAAAAGCTCATCCCTCTCATGATCGCCAACGCCCTGAACGACAAGCCCCTTCCCGTGTACGGCAAAGGGGAAAATGTCCGGGACTGGCTGTACGTGGAGGATCACTGCAAGGCCATCGACCTGATCATCCACAAGGGACGGGTAGGGGAGGTCTACAACATCGGCGGCCACAACGAGATGACGAACATCGATATTGTCAAGATCATCTGCAGGGAGCTGGGAAAGCCGGAAAGCCTCATCACCTATGTGGCTGACCGCAAGGGCCACGACATGCGCTACGCCATCGATCCCACCAAGATCCACAGCGAGCTGGGCTGGCTGCCGGAGACGAAATTCGCCGACGGCATCAAGAAGACCATCCAGTGGTATCTGGATCACAAAGAATGGTGGGAGACCATCATCTCCGGGGAATATCAGAACTATTACGAAAAAATGTACGGAAACCGCTAAGGAGGCTGAGCATGAAGATATTTGTAACAGGTGTGGCCGGACAGCTGGGCCACGACGTGATGAATGAGCTGGACAAAAGAGGCCACGAGGGCATCGGATCCGACCTTGCACCCCAATACGCAGGGATCCAGGACCGTTCCGCCGTCACCACCCTTCCCTACGTTCCCATGGACATTACGGACGCCGCCTCCGTGGAGGAGATCCTTCTGAGGCTGCGCCCCGACGCCGTGATCCACTGCGCCGCCTGGACGGCCGTGGACGCCGCGGAGGACCAGGACAAGCGGGAAAAGGTCCGCCTGGTCAATGCCGTGGGGACCGAAAACATCGCCAAGGCCTGTGAAAAGATGGATATTCGAATGATGTACCTTTCCACGGACTACGTCTTTGACGGTCAGGGAGAAGAGCCCTGGCAGCCGGACTGCAAAAGCTACCAGCCCTTAAACGTCTACGGCCAGACCAAGCTGGAGGGAGAGCTGGCCGTGTACCAGCACGTAAAGAAGTTTTTCATCATCCGCATTGCCTGGGTCTTCGGCAAAAATGGAAACAACTTTATCAAGACCATGCTGAGCCTGGGGAAAAAGCTGGAGGCCCTTCGGGTGGTCAGCGACCAGATCGGCACTCCCACCTACACCTTCGACCTGGCCCGCCTGATGGTGGATATGATCCCCACGGAGAAATACGGCTACTACCATGCCACCAACGAGGGCGGCTACATCAGTTGGTATGACTTCACAAAGGAGATCTTCCGCCAGGCAGAAGCCCTGGGCCACCCGGAGTACAGCCAAAAGCGGCTGAAGGTCACCCCCGTCACCACCGCAGAGTACGGCGCCTCCAAGGCCGCCCGCCCCTTCAACAGCCGCCTGGACAAATCCAAGCTGGTTCAGGAAGGCTTCACCCCCCTTCCCACCTGGCAGGACGCCCTGGCCCGGTACCTGCAGGAGCTGGAGTTTTAGGCTTCACCAGATCCGCCGCAGCCCTTCGATCCCTGGGGGGATCCTGAATTGAAAAAAGGAGCATCTCGTCACAGCCTGCGCTGATCCGAGATGCTCTTTTTTGATGCCATAGAAAACTCCGCTTCTATATGGCCCGGCCCTCCCCCAGGAGGGCCCCATTTCGGTGTTTTTTATGGAGCCGGCTGCTCTGCTGCCCCTTCAGGCACCCCCTCCTGGGTGGGTACGGGGGACGGGGTGATGGGCCCGTCCTCGGGAATGCCCAGGTCCTTGGTGGAGCTCACATCCTCGGACGCCTCCTCCTGGGTGATGGTCTCCCCGTTTTTCACCCGGTCCATGAGAAGGATGGCCCGATCCACGGTGGCCTGATCCGGCACCATGACATAGGCCGGCTGGCTCAGGGAATAAGGCTTCTCAGTGGCTCCCGTCCCGTTCACACTGTAAGAAACGATGTTCCAGGAGCCTCCGTTCTTTAACTGATCCTGCAGCAGCTCCGCAATCTCCTCGTAGGTCACGTTGGTGCTGAAACAGCCGTCCAGGCTGGAGATCACGCTGGAATATTTTGTCAGGATGTCCGGCGACAGAGCCTTGTCCACGACGGCCTTGATCACCGCCATCTGGTTCTTGCCCCTCTGGCGATCCCCCTCCTGGAAGGAGAAACGCTCTCTGGCAAACACCAGGGCCGCCTCCCCGTCCATGTGGTTGATCCCCTGGTTGTAATGCCAGCCCAGGATATTCTTGGAATCAAACTCATAATCGGAATAAACGTCGATCCCTCCAAGGGCGTCGATGATCTGAGTAAAGCCGCCGAAGTTCACGCGGAAATAGTAGTTGATCTCCTCATCGTACAGCATCCCCAGGGTGTCCATGCACACGTCGATGCCGTAGATCCCCGCATGGGTCAGCTTATCCGGCTGTCCCCCGGAAATGGACAGAGGCACGAAATAATCCCTGGGCGTGGATACAAGGAGAACCTGTCTCGTCTCCGTATTGACCGTGGCAATGATATTGACGTCGCTCCGGCTGGAGGCGGTCATCTCGCCTCTGGTGTCGATGCCGCTGATATAAACGGTGTAGATCTTGCCGCCGTTCTCCGTCTCAATGGGCTGCAAAGGCTCTTCCTCCTCTGCCTCCAGAATCCGCTCCACCTCCACGGTGCCCACTTCCCGAACCTGCTCTCCAATGCCGGTATAGCCGTCCATCTCCGCAATGACCTCCATGTAGGCCTGGTTCAGGATAATGGCCCCCGTCTCACCGGCCAGCAGTCCGTCCGCCAGCTCCGTAAGGCCGGCGTACTCCTGCGTGGCCACGCTTTCCCCAAACTCCGTATTCAGATGGGAAAGGGCCCCGTCCGTCTTGTCCCTGTCCAGGGACTGAAGGATCCCGTAGGTATAGCCCTTGGTGGCCTCCACGGAATCCGCAGGATCCTCCGCCTGTACAAAAACGGAGACCTTGGTCACTTCCTTCTTCTCCCCCGCGATACTGGAGATCGCGGTCTGTGTCTTATGGATATATGCTCCCCCAATGGCCAGGACGGCGATGAACACAAATCCCAGCAAAGAGCCCACCGTAAACCGGACCCGGTTCCTCATCCGCCATACCAAAAAGCCTGTCAGAAGCACGAACAGCAGCAGTACCACTGCCACGACCAACAGGTATGCGGCCGGGATCATCTTCGTGCGGGCCATCATGACCACAAAGATCACGGAAACGACAAAAAGCAGCGCCGTGATCACAAGGCCCGGCACCCGGTCAAATTTCTTTTTCCAATCCATCTTGCAGCTCCTTTTCTCTCTTAACGTTTGCTCACTTCCATCTGCCTCCGGCAGATGGCCACCCAATTATTTTATCCTTTACCGACAAAAAAATCAAGCATTTCCTAAAAATAGTTACAATTTTATTACGATTTCATTACCATTTATCTCCATTTTGAAAATCCCCCTCCCAAAGATCGGGAA
>JAUNJL010000117.1 GCA_030533315.1 Eubacteriales bacterium
GAACGATAATAACCCTGAAAATGGCAGGGGACAAAGGGATTGCATAAAACCATGGGATTCGGTATAATGGTAGCAATGAAAAAGGGCCCGGCCCCGGGATTTTTGGATTGCTTTTTGAAAAGGGGCTGGGACAAAGGAGAAAACATGAGTGTTTGGACTGTCATCAAAGGAAAGCTAAAAAAGATTTTGCCCGCCACCTGGGCTTATATCGACGGGAGATACCGCAGCCTGGAAAAGGAAAATAAGCGGCAGGCAAAGATCCTTCAGGATCTTCTGCGAAGGAGCGAGGCACAGTCTGAGGCTATCAAGGAACTGAAAAAATACATTGAACAGGAGCTGCTTCGCCGGGACGACTGGGGAAAACGGGCTTCTGAGATCAAGCGCACAGCGGAGGGCAAGCCGGTCTGGGTGATCAAATGTCCGGCCCCTGATACGGCGGAAAAGATCCGCTGGGGCGAGTATGCCTTTTCCTTAAGCCTGAAGCGGTACCTGGACCGCCTTGGAGTGTACACGGTTATTGACACGAGAGAGGACTGGGGCTGCGACGAGGACGCGGATGTGGTGCTGGTTCTTCGGGGACGCCGTTTTTACAGGCCGGACCGGAGGAAGGAGCACTGCTTATACATTATGTGGAACATTTGCCACCCGGAGATGGTGACAAAAGAGGAATTTGAGCTGTATGATGTGGTTTGCGTCAGTTCCCGCCATTATGCGGCCATTCTGAAGGAGCAGCTTAAGGTTCCGGTGTTCCCTCTGCTGCAGTGTACGGATACGGAGCTGTTTTATCCGCCGGAGGAAAAGCCGGAAGTCTTTGAAAATGAATATATTTTTATCGGTAATACCCGGGGTGTTGCCCGAAACTGCGTGATGTGGGCGATCCAGGACAAGCTGCCTCTGAAAATCTGGGGCACCGGCTGGAAGCTGATCCTGGGGCCGGATAAGTACCTGGTCCAGGAAAAAACCATCGAAAACAGCCTGATCCCGGATCTTTACCGCTCCGCGAAGGCGACTCTCAACGATCACTGGAAGGATATGCTGGACTACCAGTATGTGAACAACCGGATCTTTGACGCCCTGGCCTGCGGTCTCCCCGTGATCTCCGATTACTGCCAGGAGCTGAAGGACATCTTTCCTGACGCGGTTCTTTGCTATGAGACGAAGGAAGAGTTCGACGACTGCATCCGAAGGCTGGAGGAGGATTACGACGGCATCAAGGAAAAAGTGGCGGCTCAGTGGGACATGATCGAAAAGGAGTACTCCTTCAAAAAACGTGCGGAGGAGCTGATGGAAATTGCAGAAAAATATGGAAAGAAACAGGGATAAAAAGCAGCTTTTCCTGGGGCTTGTCTTTATGCTGGCCCTGTGCTTTGCATGTGTTTTGACCTACAAGGCGCAGTTTCGGGAAAAGCTTGACCGGGCCATCGCGTTTACCATGATGAGCGAGCATAAGCCTGTGGGGCGGGTGGAGCTCTCAAAGGAGAGCCCCCTCCTGTCGGAGGTGTTTTTGTGCAAGGTTCCGGAGCTGAAAAAGCTTCGGATCCAGTGTACAGGCGAGGATGTGGACAGCGGCGCCTCCCTCCTTATGACTGTGGAGGATGAGGAGACCGGGAAGGTTTATTATCAGGCAGAAAAAATGGTGACAGAAGTCCTTGGCCGGGAGGATCAAATGGTCAGTATGCGGGTAAAGACGGGAGGAGACGATACCGAGGACCGGATGCTCCGTCTGACCTGGGAGCTGAAAAACGGTGGGGACACGATCCTGACCATGAAGGCAAACCAGAAACAGAGCATGGTGCAGTCCTTCAACGGCGTGGAAGGGGACAGGACCAATGTGGTCTACACCATGTATTACGGAAACGCGGGATTTTTGAAATACCTGTATGCCCTTCTTTGCGGGGCGCTCCTGGTGTTTGGAGGGATGTGCTGGTATCTTCTGATCTGGCGTCAACTTACCGTGGAAAAGTTTTACCTTCCGGCGGCTTTGGTTTTCGGGCTGATCCTTCAGGGGATGATCACCGCATTTGGAGTGCCGGATGAGGCGGGGCACTTTGACACAGCTTATAAATATTCAAACGCGATGCTGCTTGTGAAGGACACGGGGATTCCGGGAACCATATACAAGCGGGAGTGCGACGTGGAAATGGGGGATCTGCTGGCCAATGGACTGGAGAGCAATTCCTATTATCACCTATTGTATCATACCCTGGAAAAGCCGGAAAATACGGAGCTTATCCCGGTAAACAGCGTAGATTCCACAAACCTGGTTCCGGGACTGGTGTATTTCCCGGCTGCGCTGGGGATCAGTCTTGGAAGGGCGCTGGGGCTATCCTCCATGCTGATGATGCAGCTTGGGAGGATCCTGAATCTTCTGGCCTTCGTTCTTTTGACCTATGGGGCGATCCGGCTGGCTCCGGCAGGAAAAAACCTTTTTGGAATTTTTGGCATCCTGCCTATATCCCTGCAGCAGGGAGCTTCTTTCTCCTATGACGCTGTGGTGAACGGGCTGCTGTTTTTGTTCTTTGCCCTTTGCCTGTATCTGGGGAAAAAGAGCAGCTACAAGAAAAGAGAGCTGACGCTTCTGATCCTGCTGTCCGCCTTTTTGGCGGTGGCAAAGGGAGGCGTGTACCTTCCTCTTCTGCTGTTCCTTTTTCTGGGCTTTTCCGGAAGAAGGCGGGACCGGAGGGAAAAGAAAAAAAATCAAAGGCTTCTGGCGGCTTTGCTGGCTGGGGCGGCGCTGCTTCTTCTTTTGGCGCTGGCGCTGGCAAAGTTTATGCCGGTGCTTCAGGGCTTCCTTCTTGACACCGAAGGAGAATTGGGCCAGGACGCCCTGTATTCCGTGCCTTATCTTTTGGCAAATCCGGCGAAGCTGGTCTATATGTATTGGAATACGCTGCTCCGGTGGATGGATCCCGTCCTCCGGGGACTTATGGGAGGGATGCTTTCCTGGCTGGATATTAAGATCAGTTGGCTGTTTGTGGCCCTGCTTCTGATCTGTACCCTGCTGCTTGCCAACGTGGAGGGGGACCGGCTGGAGAAAAACAGAAAAGAGGGATTTCTCATTGCCGCTGCCTGCGGGCTCTCCGTGGCTTTGATCATGCTTTCCATGCTGGTGGGGTATACCAAGCGGAGCCTGGATTACATTCAGGGGATCCAGGGGCGGTATCTTTTGCCCTTTGCGCCGGCGCTGTTTTCCCTTGGCTGCTGCAGCATGGTACTGGTGAAAAGACAGCAGACGGCCCGTATCTGGATGACTGTTTTGACGGCAGAAATTCTGCTTGCCCTTCAGGCGGCGGTTATGATAGGATAGCGTCGTAGGCAGGGCTTGCTCCTGCGGGCAGGATTCTTTTTATTGGAACAAAAGGAGAAGTATATTGAAGATACTGATTATCATTCCGGCATACAATGAAGCGGAATGTATTGAGAAGGTTGTGGATAATCTGATCGCGAATTATCCTCAGTATGACTATGTGATCATCAATGACGGTTCCACCGATGATACGCGCAAGGTCTGCGCCCGGAGAGGCTACAACTTCATGGATCTTCCGGTGAATACGGGGCTTTCCGGGGCCATCAAAAGCGGTATGCGCTATGCGAATTATTACGGCTACGATTATGTGGTGCAGTTAGATGGAGATGGACAGCACGATCCCAGATATATCCAGGATCTGATCCGGGAGATGGAAAGGACGGACTGTGATATTGTGATCGGCTCCCGTTTTAAGACGGAGAGAAAACCGGTCAACTCCCGCATGATCGGCAGTCAGATCATCACGGCGGCTATCTGGCTGACGACCCGGGGCACCTATATCGGAGATGTGACGTCGGGGATGCGCCTTTTTAACAAAAAAATGATCAAGCGCTTTGGCTATGACATGCACTACAGCCCGGAGCCGGATACCCTGGCTTATCTTTTGAACAGCGGGGTCCAGATCCGGGAGGTGCAGGTGAAGATGTACGAGCGGATCGCCGGAGTCAGCTACCTGGATTTTAAAGGCTCCATCTGGTACATGATGAAGATGATGTTTTCTATCCTGCTGTTTCAGTGGTTCCGAAAGAAGTTAGAGGAGTAAAGGTATATGTCAGAAATCTTAAGATTCCTCCTTTTTTTTGCCGCTTTGGCAACGGGAGGATGGATTTTATTTAAAATACGAAAGCTGCAGATCAAGATGCAGGACGCCATCTTCTGGGTGGTGTTCGCCGTTATCTTGTTCGTGCTGGGAATCTTTCCGGAGATTTGCTACTGGCTGACAGACAGGCTGGGGATCATGTCCCCGGCGAATCTGATCTTCCTGGTGGTGATCTTCCTTCTGATGGAAAAGATTTTTACTCTGTCCATCATCGTGTCCCAACTGGAGGAAAAGGTGTCCGTGCTGTCGGCGGAGCTGGCGCTGCGGTCCAACGCATCGAAAAAACGATTGGATGATAATGAAAAAGCCATCGGCGAAATCAGGGAAGAGATAAGGGATCAAAAGGATGAGGAAAAAAACGTACCGTTGGAATGACCATACCTTTGCAGTCTGCGCCTATGGGGAAAGCCCCTATCTGGAGGAGTGTGTTCGTTCCCTTTTCGATCAGAACAAAAGAACCAGGATCCTTGTGGCGACCTCTACGCCTAACGCTCATATCTCGTCCATTGCCGAAAAGTATGGGCTTCCCCTGTATGTAAACACAGGGGAGAGGGGGCTTGCAGGCGACTGGAATTTTGCCATGAGCTGCGCGAAAACGCCTCTTGTCACCCTGGCCCACCAGGATGACCGCTATTATAAAACCTACACAGAGGATGTGCTGACAGCGCTGAACCGCTGCGGCCATCCTCTGATCGCGTATACCGATTACAATGAGCTGAGGGAGGGGAAAACTGTCCGTGCAAACCGCCTTTTGCGGATCAAAAGGCTGATGCTTTCCCCTATGAAGCTTTCCTGCTTTTGGAAAAGCATCTTCGTGCGCCGGCGGATCTTGTCCTTTGGCTCTGCCATCTGCTGCCCTTCCGTGACTCTTGTAAAAGAAAATCTGCCCGGCTTTGCCTTCCGCAATAACATGAAAAGCAACATCGACTGGCAGGCCTGGGAGGAAATCTCCCGGTTGAAAGGGGAGTTTGCCTACGTCAGCAGCCCTTCTATGGAGCACCGTATCCACCAGGCATCCACCACCTCTGCCCTTTTGGAGTCTGATGGCCGCCGTGCCGAGGATCTGGCCGTGTTCCGAAAATTCTGGCCAACATGGATCGCCAATGCCATTGAGTGGTT
>JAUNJL010000032.1:0-13765 GCA_030533315.1 Eubacteriales bacterium
CCTTGAGGAGCCTCATCAGGCAGCTCATGCGGTCTAAGCCTTCTTCCCTGCCTTCCTCTAAACCTTCTTTTCTTCCCAGCTCACGCTCATCCTGGAGCAATTCTTCCATCAGCACAAATCTCGCCTCCCAAATACGGCTCCGTTTGATTGTCCTTACCTGATCCTCTATGGATGCGATCAAGCTTCCGCTTTCCGCATCTTGCGCCAGCTCTTCGGGGCTGCCTATGTACTTCAGGAAATCGGATAATTCCTTCGGCACTTCGTTTTCGTTTTCGCCCTTGGTACTGAGAAAGATGGTGGTGCGGCCATCCTGGAGCAATTCCCCGTTTTCCTGGCACTGTGTCCGGTATGTACTGCGGTATAGAGACGGTTCTGAAATGGCGTAGTCGCATATAAATATGACGAACGTATCCGACAATTCCCCGTATCTGTGGCCAGTCAGCAGTGCGTCCATATCCATATGAGAGTGGTAATAGCGGCTCCTTCGGGGAAGGTCCGTTTCTTTCTTTACCTGCATCTCGATGTTAAACCGCCGGTTCCTTCCGTCTTCCTTCGCCAGGACATCCAAACGCACGCCCCTGTACTCCGGGTGATAGGTCATGGTTTTTTCGGTAATCACGGTAACCTCTAAAATATCCATTTCGAGTACCAGCTCCAGGAATCTGCGGCACTGGACTTCATCGCTCATAACCGCCGCAAACATAAACGCATCCTTTACGGTAAGATCCTGGAACTTTTTTCTTGCTGCCTCATTACATCCCATTTAACTCCTCCTTCATAACAAGAGGAATCCTGTACCATTATTATAAGCGATGAGAAACCGCTCATGCAAGATTTTTTAAAACTTTTTAGCAGAGAATCTGCCATCGCAGTCATTGTTTACGGGTACCGGTGACTTAGGATTTATTCTCTTGCTTTGTGGGAAAGCAATCGTTTTTTCTTGACTTTTGCAGGGAATGTGCTATCATTTTGTTAGATGAAGCTAACTTAAGCGCCATAGATCTTTCGATGAAAGAGATTTGCCAGAGACGCTTTATGCGCTGAAAACCTGGGCGCCTATGAAGGGTATGCAGATGGAGGGCGCTCGGACTATTCCGGGGAAAACGATTGATAGGGGAAGGAATCATGGCGATGGTGGAAGTTAGAGATATCCCAGGGATATACGCCAGCGGCGGGCGTTGGGTCATGTGAGCATGGCGCTGGAGGGTACGGAGTGAGAGGAAGAAAAAAAGATATGGAGGATTTCTTGAAGCATACAGCAGCGGATACGTCTGTTCGGCCGGGAGAATATGGGGGAGAGGCGGAGGACGCGGGGATGGCAGGCTACCCTGTTTTCGATGGTATTCAGATCGTATACCATGACGTACATATGCAGGAGCGCCGCCCCAATGTGGAGATCGTTCCCCGCTGGGAGAGAATCATTGAAATTGACCATTGCATGGAAGGGCGGATAGAGTGTTCCAAAGGAGAGCAATTTTTTTATTTATCCCAGGGGGACATGGCGATCCACAAAAGCGTGGGTGTGGAGCACAATACTTTTTTTCCCACCAGCCATTATCAGGGGATCACCATTGTCATTGATCTGGACAAAGCGCCCAAATGCCTGTATTGCTTTCTGGCGGATGTCCATATAGAGCCGGAAAGCATCATGAACCGTTTCTGTGGGAAGGAGGATCTCTTTATCGCCCGCAGCAGTCAGCGGCTGGAGCACGTCTTCGCAGAGCTTTACCATGTGCCGGAGGAAGTGAAAAGGGGATATTTAAAGATAAAGATTTTGGAGATCCTGCTGTTTTTAAGTGTATTTCCTTCAAAACAGGGGGCCGGAAGGAAGTCCTATACGTTTGCGCAGGTACGGCTGGCAAAGGAGGTGTGCCGATATCTGTCGGAGAATATGGACAGGCACATCCATATCGAACAGCTGGTGCAGGAATTTCATGTTTCCGCATCCCAGCTGCAAAGCTGCTTCCGGGGAGTCTACGGAGAGTCGGTATATGCGTATATCCGCAGGCGAAAGATGCAGAGTGCGGCCCATATGCTGAGAAGTACGGATAAAAGCATTCTGGAGATTGCAAACGATCATGGATATGAGAATGGGGGCAAATTTGCGTCGGCTTTCAAGTCTGCCATGGGTCTGCTCCCAAATGAATACAGAAGTATGGAGCCCGTATCGATCCCGGAGCAGGGATGATGCGGCGGTATACGGGCTCGGGTCATTCATACCTAGGGGGCGCTGTCTGCGCCCCTCTATTTTGTATATGGCGGCCGTTGAGACTCTGAAAGGTGAACGAACCGTTGCTTTGGAGCATTTTTCTGCTGGATCGGAGCAGAACACCTTGGAAAGAAGGCGTATACTGATTTTGTTGTTTCTCATGCAGGGTGTTTTTTGTCATATAGTTAGAAAATGCTAACAATATATAGATGAAACTATTTTGCCGTGCGCTGACGGCGGGCCCCTGCGTTTGAGAGATGGGGGTATCTATTATTTAAGCAGAGAGGAGATATGATGTCTATGAAAAAGCTTTTGACCTTCATACTGGCTTTTGCAATGATGTGCTGCCCGTTGATCCAGTGCTATGCGGAGGAAAATGAAGAGCAGGCGGATCCGGGTACGCAGGTAAGCCAGGAGCAGGAGATTTGTATCCGGGTGGGACTGCCTAAGGCGCCGCCGGCGTTTCCTGTCCTGCATATGCTGGAAGAGAAAATGCTGGGAGAAAATGTGGGGCTGGAGCTGGAGGTTTGGGATGCGCCGGAGCAGCTAATCGCCATGGTGCAGGATGGCAATCATGAAATGTTTGCTTTTCCCTTGACCGTCATCAGCAAGCTGTACAACAAGGGCCTGGATGTTCAGCTGATGAATGTGAATACCTGGGGGGTCACCTATTTCTTGACCACGGATCCGAATTTTCAGTCGTGGGCGGATCTGAAAGGGAAAAAGGTTTACGTGCCCCTTCAATCATCACCGCCAGATGCTTTGACGCAGTATTTTTTGAAGGAAGCTGGCTTAAAGGTCGGCGAAGATGTGGAGCTGGTATATGCGGCAACTACGGAGGTGGCCTCGCTCCTTGCTTCTGGGGAGGCGGAGTATGCGACATTGATCGAGCCTCAGGTGACGGCCGCCTTGGAAAAGAACGACCAGGTGATCCGCAGCCTGAGCTTTGAGGAGGAGTGGCAGAGGGTGACGGAAACAGATACCATGATCCCCAATGCGGGATTTGGGGTGACAGGCTCCTTTGCTGAGGAAAATCCGGAGCTTACGGCGGCATTCCAGAATGCTTATGAGGAAAGCACGGAGTGGGTATTGGAACACCCCCAGGAAACGGCGGCTTTGGCGGAAAAATACTTTGGTATGGACGGGGGGCTGGTGGAGAAGGCCATTCCCAATATGGGGCTGTGCTTTAAATCTGCCGAGGACGCAAGCTCAGAGCTGGACATCTTCTATCAGCTGCTGAATGATTTTGACCCATCCATGATTGGTGGTAAGCTTCCCGACGAAGGCATGTACTATGAAGGCTAAGCTTTGGCCGGGACTGCTGTCGGCGGCTCTGCTTCTGGGCAGCTGGCATTTGCTTTCTCTTTTCTTTCCGCCGCTGGTGGTGCCGCCCATCTCCAGCGTGTGTGTCAGCCTGGCGGAGATTATTGGAGAGGTTCGATTTCTATCGACGGTTTTTACGACCCTGCTGCGTTTGGCGGCAGGGTTGGTGATTGGTACCGCCATTGGCGGCGGATTGGGGCTGCTGTTTGGTCTGAACCAGAAGCTGGAAAAGGTACTGTCCCCCTTTGTGGGGGTGCTGCAGGCGGTTCCTCCCGTGTGTTGGGTGGTCCTGGCGCTGGTATGGTTTGGCTTTAACGGTAAGCCCTGCGTATTTATTGTGGCCACGGCGGCCATTCCTCCTGTTGCCATCAACATCAGCGGCGGGGTGAAAAACATCGATAAGGAGCTGTTGGAAATGGCAAGGCTGTACGGCTTTTCCAGGGGGAAGACCCTGAGGCACGTCGTTTTGCCCTCCATCGGGGCATCCTTTCGGTCTGCTATGGAAATCGTGACCGGCAGCAGCTGGAAGCTGGTGGTGATGGGAGAGGTGCTGACGACCAACAGCGGGATCGGCGGTGCGATCACTACGGCGCGGCTGAATCTGGAGCCGGAGAGGATCCTTGCCTGGGCGGTCATCCTGGTAGTTTTTTGCTTTTGTATGCAAAAGAGTATGGCGGTTGTCTTTTGCGGGAAGAGAGGTGCGGTATGCTGAGCGTGCAGAAGGTAAGTAAGGCATATGGAGAGCTTCCCGTTGTCCGCAATCTGAGCCTGGAGGTGGACAGAGGTGAGATCGTTGCCCTGATCGGTCCTTCCGGCTGTGGGAAGTCCACGCTGCTGAACATGATATCCGGTCTGATACAGCCGGACAGCGGAAGGATAGAAAAGGGAGACGTAAAGCTTAGCTACATGTTTCAGAAGGCGAGGCTGCTTCCCTGGCGGACGGTTTACCAAAACATTGCGCTGGTTCGGGAAAATGCGTCGAAGGATGAAACAGAGCGTTTGATACAGGCGGTGGGATTGGGGGGATTTGAGAATTATTATCCCGGCCAGCTTTCCGGCGGCATGGCCAAGCGATGCGCTTTGGCGCGGGCGTTCCACTACCAGGGGGACGTCTTGCTCATGGACGAGCCATTTCAGGGATTGGATTATGGGATACGGATGGAGATGCTGTCCATGCTGATTTCGATCTGGAAGCAGAAAAAGCAGGGGATCCTTTTTGTGACACATGAGATCGACGAGGCGCTGACGGCGGCCACGAAAATAGCGGTACTGAAGGCTCGGCCCACGGCCGTCCAGGAGGTCCTGTGCCTTCCGGGGCAGGTGGGAAGGGACGCTGCGTCGCCGGAGCTGGCAAAGATTCGCGGGCATATCATTCATGAGATGATGCAGGAGCCTCAAGCTTGAGAGAAACCGAAAGGAATGAAAAAATGGAATATTTAAGAAATCTTCCCTTGGGTCACCCGAAGGAGCTGTCGAGGCTGATCCACATCAGGCCAGGGAGGGTCGTCAGTATGGAGCTTTCCCGGAAAGAGGATTGCAGGATATCCCTGCTCAGCTTTGCGGATGGCGAAGGTGTAAGTGAAGAGGCCTATTATGGCGACACGTTATATTATGTTTTGGAAGGAGAAATGCCCTTTGTGGAGGGGGAAAAGAAGACGGTGGTAAAGCAGGGAGAGTGTATCTGTGCTCCGGCCCATACCCTTCATGCCATTGGAGGCGCCTCTCCCTTCAAGCTGTTGCAGATCACCATCGGATGACGGGAAAATGAGAGTTTATAGAAGCGTTTTGATGTATCGTAGTAGGAGGAAATAACATGGAAAAGCTGATAAAAAATGTGGAATGTGCACAGCCCTTCGAAGTAAAGGCGCTGGTTTCCTATGAGAGCGGAAGGGTGGTCAGCCTGACTCTGGCACAACGTCCAGGAGTGGGGATGACCTTGTTTGCCTTTGACCAGGGAGAAGGTGTCAGTACTCATGCGGCGCCGGGGGACGCCATGGCTTACATTCTGGAAGGAAAGGCCTCGATCACCATTGACGGCACGGCGCATGAGGTAGAGGAGGGAAACGCCATTGTGATGCCAAAGGAGGTCCCCCATGCGGTGAAAGCGCTCACTCCCTTTAAGATGCTGCTGACGGTTGTGAAGCCCTGACCATGGGAGAAAACAGAAAAATGGAGAGGAAGGACATGGGCGAAGGATATCAGCTGGGGATGGATCTGGGCAGCTCAGCTTTAAAGGTATGTCTCTGTCAGAGGGGAAAAATCCTTTTTTTGAAGAAATCCATTCATCACGGAGGCTGGAAAAAGGAAGCCCGCAGGCTATTAAAGGAATTGGCAGGCCGGTATCCTCAGATGGAAAGGGTCAAGGCCGCAGTCAGCGGCAGCAATGCGTCGGAGCTGGCGGCGCTTTTGGGGAAGGAATATCTGGTTCAGGACATTCCGGCAATCACCAGGGGAAGCGTGGAATATCAGGCGGGCTCACTGATGGAGATCGGCTCGCAAAATGCCAGGTTTATCACGGACATCCAGAAAGGGAAAACGCCCAGATTTGCCGTGAACGAGCAGTGTGCAGGGGGAACTGGGTCGTTCTTTGAAAGCCAGATGGCGCGCCTGGGAATGACCATTAATGACATCTCCCAGCTGGTCTTAAAAGCGGAGTCGGCACCTGCTCTTTCAGGAAGGTGTGCGGTTTTTGCAAAGACGGACATTATCCATAAGCAGCAGGAGGGCTATCAGACGCCGGACATCCTGCTTGGTCTATGCTACGCCATGGTGAGGAATTATAAGGCGGTGATCGTGCGCAAGCTGCCAGTTTACAAGCCTGTGCTGTTGTGCGGTGGGATTGCCGCAAACCTGGGGGTGATCCGGGCAATGAGGGAGGTGTTTGCCCTTTCTCAGGAGGAGCTCCTCATACCTCAAAACCATGATTTTATACAGGCTATTGGCACGGCCAGGCTTGGGGAGAGAGAAATCCAGGTGGCACAGATCCTCCGGTGTCTGGATGATACCCTGAGGGTTCGGCGGGAAGAAAGGAAGACCTGTCTGGGCAGCAGGGCATGGGATGAGTGCCGCTGCGGGGATCCGGGTAAGACGGGAAGGCTCAGCGGGAAGGCTTGCTTTCTGGGGATCGACATCGGTTCTACCAGCACCAACGTCTTGCTTATGGAAGAGGGGAATGTGATCGTGGATTACTGGTATCTCCGCACCCTGGGAGACAGCATGGGGGCTGTGCAGAGAGCCTTTGCCGAAATACGGAAAGGATATGGAGACATCAGGCCCTCCGCCGTGGGGATCACAGGTTCGGGAAGGGAGAGGATCGGAAGGATGCTGGGCTGTGATGTCGTCGTGGATGAGATCACATGTCAGGCAAAGGGAGCGGCGGCGGGGTGTCCGGAGGCCGATACGATTTTTGAGATCGGTGGACAGGATTCCAAATTTATCGCCGTCGAAAGAGGAGAGGTCCGAGATTTCCGCATGAACAAGATCTGCTCCGCAGGAACCGGAACCCTTGCCGAGGAACAGGCAAATGCGTTAGGGATCTCCATCGGAGAGTTTGGAGAGCTGGCTCTGGATGGAGAAAATCCCACCGCACTGAGCGAACGCTGCACCGTGTTCATCGAAACAGCGGTCAAGAATGCCCTCAGCAGGGGAGAGACGAAGGAAAATATCTGCGCAGGTATCTGCGAAGCGATCGTGAGCAATTATCTGCACAAGGTGGCGGCGGAGGATCGGATAGGAAACCATATCGTGCTGCAGGGAGGGGTAGCCTATAATCCTGGTATCGTAAGGGCTTTCCAAAAGAGATTCCAGGGGCGTATCAGGGTGAACCCACTTTTCCCGGTAAGTGGGGCGATGGGAGCGGCCATCATGGCTATGGAGGCAGGAGTGTCCTCCTCAAGGTTTCGGGGATTTTTGCCATTGCAGGGGCGGCCGGCTGACCGAGACGAAGAGCTTTCCCCGGAGACACAAAGGAGGATCCAGGCCTATAAGCAGGCACAGGCGGAGCTGTTTGCAGGATACGAGGAAAGGATCAATCCAGAGAAAGAGACGGTGGGGATCCCCCTGGTATTGGTGCTGCACAAGTTTTTTCCCATGGCGAGAGCATACTTTTCCTCATTGGGTTACAATGTGGTATGCTCTGGCTACACCACCCCGGAGATTTTGGAGCTGGCACAGAGATATGCCCAGGGAGAGGTGTGCTTTCCGGTGAAGCTGATGTACGGCCACATGATGTATCTGGCGGAGAAAAAGGTAGATTATATTTTCATGCCGTCGATCCACACGATGCGTCATGTCAACTCTGGCGTGGAGCACAATTATGGCTGTATGTACATGCAGAGCGCAGCCAGGATCGTGGCGGAAAACCTGGAATTGGAAAGGATGGGGATACGGCTGCTAGATCCCGTATTTGACATGGATTTCGGCGCTCCTGCCATGGTGAAGTCCATGATAGAGCTGGGGGTCCGGCTGGGGCATCCCGCGCCAAAGGCCATGTTTGTCATGACGAAGGCTGCCAAGGCTCTGATGTCTTACACCAAAGGACAGGAAAAAATGGGAAGGGAGCTTCTGGCTTCACTGGGAGATTGCAAAAAGGCGGTGGTGCTGATCTCGAGGCCGTACAATTTGTCGGATCCAAGGCTGCACATGGGGATCGCAGAGATGCTGATGAAGAGGGGGATGCCCGTGCTGACTATCGAAAACCTGCCGGCGGATGATACGGACATTTCCCAGGAATATCCGAACTTTTACTGGCCTTTTTCTCAGCACATTCTGACAGCCGCAAAGCAGGTGAGACATCATCCCAATCTGTATGCGGTTTATCTGATGAACCACGGCTGCGGGCCTGACAGTGTGCTGTCCCATGCGTTCAGAAGAGAGATGGGAGATAAGCCTTATCTGGCCGTGGAAATTGACGAGCAGACCTCGGCGGTTGGGGTGGTGACCAGGATAGAAGCGTTTTTAAGGAGCGTTCATGGCAGGCCGACCTGTCGATTAGAGAAAGGGTTTGACCTGAAGGCGGTGACGGTCAAGCCGTACCCCGTAACTACTTTGAGAGAGATCGCCGGGGAAAGGGTGTATTTCCCGGCTCTGGGAAAGTATACGGAGGCGATCGCCAGGTATCTGAGGGAGACCTACAGCCTGGAAGGGATCCCCTGCGATATCACGGACAGGGAGACGATCCGTATCGGACGCAGCCTCACATCCTCAAAGGAGTATATCACCTTCACCGCCATGCTGGGGATGGCGGTAGGCCTGGCACGGCAGGCAAAGGAAAAAGGCGCCCACAGGTATTTTCTGCTGTCGGAAAACCAGGGGGCGGAAGCTGACGGAGTCTTCGCCAGGGTCATAGGATCCGTTTTGGAGGAACAGGGCCTGGATCCATATCTGACCATCCTTTCGCCCATGCTGGAGAGGGCTTTTGGCATTGCCGGATATTTTTCTGAGGTGGACCGGGGCTTCTCCTCAAAGGGGAGGATCCTTGTGGTGGGAGAGCCGCTTTGTGTCCACGCCTTTGGAAAGCCATATATGGAGCTGATCCGCAGAGCCGGGATGGAGTATGAGCTTATGCCCCTTTCCAGTTATCTGGATTTTCTCTGGGGAAGGGAAACGGAGGAGACAAAGCGATGTGCAGGGCTGGCGGATAAGAGGGTGCCTGTTTTTGATGGGGGGAATGGGCGCTTCCGCTGTGGCTTTGCAGAGGCTGCGGAGGATGCAAGGGGAGTGCTCCTATTGTCCCCTCTTTATGAGAACACAGGCCTGATCCTGGAGCTGGCAGGGATCGGGGGGAAGGCTCCCCTGCTCCATCTTGCCATTGACGGAAATGTGGATGAGGGAAGCAGGAACAGGCTGGAGACCTTCTTGTATTATCTCTGAGGATGTATCTTTGGGGAATGAAAGAGTGCGGGGGCATGGATCCTCGCACTCTTTCTTATACAGAAAAAACGTATAAGAAAAGTGGTAAAAAGGTAATGGTTTAGGTGACGGAGGCTGCCGCCGCTGGTGACGTTAGGCCCGCAGATTTGCATTTCTTCTTCGTTTGTGTTAAACTGGTGCGGTAAGTGTTTTTGTTGTTATATTTTTGCATCACGAAAGGAGTTTTTTTTGAAGAAAAATCAAAAGAGTACGATGAACACCAGGAGAAACCTGTTTGACGTGTTGACGCCGGTGTTTTGGATCGCGCTGATCCTCACACTGCTCATTGTAGCGGGGGCGCTGCTGTTCCCAGAACCTTTTCAGCAGGTTACCTTGAACATCCAGGTATTCATAGGACAAAATTTTGCGTGGTATTATCTTCTATTATCTACTCTGCTTGTCTTAGTCTGTGTATTTCTTGTTTTCAGTCCGATCGGAAAAATCAAGCTTGGGGACCCGGATTCAAAACCGGAACATTCTACATTTTCATGGCTGGCAATGCTGTTTTCCGCAGGTATGGGGATCGGCCTTGTGTTTTATGGTGCGGCAGAGCCGTTGTCTCATTTTGCCGTGTCAGCGCCTGAAGCAGAGCTCTTCAGCAGGGAAGCCCTGCGGGATGCGCTAAAGTATTCGTTTTTTCATTACGGGATTCACGCATGGGCCATCTATGCGCTGGTCGCCTTGGCTCTTGCCTATTTTCAGTTCCGTAAACAGGAAAAAACCCTGATATCGGAGACGCTGAAGCCTTTGTTCAAAAATAAAGTCGATGGTGTCTTGGGAAAAATGGTAGATGCTCTGACGATTTTTGCAACGGTAGTCGGTGTTGCAACCACATTGGGCTTTGGGGCTGCTCAGATCAACGGGGGCTTGCACCAGCTTTTTGGCGTTCCCAATGGATATCGGACGCAGCATTCGGGAATTTCTGGCCTGCGTGCTCCTGATCCCCTCCGCTTTTTCCTTCCTGTGGTTCTCCGTATTCGGGGTCATGTCAACCAAGGCGGTGCGCGAGCATCCGGAGCTTGCGGGTCAGCCGTATGAGTCCATGCTTTTTGGAGTCCTGCAGGAGTATCCGCTGACGCTGACACTGTCGGTCATTGCTATCGTGCTGGTATTTTCATTTTTTATCACTTCCGCCGATTCTGCCACGTATGTGCTGGCGATGCAGTCTGAAAATGGCAGGCTGAATCCCCATAACAAAGTGAAGGTGGTCTGGGGCGTCCTTCTTTCGGTGATCGCGTCTGTGCTGATGTTCAGAGGTGGCCTGAATGGCCTTCAAAATGTGCTGATCATTGTCGCTCTGCCGTTTTCCGTTGTTTTGATACTTCTGGTCGTCTCCGCAATTATTGAATTAAATTACGAAAAGGATCAGATGGGGTTGTCGATCAAGCCGGAAAGGTTCCCTGTGGAAAACGAACCGTTCCGCTCATATGAGGAGTAGAGGTTTTCGGGAGCCTCGAGGAATGAAAGTCTGAGTGCGGAGGCATTGACCTCCGCACTTTTTCTTAATATAATAAAGAGCATATGAAAAAATCATGATAAAAGTAACGGCTCCAGGCGTATGGGGTGTTGTGGAAGATTTGGTCGGTGGCCGGCGGAAGGGCTGCTGTGGATCGAATGGAGAAAGGATGCTTCCTAGAGGAAAAATGGGAAGGGTGAAACAGAGGATCGCAGCATAGATGACGCAGGGAGGCGGATGTGAAAGGTGCATTGGGCCGAAGGAAAGGAGAACGACACAAGAAATGGAAATGAAAATGATCACATTGGGAACGACGGGGATCCGGGTGCCTCAGAATGGGTTTGGCGCACTCCCGGTTCAGAGGGTGACGAAGGAGAAGGCGGTGGAGATCATCCGAAGAGCCTATGACGGCGGGATGCGGTTTTTTGATACGGCCAGGGCGTACAGTGACAGCGAGGAGAAGCTGGGGGAGGCGCTGCAGGTCTATCCCAGGGATAGCTATTACCTGGCGTCTAAGACGGCGGCCACGACCCCGGAGGGGTTCTGGGAGGATCTGGAAAGGTCTCTGGAGCTTTTGAAAACGGATCATCTGGACATTTACCAGTTTCACTGTGCGGGAACGGTATTTCGTCCGGGAGACGGAAGCGGGATGTACGAATGCATGGAGGAGGCAAAGAGCCAGGGAAAGATCCGTCACATGGGGATCACGGCCCACAAGCTGCAGGTTGCCCTGGATGCGGTGGAGTCGGGCCTGTATGAGACGCTGCAGTTCCCCTTCAGCTACCTGTCCTCGGAAAAGGAGCTGGAGCTGGTGAGAAGGAGTGCAGAGAAGAACATGGGTTATCTGGCCATGAAGGGTCTGGCGGGAGGTCTGATCAACCAGTCTCGCCCTGCCATGGCGTTTATGGCTCAGTTTGACAACGTGCTGCCTATCTGGGGGATCCAGAAGGAGGAGGAGCTGGAGGAATGGCTGGCCTTTATGGAGGTCTGTCCGGTTCTGGACGAGGAGCTTTCAGCCTTTATTGAGAGAGAAAAGAAAGAGCTGGCGGGAGATTTCTGCCGGGGCTGCGGATATTGTATGCCATGTCCGGCAGGCATCATGATCAATCAATGTGCGAGAATGTCTCTCATGCTCCGCAGGGCGCCGTCTAAGGCATGGCTGACAGCGGAGATGCAGGAGGAGATGAAGAAGATCGAGGGCTGTCTGCACTGCGGCCAGTGTGCAAGGAAGTGCCCCTATGAGCTGGACACGCCGACGCTTTTGCAGAAAAATTATGAGGATTATCAGAGAGTTTTGGCCGGAGAGGTTCAGGTGTGAGAGGAGGGATCTTGTGATGTGGGCTGTTTTTGCAGTTTTGTCGGCGGTGTTTGCGGCGCTGACCTCCATATTGGCGAAGATCGGGATCGATGGCGTGAACTCCAATCTGGCGACGGCCTTAAGGACGGTGGTGGTCCTTGTGATGGCGTGGGTGATGGTGTTTTTGACGAAGGCCCAGGGAGGGATCGGGCAGATCAGCAGGAGGAGCTGGCTGTTCCTCATCCTGTCCGGCCTGGCGACGGGAGCGTCGTGGCTTTGCTATTACAAGGCGCTGCAGATGGGGGAGGCCTCCCGGGTGGTTCCCATTGACAAGATGAGCGTGGTCATCACGCTGGTGCTGGCGGCGGTGGTCCTTCACGAGGAGTTTACGGCGAAGTCGGTCATCGGTGCGCTTTTGATCACCGCCGGAACCCTGTTCATGGCGCTGTAGGATCTGCCCTCATGGGCTGGCGGATCAGTCTTGTGTTTTGAAGAAAATTGTACTATAATAGTCTCATTAAAAACGTAACTGCCGGATGTGCGGTTTTTTGTGCAGGACCGTCTGCGGGGCCTTGTTTTCCAGAAAGCAGGAGCCTTGCGGAGCGGATGGCCCGGGAGGCCCCGCAGATGGGGGCCGGGCGGCCGCAGAAGGCGTTTTGTGGAAGGTTTGCCCAAAGAGGCGAAGAAAATTGGGGGGGGTGGCCGTGATTCATAAGGATAGAATGGAAATGGATCGTGACGGGAGGATATTTGAGAGCGCTGGAAGCTCCTGTGAGAATACTATGTTTTCTCAGGATTTTTGTGTTGCCATGGACGCTGCGACGCAGCCGGTTTACATCATCGACCCGGAGAGCTTTGAGGTGCTCTACTGCAATGCATCCCTGCGCCAGTATTTGGGGTGGAATCCCAAGGGGGTTCCCTGCTATAAGGCGCTGAGGGATCTGGAAGAGCCCTGCCCTGACTGTGTTGCCCTGAAGCTGCGCAGAGACGGGGTGAACGAGACCACGGAGTACCATACCAGGTACGGGCGTTGGGTCCTGGTGCGCATCTCTCCTCTGATATGGAGGGGGAGGGAGGTTTATAAGCTGATATGCTTCGACATTACCGACCGGAAGCGGCTGGAAAACGAGCTGCATCTTCGCGGCGAGGAATACCGTGCCATCGTCCAGCAGAGTGCGACGGGGATTCTGCGCTATGATATCGAGACGGACATTGCCTCCGTCAACGTGGACCGGAACCTGGATCGGGTGGAGGAGTATGCGATCCCCAATTTTGTGGACCGGGTCTGCAGGAGCGGGGTGTTGGCTCCGGAGAGTGCGGAGGCGGTGAACATTATTTTGGCGGATGTCCGCAGCGGCGCTGCCAGCAAAGGCTATGACGTCCGGCTCATCCTGGAGAAGAAGGGACCAAGGTGGTGTCATGTGAATTACGCCCTCGTGCGGGGGGAACAGAGTGTACCCTGCCGTGTGATCTTTTCCTTCTACGACAACACGGAGCGGTATGAGCAGGAGCTGGCCTATTATCACTGGAACAATCAGCTGAATGTCCTGATGGATGCGGACACGGTCTA
>JAUNJL010000032.1:13865-26527 GCA_030533315.1 Eubacteriales bacterium
CCTATTATCACTGGAACAATCAGCTGAATGTCCTGATGGATGCGGACACGGTCTACATGGGCGTGAACCTGAGCAGGGATTCGGTGGAGGTGGAAAAAAGGGTCTTTTTCCCCAGCCGCTACCTGGGAGGGCTGCGGTTCAGCAAGATCGTGGATGGGGTGGAAAACGAGCTGGTGTTTCAGCCGGACCGCCAGAAATTTCGGGCCTTTTTCAACCGGGAGAGGCTGATTGGCCAGTTCTACGATGGCGGAAGGGAGGGAACCCTGGAATACCGGGTGCTGGAGGGGGAGGAGCCCCGATGGTTCCGGGCCGAGGTTCAGCTGATCAGCGAGCCCTCCAGCGGACACATCAAGGCATCCATCGTCCTGAAAAACGTGGATGAGGAGATTCGGGAGCGGGAGCGGCTGAAGAACGAGGCCGAGCAGGATGCCATGACGGAGATCTACAACCACGCCGCGGCGGAGAGGCGGATCACGGAGATCTTGGCGAGGGATACGGGAGAGCGCTGCTGCTTTTTGGTGGTGGATCTGGACGACCTGCGGAAGATTAACAGCGAGCTGGGACACCCGGAGGGGGACAGGGCGCTTAGGGCCATTGCAGACTGCATGAGGGGCCGGTTCCGAAAAAGCGACATCATCGGCC
The DNA here is from genome assembly GCA_030533315.1 of Eubacteriales bacterium. The sequence continues at coordinate 14,508 of JAUNJL010000032.1, forward strand.
GGATTGGCGGGGACGAGTTCGTGGCCCTGCTTCGAAACGTGCCGGAGCAGGAACAGCTGCAGCTGGCCATATCCGGCTTTATGCACCGTCTGGGCAAGGTGAAGATCGGGCCGAAGAATGACCGTTTGGTCCGGGTCAGTGTAGGCGGAGCCTTGGGAACGGCGGGGGTGGATGATTACGAGACTCTTTACCATCAGGCGGATCTGGCCCTGTACTACGTGAAGGCCATGGGGAAAAATGCCTTCAAGCTGTACGAGCCGGAGCTGGAGAAGAGAGAGTTTTGTTATCAGCCTCAATCCACGGTCACCCTGGCGGAAGCGGAGTGGAACGATTCACCGGAGCTGAAAAGGCTGCTCCATGCGGTGACGGCCTACTGTCCCCTGGTGATTTCCGCAAACCTGACCCAGAACACCTACTGCATTATGGAATACAAAACCTTCAAAACCCAGAAGGCCAAGGAGGACGGCAGCTATGACCAGCTGATCCAGGACGGGGCCAGCACCTTTCACTCCGGCGACAGGGAGGGCTTTTTAAGATGCTTCCTGCGGGAGAACCTTCTTCGCGCCTACCAGGAGGGGGAGCGGATGGTGGAGCATGAGGGACGGCAGCTGGGGGATGACGGGATTTACCGCATCTCCAGGACGGTGGCCATTTTGTCAGAGGATGAGGAGACGGGAGATATCTGCGAGATCTCCTTTACCCATGTGTTTTCCTCTGCGGTCAAGGGGGCCGAGGAGGAGCTTCTCTGAAATTCTCTGAAATCAAAAAGAATTTGTAGTATTTCCGTTATTGACATATGCCCCTTTCTCTGTTAAACTAAACACAAGGAGTAAATGATCTGTAAAACGATTTCGAATGGGACGATTTGTCAGTAAAAACGAGAGGGGGGGGGTAAAACCTTCCCTTTTTTGGACGGGCGCCCGAACCGGAGAGGATCGATGGGGATCCTTGTTTGATCAGATAGAAAAATGAAAAAAGACCATAGACAGCATTGACCGGCATAACTGTAGAGACGAACAGCTATGCCTTTTTTTGTCGAAAAATCTTTATTGTGATTTTATTTTAGAAATGAAAAAGGAGATGGAGCAGCGGGCCTTTCGCACATTTTTTATGAGAGGAATGTGGGGAAGCTTTCGCTGCCGTCCATGGTTTGAGGGGCGAACAGTATGGATAGAATGTTAAAAAAGGAATTGGGCCTGACGAAGGCGCACAAGATGGTTATGGGTTTGGGGCTGACCGCACTTCTGACCTTGTCTCTCTTCTTTTGCTACCGGCTGTATTTCAACACCAGGGAGGCGCTGAGGCAGCATGCGATCCGCAGCATCACCAATATCAGCCAGCTGAACAAGGATTCCGTCAGCAGGCCCATCACGAACAGACGGGTCATGCTGGAGACGGTTTCCGCCCGCCTGGAGCGGGAGGGGCTGGAGGATGTCCAGGATATCCTGGATGTGCTGGAGGGCTATCGGAAGGTCAACGATTTCTACAGCATCGGAGTGATCACCTGGGACAGGAAGCTGCATCTGACCAACGGAAGGGTGGCGGACGTGTCTGGCACGGAGTTTGGGGATCAGGTGTGGGATGGAAGGTTTCATCTCTCGGCCTCTTATCTTCCCTATGCGGGGGGAACGGAGGAGACCAATGCTTTCACCTACCCGGTGTATCAGGATGGGAGGATCAAGTATGTCCTTTTGGCCACCTATCTCTCCCGCAGTCTGACGGAGCGCATGAACCTTTCCTCCATGGAGGGAAAGGGGTTCAATTTCATTGTGGACCATGACGGGGCGGTGGTGGTCTACCCCCATTCCTACAAGAACGCCGCCTACAACGCCCTGATGAAGCATATTAATGAGACGCCCTCCATCATACCCAGCGAGGGAGGGGACAGCCACTTTTATTACATGGGCGAACGGTATTACGCCCATTTTGAGGAGCTGGGCATCAATGAGTGGTATCTGATGACCTGCGCCAGGGAGTCGGACGTGTTTGCAGAGTCCTACACCCTCACCCAGAACAGCTTCATGGGCCTTGTTCTGATCTGGATGGTGACGGCGCTTTCGGTATCGGCCATCGGTCTTTCCGTGTACCGCTCCAGGAAGGATCTGCGGAAGCTGGCCTTTTATGACGAGCTGCTGGGGATCGGGAACGCCAGCACCCTGTCCGTGTGCTTTCGGAAGCTGCCCCCCGAGCGTCTTCTGGGAATGTACCTGGTGCTGTTTGACATTGATAAGTTTAAGGAGTTCAACTATATTTACGGAAACGAGAACGGCGACGAGCTGCTGCGGTATATCGTCCGGGTTTTCCAGGAGGTGGTGCCGGAGGTACAGCTGTTCCGGTACGGGGCGGACTGCTTTGTGGCCCTGGATGAGAAGGGGGGGCCTCAGGAGCTGGCGGAGAGCATCGAAAAGACGCTGACCCGGTTTTCCCAGGATATCGCAGAGGGCCTGATACAGCCCTTTGACACGTCGGCGGGTATCCGGAAGGTGGAGCTGGGGGTGCCTCTGCACCAGCTGCTCAGCGATGCGATCATCGCAAGGGATGCCATCAAAGGGGATCACCTGCATCAGTACGCCTTTTATGAGGAGGCGGTACGAGACAGGCGTCTGTCCTACATGGAGATGGAGTCCTGCTTCCAGGAGGCTCTTCGGAACAATGAGTTTCAGGTTTATTATCAGCCAAAATATAATATGATCACCGGGGAGCTTATCGGGGCCGAGGCTCTTGCCCGCTGGGTGAAGCCGGACGGCAGGATCATCTCTCCGGGGCACTTTATCCCCTGCTTTGAGGAAAGCCGCCAGATCATCCTGCTGGACAAGGAGATCCTGAGGCAGACCTGCATCCAGATGAAGGAGATGGAGGAGGACGGGATCGAGGTGAAGCCAGTTTCCGTAAACCTGTCCCGTATCCACCTTCGGAACCAGGGAATCGTGGATCAGATCGAGACCATTGTCCGGGAGTCGGGAATCAAACCGGAGAATCTGTCCTTCGAGATTACGGAGAGTGCCCTCTATGAGGACTGCATCCCTCTGAAGACCATCATGGATAAGCTTCATTCCCTGGGATGCAAGGTGGACATGGATGATTACGGTGCGGGAGTGTCGGGACCGAGCTCCCTGACCTCCAACAGCTTTGACATGGTGAAGCTGGACAAGTCCTTTGTGGACGGTCTGGGAAATGAGAGGGTGGAGGACATGATCCGGGCCACCGCATACATGGCGAAGAAATGGGGGATGAAGATCCTGGCGGAGGGCGTGGAGACCTACCGGCAGGCCAAGAAGATGGTGGGACTGGGCTGTACCCTGGCTCAGGGCTACTACTATTCCAAGCCCGTTCCCCAGGACGCCTACCGGGACCTTCTCCAGGTGGCTGCCAATCTGGTGAAGAACACTCCCAGGGTTCCCATCAAGCCCAGGTTCTTTTCCGATGATGTCTGTGCGGTGCTGGACGGCAATCTGCTGCCCACCTACATCATCAACCCGGAGAATTTTGTGGTGCTTTATGCAAACCAGGCTCTGCGGAAGTATTTGGGGGCGGATGCCACGGGAAGCCTGTGCTATCAGAAGATGCGGGGGCGGAAGAGGCCCTGTGAGGAATGTACGGCCATGCGGCTCTTCCAGAATGGGGACAAGGCGCCCAAGGAGGTCTGCATCCGTGGGAAATGGGTTCTTTTGCAGGCATCTGTCCTGATGTGGCAGGAGCGGGAATATATCCAGATCAGCTGTGTGGATATCACGGAGCAGAAGAAGATCGCGGCGGAGCTGCAGATGCGGAGCAAGGAGTACGAGGTCATTGTCCAGCAGAATATCACAGGCGTGGTGCGCTATGACATTGCGGCGGGAACGGCGGTGGTCAATGTGGATAAGGAGCTGAACAAGGTGGAGGAGTACACCGTGGAGGATTACGTTCAAAGGATCTGCCGCAGCGGTATGATCCAGGAGGAGGATATCCCCGCGGTGCGGGAGATGTTTGAGGATATCACCAGCGGCAGGCCCAGCAAGGGCTACGAGTTCGGGGTGACCCTGGAGCAGGGGGGCCATCACTGGTGCCATGCGGAGTATGCGCTGATGAAGGATGAGTATCAGAGGCCCTACCGGGCGCTGATCTCCTTTCTTGACCGGACGAAGCAGAAGAACAGGGGAGTGGCCTAGGGCGCTCCCTGTGCATTTTTTGTGAATAAAATGGGCGAGACTGGGCGATAAGCAATGTATACGAAATCAGTGTATTTTTTTGTTGACACACCAGGCTTTATCTGTTACGCTAAAGCAAAACAAGAGGAGTTGTAAGCCTGAAATATATGGGGGGGGGGCAAATCCTCTCCCCCTTTTTTTCGTATCTTTGCAGTGTCTGGATGGGAAGGGCTGCCCGGCCCCGGGACTTTGTCCCGGGCGGGCTGCGCCCTGCCTGGAGGGCGCTGGGCGTGTCTTTGGGAGATGCGCCGGGCGCTTTTGGTTTTACTTAAGAAAGGATCCTGTGATTATGAGCAGAGACGGACAGCAGAGGAAAAATGCAACCTTCATAATCTGGTTTTTCGTGATGACCAGCCTTGCGGTGGCCGTGGTCGGTTATAATTGTCACCGTAAGAAGCAGATGAATCTGGAGCGCGCGGAGGAGCTGATCTCCAGTGAAAGGACCAAGCTTCAGTATGCTCTGGATTCCCGATTGATGAATACGCAGGTCCTGAAGGCGCTGGTGATCAGCCATGAGGGACAGATCCGGGATTTTGAGAAGATCGCCTCTCTTTTGTACTCCGAGGATCCCGCTATCCGAAGCCTTCAGCTGGCGCCGGACGGGATGGTCACCTATGTCTATCCCTTGGAGAACAACGAGAAGGCGTTTATCAATCTATTTGAGGACCCTCAGAGGAAGTCGGAGGCGGAACGGGCCCGGGATTCGGGGGAGCTTACCCTGGCCGGTCCCTATGAGCTGATGCAGGGGGGAATGGGGCTGGTGGCGAGAGACCCCATTTACCTGATGGGGGAGGGCGGCCAGAAGAACTTCTGGGGCTTCAGCATTGTGGTGTTCAACGTGCCGGAGATCTTCAACATCGCCAATCTGAACCTGCTTGCCAGCCGAAGCTACCAGTATCGTCTCTGGAGATACCTTCCCGGCGGGGAGGATATCCAGGTGATCGCCGAGAATACGGACAAGGAGCTGGAAGGGGCCATCCGCAGGGAGGTGATGGTTCCCAACACCACCTGGTATCTGGACATCAAGCCCCAGGGAGGGTGGGTGACCACCCGGCAGCTTCTGACCTCCATCGCCCTGACCTTTCTGGTGGAGACCATTGTCCTTCTGGTGGTGTGGTTCCGAAAGAGAGAAAAGGAGACGGAGCGCATCCACCGGGAGAGCGACCAGCGTCAGAAGGAAGCCCTGAAGGACGCCTATGAGGCGGCGGAGCGGGCCAGCCGGGCGAAGTCGGACTTTCTGTCTGGGATGTCCCACGACATCCGCACCCCCTTGAACGGGATCATAGGGATGGTGGCCATCGCCAGCGCCAACAGGGACGACCCGGCCCGGGTGTCGGACTGCCTGGCGAAGATCACCGCCTCCAGCCGTCATCTTCTGGGACTGATCAACGAGGTGCTGGACATGTCCCGGATCGAGTCGGGGAAGGTAACCCTCACGGAGGAAAGCTTTAACCTGTCAGACCTGGTGGACAATCTGATCCAGCTTTCCATGCCCGGGGTCAATGGGAAGAAGCAGGAGCTGGTGGTCAGGAACCGGGGTATCCAGCACGAGGAAGTGATCGGGGACAGCCTGCGGCTTCAGCAGGCCTTTGTGAACATCGTGGGCAATGCGGTCAAGTATACGCCCGAGGGAGGAACCATCGAGATCGAGTCCTGGGAGCTTCCCTCTGACTCCTCAAAGACCGGCGAGTACAAGTTTGTCTTCCGGGATAATGGGATCGGTATGAGCAAGGAGTTTGCAGCGACCATTTTTGAGCCCTTCAGCCGGGAGAGGAGCTCCCAGGTGGACAAGATCCAGGGCACCGGCCTTGGCATGGCCATCACCAAGAACATCGTCCAGATGATGGACGGCAGCATCACGGTGGAGAGCGAGCCGGGGAAGGGCTCCGTCTTCACGGTGATCCTCCGGCTGAAGCTGCAGACGGAGAAGGAGGAGGGGCAGGAGAGCTTTCTGGGACTGCCGGTGCTGGTGGTGGACGACGACCGGAGCGTCTGCGAGAGCACCTGCCTGATCCTGGATGAGATCGGTATGGAGAGCGGGTTCGCCCTGTCCGGCAGAGAGGCCGTGGAGATGGTGGCGGAGGCCCATTCCAAGGGCAAGGACTATTATGCGGTGATCGTGGACTGGAAGATGCCGGACATGGATGGCCTGGACACGGCCAGGGCGATCCGGGAGGCCATGGGGGTGGACGTTCCCATCATTGTCTGCTCGGCCTACGACTGGTCGGACGTGGAGGAGGAGGCCCGGGAGGCCGGGGTCAGCGTATTTGTCTCCAAGCCCCTCTTTAAGTCAAAGCTGGTGAACACCTTTGTGACGGTGGGAGACCAGGAGCCCTCCAGGGAGGAGGGAGAATCCCTGGCCGTGCTGGAGAAGATGGACCTTGGCGGAAAGCATTTGCTTTTGGTGGAGGATCTGGAGCTGAACCGGGAGATCGCAAAGGAGATCATAGAAATGACCAGGATCCAGGTGGATACGGCGGAGAACGGTGAGCAGGCGGTGGCAAGATTTCAGGAGTCGGACAGCTTTTATTATGACCTGATCCTGATGGACGTGCAGATGCCCATCATGAACGGGTACGAGGCGACCAGGGCCATCCGGGCCATGGACAGGCCGGATGCGAGGAGCGTTCCCATCATCGCCATGACGGCGGACGCCTTTGCGGAGGACGTGGAGAAGGCCATGGCCGCACAGATGAACGAGCATCTGGCAAAGCCTCTTGACATCCAGAAGCTGGCGGATATGCTGGCGAGATGGATCCCCCGGTAAGGCGCCGGCAGATGGAGCGGGTCCGGGAAGGGGTCAGAGAAAAAACGAAAGAAAAAGCGATAGAAAGACCATAGAAGAATGGCAGAAAAAGGATCGGAAGCAGTTCGGCAGTCATTGGACGGGCCGGGCTGCTTTTGGATTTTGGGAGAGAAAATAAATCAAAGTGGAAACGATTTCCCAAATTGACATTCTGTATGGATTTAGTATAATAAATGTATGGCTTGCATAAGGATGGGAGGGACCGGGAGGCCGCTTCCAAAGACGGAAGTAAAGGAGGAGCTGTGAAATGAAGAAAAGAGTGATGTTGGCCGCCTTGGCAGGCGCCGCATTGGGGCTTATGATGACGGCCTGCACTCAAAAAGCGCCGGTTGAGCCGGAGACACAGGAGACGGAAGAAACCCAGCAAACCGGGAAATCCGGAAAAACCCAGATCACCATGATGTACTTTAATCAGCTTCCTACCTTTGAGGCGCTGGTGGAGACCTCCTGCGAGGATATTGACCTGGTGGTGGAGCAGAACAGCAGCGCCACCCTGGACAGCGAGAGCGAGAGGAGGCTGCAGAACCACCACGGCAGTGACCTGATCATGACCACCCTTCCCGGAGGACCGGTGAACGAATATACCTATGATCTCAGTGCGGAGGAGTTCGTCCTGGAGTATTCCAGCGCTATGACCAAGCAGCTGCTGGTGGACGGGCAGACCCGCTACATCCCTCTTCCAGGCCAGTATTTCGGCTATCTGATCAATGAGACCCTGGTGGAGGAACTGGGATTTTCTCTTCCCAAGAGCAAGCAGGATATCTACCAGATCCTGGGGGCGGCCCAGGAGAAAGGCGTGGGGATCGGCGTCAACCGGGACTGTATGGGATTTTACAATATAGGAGAGAATTATCTGGCCAATCTGGTCTTTGGAAATTATGTGCCGGACTTTTTGTCCACGCCGGAGGGCATCGTCTGGCTGGAGTCTCTTCAGAAGGGGGAGGCTGCCTTCTCCGGCAATATGGAGCACTCCATGGATTTTCTGCTGAACTGCGTGGAGAAGGGGTATTTTGACACCGGCGCCACGCTGTCCTCCAACAGCGTCACCATATCCAACAAAAATGCGGTGGATGTGACGAACCGGATGCTGGACCGCACCATGGTCCTGGTTTACGGCAATACGGAGCTTTATCAGAAGCTTTCCGCTCAGAGCAAGGGGGACCGGTTTACCATGATTCCTTTTTTGAGCCAAGAGGGACGTCCCGGCTGGCTGATCAGCATCGGGAACGGCTGCCTGGCGGTAAACAAGAGCCTGGCGGAGAGCGGGAAGGAGAAGAAGCTGGAGGCGGCCCTGAAGGTGCTGGCCCTCCTGTCCACGGAGGAAGGGCAGAGGGCGTGGATGGAGGACACGGATGCGGTCTATTCCTTCCTGAAGGACGGGGCGTCCCTTGCCCAGGACGTGCCGGAGGGCGTTCGGGAGACGGTGGAGAAGGGCTACGTGTTCAATTCCAATCTTCCCAACAACATCGCCCAGTATTTTGGCAGGCAGATGAATCTGGTGATCGTTGGAAAGTCCACCCTGGAGGAGGCCATGACGGCTGTTGACAACTATGGCAAAAATGGCTTTGGCTCTATGGAAGAGGCCCGGACCATCGTGGGAAAGGTCGGGGAGGATCTGATCTACGAGAACTACAACACCCGAAGGGAGGAGACGGCCATCGGCAACCTGATCGCAGACGCCGTCAGGGAGTATGCCGGGGCGGAGATCGCGCTGGTGAACGGCGGAAGTATTCGTTCCAGCCTGTACGAGGGGGAGGTGTGGGATGCCGACCTGGCGGCGGTGTGCCCCTACAGTAATCTGGTGGTCACGCTGAAGGTCACGGGGAAGGCCCTGCGGGAGGCTCTTGCCAACGGGATCTCCCAGACCGACCGGGGGGAGAACGTCCCGGGAGGCAGGTTCCTGCAGGTGTCGGGACTGTGCTACTCCTACCGTCCCATGAAGGATGAGAAGGACGAGGGGCAGCTTTTGGAGGTGACCCTGCCGGACGGCTCACCCCTTGACGACGAGGCCGCCTACCTTGTGGCGGTGACCAACTACATGGCAGGCTCCAGCACCTACACCGAGGGCAATGGGGACGGATTCCTCATGCTGAACGTATACGATGAGGCGGAGCCGAAGACGGCAGAGCTGGTCACGGAGACGGGAGGTACCTTCCGGGATGCCCTGAAGGCCTATTTTGCCAGCCACGAGGGGGAGGATCTTTCCGTGGGGCTGGAAGGAAGGATCACCATTGAAGAATAAGAAGGCCTCTGGCAGAAAAGGGGATGGACATGAGTAAGAAATCGATGATCAGAGGACAATACGTGCTGCTGGCCTTTTTGCTGACGGTGATCCTTTTGTACAGCCTGCGTTGGATGAGGAAAGCATCCAGCAGCCTGACGGACACCACGGCCAATCAGATCAGCAGCCTGTATCTCAGGGAGCTTTCCAGCGCTACCGCCAAGCATCTGCAGACGGCCCTGGAATATCATTTTTCCAGTATCGACACGGCGGCGCAGATGCTGACGGAGGAGACGGCGGCGGATGAGGGGGAGTTTCAGGCCTTTATCAGCCGCATCAAGGAGATCCAGGGCTTTTCCTTTCTGGCCTTTGTGGACGAGGAAGGGTATTATCACGACGGCTCAGGGGTCTTCTCGGCGGCGGGCAACGTAAGCTTTCTGGGAAGTCTGCTGATGGGGAAGACTCACCTGATCTCCTACAACGAAAAGATCCAGAACGACGACGTGATCCTGATGGGCGCCAGGATGGAGCCGGTGGATGCGGGGGATACCCGGTTTATCGCGGTCCTGGCGGGGCTGGCCACGGAGAACATGAGCAGAAAGATGGTGCTGGCAAACGAGCAGTCCCATACCTACTCCAGCGTGGTGACCTCCGACGGCACCTACGTGATCCGCAGTGAGGTGAAGGAGCAGTTCCGGGGCTCAAACATGCTCTCGGTTCTGAGAAAGTCTGCGGAAGCCTCCTACGAGGATGAGCTGCAGGAGATCGCCCAGAGGCTGCGGACGGGAGGAGAGGGAACCTTGTTTGTCAGGGCAAAGACGGGAGAGACCTTTTACCTGTACTATACGCCCCTGGAGAACACAGACTGGTATCTTGCCACCCTGATGCCCTACGAGGTGATCGAGGGAACGATCCGGCAGCTGGGCATCTCCATCAACGAGGACTCCCTGACGATCTTCTTCATCTTCCTGGCCCTTCTTTTGTCCCTTTTTCTTCTGTATATTCGGTTCAATTCCCGGAAGCAGAAGCAGCTGGAGCAGGCTTATCAGGTGGCGGAGCAGGCCAACAGCGCAAAGAGCGTCTTTTTGTCCAATATGTCCCATGACATACGGACGCCCATGAACGCCATCGTGGGCTTCGTGACCCTGCTGGGGAAGGATGCGGACAATCCGGACAAGGTGCGGGAGTACGCAAAAAAGATCGCCAATTCCAGCCAGCATCTGCTGGGATTGCTGAATGACGTGCTGGACATGGCAAAAATAGAAAACGGAAAGACCTCCCTGAACCTGTCCAGGATGAGGCTTGCAGATCTTGTGGAGGATATCAATACCATCATCCGGCCCCAGATGCGGTCCAGGCATCACCGGTTTGACATCCGGGTCTGCCATGTGGCCCACGAGGCCGTCCACGGGGACAAGCTGCGGATGCAGCAGATCCTGCTGAACCTGCTCTCCAATGCGGTCAAGTACACCATGGACGGAGGGCGCATTGTCCTGGAGCTGACGGAGCTTCCCGGGGGCGCGCCGGGGTATGCCAGGTACCGGTTCCAGGTGACGGACAATGGCTACGGCATAGAGCCGGAGTATCTGGGGCATATTTTTGACACCTTCAGCCGGGAGGAAAACAGCGTGGTCAACCGGATCCAGGGGACGGGTCTGGGACTGGCCATCACCAAGAACCTTGTGGACCTGATGGGCGGCACCATCCAGGTGGAAAGCGAGAAGGGCAAGGGCTCCGTCTTCACGGTGGAGCTGGAGCTGAAGACTGAGGAGGAGCCGGATGGGAGGCGGTTCTGGGAGGAGCGCAGCCTCACCCCCATCCTGGTGGTGGATGAGGAAGAGGCGGTGTGCAAAAATACCGTCTGGTCCATGGAAAGGCTGGGAGTATCAGCAGACTATGCCCTGGAAGGAGAGAGGGCGGTCCGTATGGCCGAGGAAGGGGCACAGGAAGGAAAACCATACCAGATCATCCTGTTGGATCAGAAGGTACAGGATGGGAGCGGCCTTTCCATCGCCCGGGAGATCCGCCGGCGGATTTCGGGGAAGGGCCCCATCGTGCTCCTGACCAGCTATGATTATTCAGAGATCGAGGATGAGATCCAGGAGGACGTGATCAACGGATTTTTGTCCAAGCCCTTCTTTGAGAGCGGCCTTCGCCAGAAGCTGCAGGAGATGCTGGAGGAGCCTGATACGGAGAGCCAGGGAGAAGGAGCTGGCGTCCTGGAAGGAAAGCACATCCTGGTGGCGGAGGACAACGAGCTCAATGCGGAGATCCTCACGGACCTTTTGGAGATGAAGGGAGCCAGCTGTGATATCTTTGAAAATGGAAAGCTGGTCTACGAGGCCTTCGAGAGATCCGGGGAGGGCCAGTACCAGCTGGTTTTGATGGACGTCCAGATGGCGGTGATGGACGGATACCAGGCTACGCGCCTGATTCGAAAGAGCAGCCATCCCCAGGCCAGGACCATTCCCATCATCGCCATGACGGCCAACGCCTTTGCGGAGGACGTACAGAACGCTCTGGACTCTGGAATGACCGCCCATATGGCAAAGCCGGTGGACATGAGCCGGCTGGAAAAGATTCTCCACGACATCCTGTGACAGCGGCGGGCGCCCAAGGAACCCGAAAAAAGGGGCGCATTCCATGTAGGTGGGATGTGCTTCTTTTTTGATCCGGCGGTGTGCCCTTTGGAAAAAGATTTTATTTTGTGGAAATAATCCCGATGTTTTTTGTGGAACATTGACAAATTATAGGGTAGTGTCAAATAAGCTATGAAAAAACGAGTCAAAAATAGAAGGCTCAAAAG
>JAUNJL010000118.1 GCA_030533315.1 Eubacteriales bacterium
CTTGACATTTGGAGAGAATCTTTGACCTACATTTAACAAAAGCAGGCAGGTGCATTTAAAATTGTGCTGATACAATAGATACCGTTGAAGCCTGAAACCCCATGCTTCAGGCGGAGGCGGGATGACTGCTCAGACGGGACGGCGTCTTTTGGCGCTGACCGCAGGAGAAGGATGGAAATGTGCAAAGGTTTGTGGCCCCGGCGGCCTTCCTGTACCTTTGCATGTGATCGTTTTCTGTTCTGGGCTGTCGGGATGTATGGAAAAGAAGGTATCCAGAGTTTAATAAAGAAGAAGTAAAAAAAGGAGAAACACATTTATGAAAGCAAAGAAGATCGGCGCATTGTTACTTGCAGCAGCGATGATGGCTCCCTGTGCGGCACCTGCACAGGCAGTTATGGCAGAGGAAGCGGCAGATACAGCCGCACCAAAGTATATTTTCCTCTTTATCGGTGATGGAATGAGCTATCCTCAGATCCAGACCACGAACTATTATTTGAGCGCTCTGGCAGACGATGGGGACGAGATCCTCACAAGCCAGAACAACCTGAATATGTTAAGTCTTCCGGTAGCTGGCTCCGCACAGACCTATGACAGCACCTCCTTCTGTCCGGACTCCGCATCCACCGCTACCTCCATTGCGACGGGAAACAAGACCTACAGCGGTACCATCAACATGGACGAGTCTATGGAGACGCCTTATGAGACCATCGCTGAGAAGCTGAAAAAGCAGCTGGGATATAAGGTGGGGATCCTTTCCTCCGTAAACCTGAACCATGCTACACCGGCTGCCTTCTATGCACATCAGCCATCCAGAAACAGCTATTATGAGATCGGCGAGGAGCTGATCGCCAGTGAATTTGATTACTTTGCAGGCGGCGGTCTGAAGAAGGTGACGGGCGCAGAGGGAGATCAGCAGGATCTTTACGAGAAGGCTGAGGAAGCCGGATATAAGGTAGTCTTCACGAAGGCAGAGGCAGAGGCTCTGACTGCAGACGACGGAAAGGTTATCGTGATCGATGAGACTCTGGCAGACAGCGACTCCATGAGCTACGCTATGGATCTGGAGGACGGCGAGTGGGGCCTTGCAGATTATGTGGAGAAGGGAATCGAGGTTCTGGAGAACGAGACTGGTTTCTTCATGATGGTTGAGGGCGGTAAGATTGACTGGGCATGTCATGCCAACGACGCCGGCGCCACCATCACCGATACCCTGGCTTTGGACGACGCAGTTGGAAAGGCCATCGAGTTTTATAACGAGCATCCCGATGAGACTCTTATCCTGGTGACCGGCGACCATGAGACCGGTGGTCTTACCATCGGCTTTGCAGGAACCGATTACGACACCTTCCTGACGAACCTTTCCAATCAGAAGATTTCCTATGCGAAGTTTGATTCTGATTACGTGGCAGGCTATAAGGAGAACAAGACGGATTTTGATACCGTGATGACAGACGTGACAGAGCTCTTCGGTCTTCAGGCACCTACCGGCGGGGAAGAGACATCCAACCAGGCCGACAATGCAGATTCTCATCCAGAATCAGACGACACCGGTTCTCTGGTTATGACCGAGTATGAGTATGAGAAGCTGAAAGCCGCTTACGAGGAGACCATGTCCCGCACCGGCGAGGAAGAGGAGTTTGGCCAGGAAGAGTACGTTCTGTACGGAAGCTATGAGCCTCTTACCGTTACCATTACCCATATCCTGAACAACAAGTCTGGAATCGACTTCTCCTCCTACGCACATACAGGACTGCCGGTAGAGGTGCTTGCAATGGGCGTTGGCCAGGATGAGTTCAGCGGATATTATGACAACACAGACATCTACAACAAGGTGGCTGCACTGACAGGAGTAGAGTAAGGAGTAAAACAAAACATGAGAAACTGGCTGAAAAAAAGCTCTGTTTCTTTAGCGGCGATATGTATGATCTTGATCCTCATGGCCCTTCCAACGGGCTATGAGGATGCTGCTATTTATCAGGGAACAGACAGGGTAAAGGCAAGGGTGCTGTCCACGGATGAAAGTACGGTACACAGCTCCGGGCTGATCAGATCCGGGGAGCAGTATTGCCAGGTGGAGCTTTTAGGGGGAAAATTTGAGGGACAGACCACGAAGGCGGTGAATATGCTGAGCGGTTCCCTGGAATCGGACAAGATTTTTGCAAAGGGGGACGTGGCTCATGTGGTGGTGAGCTACAAGGACGATCAGATCCTTACGGTGATGATGAGCGACCATTACCGTCTTGGGAAGGAGGCCCTTTTGGCGGTGCTGTTTGTGGCGCTTTTGCTTCTATTTGCGGGAAAGGCGGGGCTGCGGGCGGTCTATTCCTTTGTCATCACCATCCTTGCCCTTTGGAAGATCATGATCCCTTCCTGCCTAAACGGGCTGAATCCCGTGTGGTGCGGGCTTTTGCTGACGGTGATCCTCACCATTGTCATCATCTTTCTGGTTTACGGTTTTGACAAAAAGACCATCGCGGCCAGCAGCGGGGCTCTTTTAGGGGTGATCGTCACCTGCGTCATGGGCTGCCTTTTCACGGACGCCTTCAAGATCCACGGGGCGGTCATGTCCTATTCTGAGAGTCTTTTGTATGCAGGCTACCAGAATCTGAACCTGACCCAGATCTTCATGAGCGGGATCTTCATCGGCGCCTCCGGAGCCATGATGGACCTGGCGGTGGATATCACCTCTGCCGTCAATGAGGTCATTGAGAAAAAGCCCTCCATCGGATGGCGGGAGGCTGCAGGCTCAGGGATGAACGTGGGCCGGGCGGCCATGGGCACCATGACCACCACCCTTCTTTTGGCCTACTCCGGCGGGTACATCGCCCTTCTCATGACCTTTATGGCCCAGGGCACCCCCATCGACAATATCTTAAACTACAAGTATGTTTCAGCGGAGATCCTGGATACCATCGTGGGCAGCTTCGGCCTGGTGACCGTGGCCCCCTTTACCGCAGTGACCAGCGCCCTCCTCCTCACAGGAAAAAAGAAAAAGGCTGTGGAAAAAGAAGCGCTTTCCCTTCACAGGCCAGGAGAAAGGGGAGAAGGGGGAATGGTTCTGTGAAAAAGTATTCCTTTACAGTCTGGCATAATTCCCCTATAATAGGGAAAGAAACGCTGCGCCTGGGAAGGGGGCGGGAGAGACTGTAAGAGGAGGTCAGGAGGGGCATGGATATTTTGTACGTGGTGATGCCGGCCTACAACGAGGAGGAAAATATCGAGAAGACCATTCGGGAGTGGTATCCGGTTGTGGAGAGGCACAACGGGGGCGGGAGGTCCCGGCTGGTGATCTTTAACGATGGGAGCAAGGACAGAACCTACGAAAAGGGTCTGGCCATGATGGAGGAGTTTCCTCTGCTGGAGATGAAGAGCAAGGCAAATTCTGGGCATGGACCCACCCTTCTGCGGGCCTACGAGTATGCCATCCGGTCCGGCGCCGATTATGTATTTCAGACGGATTCTGACGGGCAGACAGATCCCAAGGAATTTGAGGCCTTCTGGAAGGCCAGGAAGAAGTACGACGGGATCTTCGGCGTGCGGGTGAAAAGGGGTGACGGAAAACAGAGAGCCTTTGTGGAAAGGGTGGTCTGCCTTTTGCTGCGCCTTTACTTCGGCGTCAGGATCCCGGACGCCAATGCGCCCTTCCGGCTGATGAAGGCGGAGGTGCTGGAAAAGTATCTGAAAAAGCTGCCTGAGGACTACAACCTCCCCAACATCATGCTTACCACCTACTTCTCCTACTATAAGGAAAAGACGGCCTTTCACAGGATCAGCTTCAAGCCCAGGACGGCTGGCACCCATTCCCTCAATGCCAGACGCATTGCAAGGATCGGCTGGAATGCTTTGGGGGATTTTGCAAGGCTGAGAAAGGAAATGAAGGGGCAGTGCGGGAGGTTGGGAGGCCGAAGATAGACCGGGCGGACAAAAAAACAGGAAGTGATCTCTTACGGAGACGGCTTCCTGTTTTTTTGAGCATTTTTGCGGATATGGGGCGCTTTGGCCTTTGCCCTGGGGCTATGAGGCGGGCTTTAAAGGAACAAAAGGTCGTGGTTGATGGTGGTGCAGAAAAGACGGCGGCAGTCCTCCATGTCCTTCGCCTGGGCCAGGGCCCACATCAGCTTGGTGACCGACGCCTCCAGAGTCATGTCGTAGGACTCCAGGATGGGGAACCGCTCCTTGATGATCTTCCCCACTTGATAAACCTCCAGGTCGCTGCCCTCATGGGTCACCTGGGTGGCCATGCAGACGGGCTTTCCGGCGGACATCCACTGATCCAGGGCAGAGAGGAAGGTGTCGTTTTCGCAGCTGGGAAGGCCGCCCACTCCGAAGGATTCGATGATCAGGCCGTCATAGGAGTCAAAAAGGGCATCCAGGATCCTGCCGTCCATGCCAGGGATCAGCTTCAGGAGAAAGATTCTCTCGTTCATGGAGTGATAGAAGACGAGGGGCTTGGTGGAGTGATCCTTGTCGTCGATGTAAAAAATGATCCGGTCGTCGTGGATGGAGGCAATGTCCGGGTAATTGATGCTGGAAAAGGCATTGTAGCTTTTGGAAAACTCCTTTTTTGCCCGGGTGCCGGCGATCACCTTTCCCCCAAAGACGATGGAGATGCCATGGGCCCTGTCATGGGAGGCAAAGCGCAGGCTGTCCAGCAGATTGGAGCGGGCGTCCGTGATGGCCAGGTCGATGGGCTTCTGGGATCCGGTGATGACGATGGGCCGCCGGTTGTTCTGGATCAGGTAAGACAGGGCGGCTGCGGTGTAGGCCATGGTGTCCGTTCCGTGGCAGATCACAAAACCGTCGTAGAACTCATAATGCTTCTCGATGAGCTTTGCCAGCTGTACCCAGTGCTCCACCCGGATGTTGGTGCTGTCCAGGGAAAAGGGCTGTATGGAGTCGATGGTGCAGAACTCCTTTGCCGTGGGGATGTAGGAGAGCAGCTCGTCTGCGGAAAGCTGGGGGGAAAGCCCCTCTGCCGTATATTTGGAAGCGATGGTCCCGCCGGTGGCTATGAGAAGTATTTTTTTCATCCGTATGTCCTCCCTTGGTGATGACTTTTTTCCATGATACCTTCCAGAGGGAGAAATGTCAATGAAGGT
>JAUNJL010000033.1 GCA_030533315.1 Eubacteriales bacterium
CGTCAATCTCATGTCCATTGGAGAGTGAGAGAAGAATTTTGAAAGCCCCTCAAGTTTTCCGTTCTCCCGTGGCTATTAAACAGAAGGGTTTACTTTTTCGGCTTGTACCGAGGGGGTTGAATTTTTCGGTAGTAAGTAAAGAGATGAAAATCCCTCAAAAAAATCGGGAATTTGTGGACCAAACAGCAATCTCATCTCCAGTGGGAAGTGGAAGAAAAAAATCCTCAAAAAAGTTTCAAATATTTTCTCCAAAACGCACTCCTCGTTTCCATTAGGGAGTGTAAGGAACAATCAACCGAAAGGAGACACACAGTGCAAGTTCAATTTGAAAAAATACCGCAGTACCTAAAGGACAACGGCCAGTTCTGCAACTGGAGATACGAACTGCGGGACGGCAGCCAGACCAAGGTGCCGTATATGTCCGGCACAAAACGCAAAGCCAATGTGGATGACCCGACCACATTCGTAGCCTTTGAAACTGCGGCATCCGCAACAGGCTATGACGGCATCGGCATCCGGGTCAGCGGTAGCATCGTGGGTATCGACCTCGACCACTGCATCGAGGACGGCAAGCTACTCCCGTGGGCGCAGGAGATTGTAGACCGCTTCGGTGCGACCTACAGCGAAATCAGTCCCTCCGGCGAAGGCATCCGCATCTTCTGTCTGCTGCCGAGCGGCTTCGTCTACGATACCCAGACCTACTACATCAAAAAGGGCAACATCGAGGTCTACATCCCCGGCCACACCAACAGATTCCTTACCGTCACAGGGAACACCATCACCGAGACCCCTGTGACCGAAACGGCGGATGCGCTCGCATGGCTGCTCGACACCTATATGGACAACCTCCACTGTGGTGCATATTCTGGAAAGGCAGGAATACCTCGGTCACACGGTCAATTTTAAGACCTATCGCAAATCCTACAAGCTGAAAAAGCAGATGAAGAATGACCCGTCAGAATGGCAGATTTTCGAGGATACCCACGAGGCCATTATTGACAAGGAAACCTTCGATATCGTTCAGCGTATCCGAGACGGCAGACGCAGGGTTACACCGATGGGCGAAATGCCGATACTTTCCGGTATGGTCTACTGTGCCGACTGTGGTCAGAAACTGTACCAAGTAAGGTCACGGGACTGGGAACACGATAAGGAGCATTTCGTTTGTGCCACCTATCGTAAAAAGGGCAAACATGAGTGTCCTTCCCACCAGATACGCAATGTAGTCATAGAACAACTGCTTTTGGCAGACCTTCAGCAAGTCACAGCCTTTGCACGAGAGCATGAGGCTGAATTCGTGGAGATGGTCACCAAAAGCAAATCAAGAGAGATTGACCGCAGTCTGCGTGAATGCCGTAAGGAGTACGAACAGGCAAGAGCGAGAATTTCCAAACTGGACACCATCGTACAGCGTTTGTATGAGGACAACATTGAAGGGAAAATCAGCGATGAGCGTTTTGCCAAGATGACTGCCACCTACGATGCCGAGCAGAAACAGCTTGAAAACCGTGTGGTGGAATTACAGGAATTCCTTGACGAGGCAAAAGAAAAATCTCTTAACACCGAATACTTCCTGTCACTTGTTAGGAAATACACGGATATCAAGGAATTGGATGCTGAGATTATTCGTGAGTTCGTGGAACGCATTATCGTGTTTCAAGCAGAAAAGGTGGATGGTCACAGACAGCAGCGTATTCAGATTGTTTACAACTACATCGGAGCCTTGGATATTCCAAGCAGAACAGAAAAAACGGCATAGCCGGAAATCATTCCAACTATGCCGAATTTTTCAAAGGGATAAAATCCCCAAGTCGCACCCACTTTTGCCGGTCTCTTTTCATTGGTTTTCATAGCCGTCCACAGGTATCCTGTCAGCCCTAAGGGGCCGCCCTTAGTCCTCAGTGGTAATGGGGTCTGTCTCGTAGATAAACTTCACGTTCCCGTCCATTCCCTCCGGCCTGCCGGCGAAGGTGGTGTAAAGGGCCTCCGGGGATACGATGGCCTCCACCCGCTCCAGAAGATCTGCCAGCTCCCCGTTTACCTTGTCGTCCAGCTTCAGGATGCCTTCCTCATAAAATTCTTCCTGGCCGTCCTTCAGCTCATCGGAGCCGTCCACCAGCTCACCGATCCCGTCCTTCAGGCTGTCACTGCCATCTGAAAGCTTTTCGGCCCCCTCCTTCAGGGAATCTGCTCCCCCTTTCAATGTGCCCGTTCCGTCAGAAAGCTTGACTGCTCCCTCCTTCAAGGTATTGCTGCCCTCTGTGAGGGAGGCGGTCCCACCCTTCAGGACGGAAACTCCGTCCAGCAGGGATCTGGTTCCATTTTCCAGCTCTGCCGCCCCCGAAGCCAGATCCTTCGCCCCGGCGTTTAAGGCCTTGCTGCTCTTGGAAAGCTTCGCCGCCCCCTTGCAAAGAGCGCCGCTGTTTCCAGACAGGGCCTGGATCCCTCCTACCAGGCTTCCCGTGGCCTTGTTGATGGCATCCATACCGGCATTCAGGCTGGCCTTTGCCTTCCTTAAGGCGTCCGCTCCCTGGAGAAGGGCGGAGGCATTGGCATTTCCCTCTCCCAGCAGCGTCTGGATCCCGGCATCCAATGTCTTTTCTCCATCCAAAAGAGCCTTCGCCCCCTGGCTGAGTCTTTGCGTGTCCGCCTTGGCCAAGGTCTCATAGCCCGCCTGAAGCTGGGTGTTTGCCGAGGCCAGCTGCTGTGCTCCCTGAGAAAGGGTCTGAAGTCCCTCCGTCAAGGCAGGAAGCTGATCCTTCAATGCGCCCACCAGGGTAACCAGCTGGGAAGCGCCCTGAGACAGGGCGGCTCCGGACCCCACAAGAGTCTCGCCGCCCTCCCTGAGAGCCTGATGGCTGCCTGTCAAAGCCCCGGCGGCCGCTGACAGCTGTGCAAGGCTGCCCTTCACCTGTTCCATCATGGCCGCCTGTCCCTGGAAAGCCTCCAGCGCCTGGGAAGCCTCTTCCAGACACTGGGAAGCGCCTGCGCCGGAAGAAGCCGCAGCGGCAGCCGAGGCACTTTTCTCCCTCAGGCCCTGAGCGATCTGAGAAAGGGCGGAGGTGTCCGGCTGCACCGAGACAGGGGCAGCCGCTATGGCAGCCACACTGCCGGAGGCTTCATTCACGGCCTGGATGGCCGCAGTGACGGCCGCCTGTGTCCCTTCGTCCAGTCCCTCCAGGGATATGGATGAGAGGGACTGGGAAGCGGCTCCCAGGGAAGCTGCCGCCTCCTCCTTCCCTGTAATCTCCAACGTGCCCTGGACAGAAGGGGAGGTTTCGATCCAGGCATCCAAAGCTCCGGCCGCATCTCCCATGTAGGAGGAATCGGCCGTCAGCTCCCCGGTCATGGTCTGAACGCCGGTCTTTGCCTCATCCAAAGAAACCTGAGTCCCCCCTGCCTGGCCCATGCTCCCGGACAAAGCCTCCAGATTCCCGGCAAGGGCTTCCACGCCGTCCAGATAAGCGCTCACCTTGGAGACAAAATCAGAAACCCCCGCACCATAGGCGTCCAGACCATCCTTCAAGGCCTGTGGGGCATCCCCATAGGGGGCCAGCTGCTCCGACAATCCCGCCAGCTTTTCCGCCGCGGTGTTGATTCCCTGCACCTCCGCCTGAATGCCGGGAACCATCTCTCCGATCCCGCCGATCAACTTCTGAATGCCCTCCACATACTGAAGAGTCCCTGATGCCAGGGCAGAGGCTCCCTGCACATAGCTCTTCACCCCGTCCGTCAGGGTAAGAGAACCATTCACATATCCTGTCACACCCTCCGCAAGCTGATCGCCGCCGTTGATGTAAGCCGTCACCCCTTTTTGCAGCTGTGCCATTCCAGCCTGGTACTCCTTCGTCTTCCCGGCAATGGTATCGGCCCCTTCCGTGTAAGCCTTGACCCCCTTGCCCAGGGTGTCCGCACCCTTGGTGTAGGACCTGACCCCCTTCTCCAGGGTACTGGCACCCTGAGAAAGCCTTTGAGCTCCGGTGTCCGCCTGGGATGTGCCGTCCTGCAGCCTCCCGGCCCCTCCGTCCAGCTCTGCCGCTCCCGAAGCCAGCCTGGACGCCCCGTCACGAAGCTCTCCGGCCCCCTCATCCAGGGTCTTTGCCCCTGACGAAAGCTCCTCCGTTCCAGACAAAAGCTCCTGGATCCCGTCATAGAACTCCACGTACTTGTCATCCAGGGTATGCAGCCCTTCCGACAGGTCCCCCGAACCGTCCACCAGCTTCATGGCTGAATCCTTCAGGGTTTCCATGGCCTCCTTCAGATCATCCAGATCCTGGTTGTCCTTCACGTCCAGATTTTCAAACAGGTCGGTCACCGCCAGGGTCAGACAGGTTTCCAGCTGGAAATCCGTCACGTCCGCCTCCATGGCAAAGCCCTCGGGTATGGATATCTTGTCTGCCAGCTCCTTCTCCATATTCAGGCTTTCCTTCATTCCCGGCAGTCCAAAGCCCACCACCGCACTTTTGCTCCCGTCGGACACCACCTTTCCATTGTCGATGGTGATGTTGGTAAAATGCTCCACGGGAAGTATCATGGCAGTCACCATCACAAAGGGAGAATAAACCGTCTCCTCCCTTCCCCCAATGGTCTTTTTCACCTTCTCGTGATTCTCGTAGGCCACCTCCATCCTCACGCGGCCGCTCTTTCCTGCCAGCTCCGAGGGCTCCACCCTCTGCCCGTCCAGGTAGTAGGCGATCCTCATGGTAACCGGAGTCTCCCGATCGGTGGTACCCTGATAATAAATGTCCTGTCCGTCGGTGCTCCACTGAAGGTTTTCCCCATCCTGGGTAAAGGTCTCGTCTCCCTTTACGTTTTTAATATCCTGAAGGGAGGAGGTGTCTGCCAGGCTCTCTCCCCCGACTCCCGCATTTTCCAGCCAATCGGACACGGTGACGCTCCTGGTCTTCCCCTCTGCGGTGGTGTTCACGTACACCGTCTCCTCCTTGTAGATCTCTCCCTGGCCTGCGGCCAGCACCGTTCCCCCTCCCAATATGGCTGCCATTCCTGCCGCCAGAGAGGCTGCTGTTAATTTTCTTCGATTCCTGTTCATGCTTGGCTGCTCCTTTCCTGATCCTGACTCTCCAAAGCCCGAACCTCATCCTTCATCGTCGTTTTACGGTCACTTTTCTTTTCTTTTTTCCGAAATCCTGCGGAGGTGCGGCAGATCAGCGGGTCAAAGACCATGAAAAGCCCCGGCAGGATGGTGAGCACCACCACTGTACTGATCACGGCGCCCCTGGCCAGCAGGTTGGTGATTCCGCTGATCATATCCACCTTGGAATACAGGCCGATGCCAAAGGTAGCGGCAAAAAAGCTGCATCCGCTGATGAGGATGGATTTCATGGAGGTTTTGTGTGCGATCTGGATCGCCTCCTTTTTTCCTTTTCCCAGATACCGTTCCTTCTGGTACCGGCTGGTCATCAAAATGGCGTAATCCACCGTCGCTCCCAGCTGGATGGTGCCGATGACGATGCTTGCCACAAACACCAGCTCCTTCCCCTGATAATAGGGGATGGCCATGTTCACGAAGACGGCGAACTCGATCACCGCCACCAGGATAAAGGGAAGGGAGATGGATTTAAATACCAAAGTGATGATCAGGAAGATCGCCCCGATGGAAAGTATGTTGACGTTGAAAAGATCCACGTCCGTCACATCCGCCAGGTCCTTTGTCAGAGGCGCTTCCCCGATGACCATGGACTGGGGGCTGTAGCTTTTGACGATCTCCTGGATCTCTGCGATCTGCCGGTTCACCTCGTCCGTAGCGGTCTTGTACTGGGAGCAGATGAACACCATCTCATATTCCTCGCTCTTCAGCATCTTTCGGATATCCTTGGGGATCATGGTCTCTGGAAAGGCCGGCCCCACGAAGGAGTCCATCCCCAGGGCCCATTTCACCCCGTCCACATTCTTGATCTCCTCCAGCATCCGGTTCTTTTCCTGGGTATCCATCCCGTTTTTCAAAAGGGCCATGTGAACGTTGCTCATGTCAAACTCCTGGGAAAGCTTTGCGTTGGCCACATTGCTCTCCAGGTCCGCCGGAAGGGATTTGTCAATGTTGTAGTACACCTTCACGTGGTTGTTTCCGTACACCGCAGGGATCAGGAGCACAAAAAAGATCAGAAGCCAAAGCTTGTAATGGCGGGTGATAAACTCCGAGATCCCATCCAGGCTGGGGATCAGCGGCTTGTGCTTCGTCCGCTGAATGGCCCCGTCAAAGGTAAGGAGCATGGCGGGAAGGATGGTGACGCAGCAGATCACTCCGATGATCACGCCCTTTGCCATGACGATTCCCATATCCTTCCCCAGGGCAAAGGTCATGGCGCACAGAGCGATGAAGCCTGCCACGGTGGTCACGGAACTTCCGGCCACGGACTTGAAGGTGTTGGCGATGGCGTGGGACATGGCTCTCTCCCGATCTCCCGGGAACCGCTGCTTGTTCTCCTCATAGGAGTTGAGGAGGAAAATGGAATAGTCCATGGTCACTCCCAGCTGCAGCACCGCCGTCAGGGCCTTTGTAATATAGGAGATCTCTCCTAAAAACAGGTTCGTCCCCAGATTGTACAAAATGGCGATTCCCACGCTCACCAGGAAGAAGAGGGGTACCAGGAAGGACTCCATGGCCACCATCAGCACCACCAGGGAGAGAAGGGAAGCAATCATCACGTAGACGGGCATTTCCTCCAGGGCCAGCCTCTTGATGTCGGTGACAATCCCCGTCATCCCGCTGACAAAAGTTTTCTCCTTGGCCAGCTTTCGGATCTGGGTCAAAGCCTCCATGGAGGCGTCCGAGGAGGTGGTGTCATCAAACAGGGCGATCATCATGGTGGCATCCCCCCGGAAAAAGGCTTCCCGAAGCTTCTTCGGCAGCATTTCCACGGGAATGGAGATGTCCATGACACTGTCGTACCACAGCACCTTCTCCACGTGCTCCACCTGCTGGATCTCTTCCTTCAGGGCGGAGACGTCCTTCAGATCCATGTCTTCCACCACAATCATGGAGAAAGCCCCCATGCCGAACTGATCCACCATGATGTCCTGCCCCTTCACCGTCTCCAGGGTGTCTGGAAGGTAGCTGAGCACGTCGTAATTGACTCTCGTGGCTGCCATTCCCAGGTAAGCCGGTACCAGCAGCAGAAAGCCGATCAAGAGGATCCATATTTTATGCTTTGCGATCCATTTTCCTGCTTTTTGCATCTTATCACGTTCCTTCTTTCTTTATGACCATCAGTCATTTTTATTTCATAAGATGTTATAACTCAAAAATGACCATTAGTCAATACTTTAGAGAAAATTTTTTAAAATTATTGACTTTTGGTCATTTTTATTTAAAATATATTTGTGAAGTATTACTTAATAAAAAGACGATGATCGTTTATAATAATCATAAAAGGATCGCAGCAGGAAACCAATGACTACGGGGGGCTTTCAAATGGGAAAATTAGAATTGAACAAGAAAAAGAAAAAAGACGCTCTGTTTAACACGGCCTTCGAGCTGTTTACCACGAAGGGGCTGACCAAGACCACCATCTCCGACATTGTGGAAAATGCCGGCGTGGCCAAGGGAACCTTTTATCTGTATTTCAAAGACAAATATGACATCCGAAACAAGCTGGTCTCCCACAAGACCGGGGAGCTGTTCTACCAGGCCCACGAGGCCCTGAAGAAGACCAGCCTGTCCACCTTTGAGGAGGAGGTGCATTTCATCGTGGATTTCATTCTGGACCGGCTGAATGAAAACCGCACCCTCCTGATGTTTATTTCCAAAAACCTGGCCTGGGGTATGTTCAAGGGGGCCTTCGAGGAAAAAATGCCGGACGAGGACTATCATTTTTATCAGTCCTACCTGGAGCTGCTCTCAAGAAACGGCCAAACCTACCAAAACCCGGAGCTCCTTTTGTTCACCATCGTCCAGCTGGTGGGCTCCTCCTGCTACAGCTGCATCCTGTACCAGCAGCCTGTTTCCATGGAGGAGTACCGCCCCCACCTCCATGCGGCCATCGACGGGATCATGCGGTCCTTTGCCCTGAATGAGACCTCATCGCCTCGGTGAGGAAGGCGCCCTGCCCTCCGGACTCCCCTTTCAGCCCTGCTCTGCAAGACTTCCCAGATAATAAAAGCCCTTGCACTGCTCCAGACGCACCGGAAGATATTTTCCCAGCATGTCCGCACTTCCTGGAAAATGAACGAGAAGATTGTACTGGGTGCGTCCCGTAAAGATCCCCTTCTCCTTGCTCTCCTGCTCCACCAGCACCTCCTGGACGGTGCCCTGGAAGCGGGAGGATACGGCCCGGCCCTTTTCCTGTACCAGGGAAAGGAGACGGTCAAAGCGGTCCTTCACCACCTCCTCCGGCACCTGGTCCTCCTTGGAGGCCGCCGGCGTGCCGCTTCTCTTGGAATAGATAAAGGTAAAGGCGGTGTCAAAATCTGCCTTTCTCACCACGTCCAGAGTCTCCTGGAAATCCTCCTCCGTCTCCCCCGGAAATCCCACGATGATGTCCGTGGTCAGGGAAATGTCCGGGACGACCTTTCGGATCTTCTCCACAAGACCCAGATATTTTTCCTTGTCGTACCGGCGGTTCATCTCCTTCAAGATCCGGCTGCTCCCAGACTGCATGGGAAGGTGAAGGTGGTGGCACACCTTCTTGCTTTTTCCCATGAATGCGATCAGCTCATCGGAAAGATCCTTGGGGTGGGAGGTCATAAAACGAATGCGCCGGATGCCCTCCACCTCCTCCGCCATTTCCAGGAGCTGGGCAAAGGAAATGGGCTCCTCCAGGGTCTTCCCGTAGGAATTGACGTTCTGGCCCAGGAGCATCACCTCCGTGACCCCGTCCGCCGCCAGCGCCCGAAGCTCATCCAGGATGGCCTGGGGCTTTCGGCTCCTCTCCCGCCCCCGCACGTAGGGCACGATACAGTAGCTGCAGAAGTTGTTGCAGCCGAACATGATGTTGACGCCGGACTTGAAGGAATAGTTCCGCTCTGTGGGAAGCTCCTCCACGATGGCGTCCGTTCCTTCCCAGATCTCCACCACCTGCCCCTCTGCCTCCAGCATCTCGTAGTACAGCTCCGCAAACTTAAAGATGTTGTGGGTGCCAAATACCAGGTCCACGAAGGGATATTCCTTTTTGATCTTCTCCACCACCTGGGGCTCCTGCATCATACAGCCGAAGAGGACGATCCTCATTCCCGGGTTGTGATTTTTCAGATTGTGCAGCTTCCCAAGACGGCCGTACACCTTCAGATTGGCGTTTTCCCGGACGGTGCAGGTGTTGTAGATCACCACGTCCGCCTCCTCCTCATCCTTTCGCACATAGCCCATCTCGTCCATGATGCCGGCCACCACCTCGGACTGCTTTTCGTTCATCTGGCAGCCGAAGGTGGTAAGACAGTAGGTCAGGGGGCGGCCCGCCCTCTCAGCCAGGCCCTCCAGCTTTCCCCGGCACTTCGCCATGTAATAATACTGCCGCTTCTTCTCCTCCTCCGGAGGAGTCTGGGTAGTGTCTATCCCGCAAAAATCAATCTCGTTATACATAAGCATTCCTTTCCATTTTCTAACAGCTGCCGGAGATCCCGGCCTTTTTTCATCACTGCCCGCAGGGCCCGTCCTCCCGCAAGGGTAAAGGAGCATCCTCTCCACAGGCAAAAAAGAGTACGCACAAAAGCAGCCCCGGAGCCAGGCTCCTTTGGGGCTGTCCATCAGATCAATGCTATTTTATCTCACTTCCATGGTTTTGTCTACGGTTATTCTCCCCATTTGTGAAAAGAAGGAAAAGGAATTGTAAAATCTAAACAATTTTTCTTATTTTTCCCTAAAATCATTGATAAAAATTACGAAACATATTATAGTTAGTTTATATCAACCAAGGAGCTTTCCCATTGTTGTCAAAAGGGATCAGCTTACAAAACGTTTTACGAAATGGAGGTCTTTATGGCAAAATTCAGATGTAATATTTGCGGATTTGTTTACGACGAGGAACAGGAGGGGGCTCCCTTTTCCAGCATGAAGGAATGCCCTGTCTGCAAGCAGCCGGTGGCGCACTTCTCCCAGCTCTCCCAGCTTGCTCCCCCGGAGCCTGTGAAAAAGAAGGAGGAAAAGCTGGACTATCCCAAGGAGTTTGTCCGTGTGGATCCCTCCTGCCGGTACATGGACGACATCCACCAGATGGCGGTCACGGGAAAGACCATCTCGGCCGCCATGGGCACCACTCTTCCCATGCCTGGCTGGGATGACATCCTGATCCTGGGCGCTCAGCTGGATCCCATGCCGCTGGATGAACACGCCCCCGTGAACACCACCACGGTCATAGGGAAAAATGCGAAAAAGCCCCTGATCCTGGAAAACCCCGTGTACGTCTCCCACATGTCCTTCGGCGCCCTCTCCAGGGAGGCCAAGATCTCCCTGGCCAGGGGCTCCGCCATGGGAAAAAGCGCCATGTGCTCTGGAGAGGGAGGCATCCTTCCCGAGGAGATGGCTGCCGCAGACAAATACATTTTTGAGTATGTGGGAAACCTGTACAGCGTGACCCCCGAAAACCTGCGGAACTCCGACGCCATTGAAATCAAGATCGGCCAGGGGACCAAGCCGGGCATGGGAGGCCACCTGCCCGGGGAGAAGGTGACCCGCGAGATCAGTCAGATCCGCCAGAAGCCCATGGGAAAGGACGTGATCGCCCCCTCCCGCTTCCCCGGCATCGAGACGAAGGAGGACCTGAAAATGCTGGTTCAGCAGCTGCGTTTCGCCTCCGAGGGACGTCCCATCGGCATCAAGATCGCAGCCGGGCGCATTGAGCGGGATCTTGCCTTCTGTGTCTATGCGGAGCCGGATTTCATCACCATCGACGGGCGAGGCGGCGCCACAGGCTCCTCCCCCAAGTTCCTGAGGGATTCCAGCAGCGTTCCCACCGTCTACGCCCTTCACCGGGCAAGGAAGTATCTGGATGACATCGGCTCGGACATCAGCCTGGTGATCACCGGCGGCCTTCGGGTTTCCTCCGACTTCGCCAAGGCCATCGCCATGGGTGCGGACGCCATTGCCGTCGCCAGCGCTCCCCTCATTGCCATGGCCTGCCAGCAGTACCGTATCTGCGGTACCGGGATGTGCCCCGTGGGAGTGGCCACCCAGGATGAGGAGCTGCGCCTCCGACTGAAGGAGGATGCGGCCGCCATGCGGGTGGGAAACTATCTGAAGGTGACCCTGGAGGAATTGAAGACCTTTGCCCGCATCACCGGCCACGAGAATCTCCACGATCTGTCCGTGGAGGATCTCTGCACCATCAACCGTGAGATCAGCCAGTTTACCAGCATTCCTCACGCCTGACCTGCGGCCTGTCACCCCGAGACATGGAGAGGGGCTCCTCCAGCCCCCCTCTTTTTTCAAAATATTCAGAGGAGATTATGAAAAAATTAACGACGCTTGAAAAATCCTGGATCCTGTACGACGTGGGAAACTCGGCCTTCGTGCTTCTCGTTGCCACCATCATGCCAATTTATTTTAATTATCTTTCCGAAAGCGCCGGGCTTTCCCCTGCCTCTTACCTGGCATATTGGGGATATGCCGCATCCGTGGCCACCCTGGCCGTGGCCGTCATCGGCCCTACCTTCGGCACCCTGGCCGATACCCGCAGCTTCAAAAAGCCCCTTTTCCTGACGTCCCTTGTGATCGGAGCCGGAGGCTGCCTTCTTCTCGGTGTCTCCTCCTCCTGGCTGGTATTTCTTGTCATCTTCGTCATCGCAAAGATTGGCTACTCCGCCAGCCTGGTGTTCTACGATTCCATGATCAACGACGTCACTTCCCCGGACCGGCTGGACCGGGTATCCTCCCTGGGCTTTGCCTGGGGCTACATCGGAAGCTGCATTCCCTTCCTCCTGTGCCTTGGTTTGGTTCTGGGATCCGACAGGCTCCATATCTCCATGAAGACGGCCATGGCCATCGCCTTTTTCATCGTCTCCCTCTGGTGGGTGGGGGTCACCCTTCCCCTCCTGAAAAATTACAGGCAGGTTCACTACGTGGAATATGAAAAGGGCTGCATCTCCAAAAGCTTTCGCCGTCTTGGGGTGACCCTGAAGGGAATGGCAAAAAACAAGCCTGTTTTCCTCTTCCTCCTGGCCTATTTCTTTTACATTGACGGCGTGTACACCATCATCGACATGGCCACGGCCTACGGAACGGCCCTGGGCCTTGACAGCACTGGGCTGCTGCTGGCCCTTTTGGCGACCCAGGTGGTGGCCTTCCCCTTCTCCATCCTTTTTGGAAGGCTGTCGGGAAAATATCCCACCACCCGCCTGATCATGGTGTGCATCCTGGCCTACTTAGGAATCGGCGTCTTTGCCTTGTTCATGCACAGCCAGCTCCAGTTCTGGATCCTGGCCGTCCTGGTGGGAATGTTCCAGGGAGGCATCCAGGCTCTCTCCCGCTCCCATTTTGCCCGCCTCATTCCCGCGGAGAAGTCCGGGGAATACTTTGGCATCATGGACATCTGCGGAAAAGGAGCTTCCTTTTTGGGAACCACCATGGTGGGGCTGGTCTCCCAGCTCACCGGGGACGCCAACAAGGGAGTGGGGGTGCTGATCCCCTTCTTTCTCCTGGGGTTCCTTCTGTTTTCCTTTTCCTTAAGGGAACAAAAAAAACAAAATGCCTGACCTGTCCTTTCGGCACCGTCCATGTCCCTCCCTGGACGTGGACGGATGTCCGATCTTTTCTACGCGTCCGCCCGGCGTTCGTCCAGGGCGTTTTTTAATGCGCTGGCGCTGCTGGTGTGGATCCTGGCCAGTGGAATGTTGTTCCGCTTGGCCTCCTGGGATGCGCTCAACACCATCTTGTGGGAAACGGTGTTGGTAAAAAGCACCATCAGATCCGGGCTGCCGATCTTTTTCCGTATGGAGCCGTGCTCCTTGGGAAACACCTTCGCCTTATACCCATAATCCCTGCAAATGTCCGTGTACTGACATACCATTCTCTCATTTCCGCCGATGATCACGATACTCATAGGAACCTCCTGTTCTGCCCTGTGTGTTTGATGTTATATTTATCTGCTAATAAATATTAGTTATAACTAACTTGTAAGTACAGGATAGAGGACATTTCCGGTTCCGTCAAGCCTTTTTCCAAAAAAAGAGAGTACCTGAAAAAAATTCTCAGGTACTCTCCCGCTTTCTCAGCTCATCGTTCGTTTCTTTCTTTTTTCCATCACAGCCACTGGTATTGATCTCCAAAAACCTCCAGGCTCCGCTTCAGGATGCCGTTGAAGGCGGCGATGGATATGCCGTAATTGGTAAAGGGAATCCCCTGGTCCACGGCACACTTCATGCGGAAGGCCATCTCCCGGCCCCCCAGCATACAGCCGCCGCAGTGGAGCACCAGCTGATAGGGGCTTAAGTCCTCCGGAAATTCCACGCCGGAGCAGGTGTGGAACGTCAGCTTCGCCCCCGTGTACTCCTGCAGCCACCGGGGAAGCTTTACGGTTCCAATGTCGTTGCACTGGCGATGGTGGGTGCACCCCTCCGACACCAGCACGTGATCTCCGTCCTTCAGCCCCTTCAAGGCGGCGGCTCCCCTCACTGCCGTATCCAAAAAACCCTTGTATCTGGCCAGCAAAATGGAAAAGGAGGTGAGAGGCACCGAGGGCGGCACGACCTTGGAGACCAGCTCAAAGGCCTGGCTGTCGGTGATGACCATGCGGGGCGGCTTTTTCAGACCCTCCAGGGCCTCTTTCAGCTCCGTCTCCTTCACCACCACGTTGATGGCTCCTCCGTCCAGCACGTCCCGAATCATCTGCTGCTGGGGCAGGATCATCCTCCCCTTGGGGGCGGATTCATCGATGGGCGTTACCAGGACCACGAAGTCCCCGGGACAGACAAGATCCCTTACAAGAACTCTCTCCTGCCCCTGAGCCTTGCCAATATGGCCGATGCGCTCCTTCAGCTCCCAGATGTTTTCTTTTGTTTTGGCGCTTACCCGCACGACCCGCTCCTGCTCCTCCGAAGGAATGGGGGCGGATCCCTCCATATCCATCTTGTTCCAGGCGATCAGGTAAGGGATCTCCTTTTCCCGGAAGATTCCCAAAAGCTCCCGGTCAAATTCCGTCAGGCCCAATCCCTGGTCCACCACCAGAACGGCGATATCCGCCTGGTTGAGAACACGCTTTGTACGGGAAACCCGTTTTTTCCCCAGTTCCCCTTCGTCGTCGTAGCCTGGGGTGTCGATGATCACCACCGGCCCCAGGGGGAGAAGCTCCATGGCTTTTTTAACCGGATCCGTGGTGGTGCCCTTTTTGTCAGAGACGAGGGCCAGATCCTGGTCTGTCACAGCGTTTACCAGGCTTGATTTTCCCACGTTCCTGCACCCGAAGAAAGC
Source organism: Eubacteriales bacterium (assembly GCA_030533315.1). Next base: position 14,357 of record JAUNJL010000033.1, read on the forward strand.
AATGTGAAGACGGTTTGCAGATGGTGTCTCCTGAAGTCCCATAGTATCACCTCTCCTTTCCTTTTGTGCTTCTGGAAAGTCCCATATCAGAACCGGAAATCTCGGAGATTGGACTCCTTGATTGCCTGAATGTTCCTTCTTGCGATCTCTTTTACCTTTTCTCTGGGGATCTTCTCCAGCTCCTTCTCGATCATGTCAAAGCCCAGCTTCTTCGTCTCCTCTCCGGCGTAATCCATAAGGAACTCCGTCAGGGTCATCAGAGCGTTGGGATGACAGCAGTTCTGGATCTGCCCGGTTTTGCAAAGGCTCATGAACCGGTCTCCCGTCCTGCCCTCCCGATAACAGGCCGTACAGAAGGAGGGGATGAAGCCCATCTCCATCAGCCAGGCCACTACCTCGTCCAGGGTTCTCTGGTCGGAAACGTCAAACTGCTCCGTATCATGAGGTCTCTCCTCGCTGGTGTAGCCTCCCACGGAGGTCCGGGAAGCGCCGCTGATCTGGGAAATACCCGCACGCAGAGCACGCCCGCGCACCTCCTCAGACTCCCTGGTGGAGATGATCATTCCCGTGTAGGGCACGGCCAGGCGGATACAGGCGATCAGCTTGATGAACATGTCGTCGGAGATTCCGTTGTCGAAAACGTCGGGATCGATGTCGTCGGCCCTCTTCACCCTGGGTACGCTGATGGTATGAGGACCCACTCCGTGAACAGCCTCCAGGTGCTCGGCGTGCATGAGAAGTCCGGCAAACTCATACCGGTACAGCTCCAGCCCGAAGAGAACGCCCAGACCCACATCGTCGATTCCTCCTTCCATGGCACGATCCATGGCCTCGGTATGGTAGTCGTAATCGTGCTTCGGTCCCGTGGGATGAAGCTTCTCGTAGCTCTCCTTGTGGTAGGTCTCCTGGAAAAGGATGTAGGTTCCAATACCGGCTTCCTTCAGCTTCCGGTAGTTCTCCACCGTGGTGGCCGCAATGTTCACGTTTACCCGGCGGATGGAGCCGTTCTTGTGATGGGTGTCATAGATGGTCTGGATGCACTCCAGGATGTACTCGATGGGATTGTTCACAGGATCCTCTCCTGCCTCGATGGCCAGGCGCTTGTGTCCCATATCCTGCAGAGCCGTCACCTCCCGGCGTACCTCCTCCTGAGTCAGCTTCTTCCTGGGAATGTGGCGGTTCTTCATGTGATAGGGACAGTAAAGGCAGCCGTTGACGCAGTAATTGGACAGGTAAAGAGGTGCAAACATCACGATGCGGTTGCCGTAAAAGGCCAGCTTGATCTCCTCCGCGATCTGGTACATCTGCTCTATCTTCTCCGGGATCTCGCAGGCCAGAAGGACGGATGCCTCCCGGTGAGTCAGGCCCTGGCAGTGCCAGCCGTCGGCCGTCTTTCTCGGTCTGGCCTTCTCCAGCAGGGCGTCTATCAGCTCCACGTTGTCTTTGTTCTCATCCGCATACCGGATGGTATCCAGGATTTCCTGGTGATTGATAAATTCTTCCGCTTTCATGGATTTTGGATCGTAAACAGTCATTGGTTCTTCCTTTCCGGGAATCTCGCAGATTTCCCGTCTTTTGTGTTGTGTACTTTTGTATCTCCCCGGTCCGTGACCAGGGCATAGCCGATGGTGGCCATTCGCTTTTCTATGGAGCTTCTGCACTGAGCCGATTCCTCACCTGTGCAAATCTTGTTGTCATAAAGCTCGTATTTTTTTCGGTTCTCCATGGGAGACAGATTGGGCATCACCACGTTTGCCCCCGCAAGGATCCCCAGCTCCCTCCCCCTTGGGTGGATGGTGCCGAGGGCCGTGGTGGCCGGCAGCAAAATCCCCGGGGAAATCAGGCGAATGAGGGAGAGCAGATATAAGGTTTGAGAAAGAGAGCCTGGCTCCTTCCCGGCAAAGGGAGTGGAATGGTGGGGGATAAAGGGGCCGATGCCGCACATGGCAGGGGCAAACTCCTCCACGAACTTCAGATCCTTCGCCAGCGTCTCCGGCGTCTGGCCCGGTGATCCCACCATAAAGCCGCAGCCGGTCTGATAGCCGATCTCCTTCAGATTCCATAAGCATTCCATCCGGTTGTCAAAGGACAATTCCCCCGGATGCAGTTTTTCATAGTGGGCCTTGTCTGCCGTCTCGTGGCGGAGGAGGTACCGATCTGCTCCTGCCTCAAAAAGCCTCTCGTAGCTCTCCCGGCTGCGCTCTCCAAGTGAGAGGGTCAGAGCACAGTCTGGATACTGGGCCTTGATGGTGCGGATCAGGTCACACAGCCATTCGTCCGTGCGAGTCCCGTCCTCTCCGCCCTGAAGGACAAAGGTGCGAAATCCCAGAGCATAGCCTTCCCGGCAGCACCCCAGGATATCCTCCCGGGTGAGGCGGTATCTCGACGCTCCCTGGTTTCCCCTGCGGATCCCGCAGTAATAGCAGTTGTTTTTACAAAAGCTGCCGATCTCAATGAGCCCTCGAATATACACATCCCGTCCATATACCTGCTCTCTGATCGCCGCCGCCTTCTGTGCGGCCAGATCCGTCAGCTCCTTTGTCTGCCCTCGGATCAAAAGGGCATATTCCTCCAGCGAAAGGCTGTGATCCTTCTCCAGCCTTTCCAGCAGTTCCCGTTCCCTGGTATGATACTCCATGCTTCTACCGTTTCCTTATTTGCTTAATCCTTTACAGTAACCGTTCAGCCAGGCCAGCGCACCCTGCGCCGACCATAAGAAAATGACGGGCCCGTGCAAAATCCGTCACATCCAACGATTATTGGGGATATTTGCACATAACAGCCCAGCAAAGCTGAGCTGTCACCCTTCATAATTATTATTATACTAAAACACTCATATAAATGCAATCCCTTCCGCACATTTATACACACAAGAAACCAAACCCAAGAAGTGCAGAGGAAGGCCAAAAACAACCCAAAGGCTCCAGGCGGACCATGCACCCTCCTTCACGCCACCGGGCTATTAAAGAGAAACTCCATCGGCAGCAGGCTCATCTCCTCATAAACCTTCCTCCAACCGCCGTCCCCCTTCTTCACCCCCTGGGAGGAGGGCGTCTCCACAATGAGGGCCGGCTGCCGGATGACCTCCGTATAATACTGCTCCGGGCTCCCCACAGATCTCCCTTCCCCATGCTCCTCCCCCGAAGCGTGGAAACGCTCCACCTGATAACTGGCACACTTCTGCAGATGCCGGGCAAGGCGGTAGCTTTTCTGATAACAGGCAAAGCTCTGGGAGCCCCTGCAGCAGAGGATCCTCTTTCCCGTGCGGGAAAAAGAAAGAAGCCCGATCCCTCCGTATTCCTGAAAGATCCGCATCAAGGCCTTCGTCTCATTTTCACTGGCCGGCTCCTGCCCCGCCCTTTTTCTTCTGCTGCCGTATGTAGGAAAATTTTTCCGAAGATCCATTCCTCTTGCATTACAAAAAAACTCATCACTGGGTATGCTCTGCATCCGAAGCATCTGCCGGTAAATGGGGTTTCGGATCGCCGTAAATCCTCTCTCTGCGATCTCCCAGCCATCAGGATTGAGAATGGGGATCACACAGATGCGGAACCTGTCCAACAGCTGCCTGGCGTCATAAACATCTCCCAGTCTCCACCTGCACTCATAGGCCTGACAGTATTCTGACGCCATCTCCGCAAGAATCTCAGGCATCAGCCTGTCCCTTCCATCCAGCCCCGATAAGCAGAACAGCGGCAGATCCCCCGTCCCCACCTCCAGCATGGGGATCATCCTTTCATCGTGGCTGCTTCCGATCACACGGAACTGAGCGAAGCCGCCGTATCTTTTTGCCGTTTCCCACAAGGAAAGATAAATCCGTTCATAGCTATTTGTCTTTGTGTCTGTCAATCAAAGTCCCCCCTATACGATATTATGGTAAAAAACAAAAATGAGTGGAGGACATGTCCTCCCCAATGGCTGAGCTGCTGCATAAATAAGTAACTGCTACATAAATAAGTATATGAAACGAGACAGGCCAAAAGACCTGTCTCGAAAAAATTTTACAATATGATTTCAGGCACATGCAGCTCCTGCCAGCCTTTTCTTTTGTTTCTCGCCGTGGGTGACTCATCTCACGAACTCATTTTGCTCCAGCCTTATCACGCTCCTATGACGTCTTTATTCTGTCTCTCTTTTGCGGCGTCTCACAAGGACGTAGCCGCCTGCCAGCAGAGACAAGGCTGCCAGTGTTCCCATGGTGCCCACAGGGCTGTTGTCCCCCGTCTGGGCGTTTTCGGCCTCGGAGGATGCGCCGGTATCGGTACCATCGTCCTCCCGGTATGCAGGATCCGTTCCATAGCCGGAGTCCTCCCCTTCCCCGTCGGTGTCATAATAGGAATCGTAGCCGCCGGATCCCGTGGGTGACGGGGTCACAGTGGCATTAAAGCTGATGGACTTGGACTTAAACTGATAAGTCGCAGATTCGACGGTGTCCGTCTTCTGCCATTCCGTACCGCTGTAACGCCATTTCTCGAAGAATACGTACATATTGAAGGTGGCCGCATCCTTGATCCCGTTCTTGGCCCCGATCTGCCAGGTGTTGTTCCTCTGGCTGGGGGAGGGATTGGAGGAGGTGCTCCAGTAACATGGCCTCCACTGCACGTCCCCCTCCACCGGGGAAGTCATCTGCTTGGCTCCAGGCTCTGTGCCGGCACCGGTTACGCTAAACTTATAGAACGTATTTGGATAAAACTCCAGGGCGTTCTCCAGGCCGGTCACCTTGCTCTCCGACACCCTGGGAATAATGGGATCCCTGGTAGGCGTGGTGGAGGCGGTGGTGTCCGCTGGACGGGAGCTGCTCTTCAAGGTAAAGCGAAGTGCTTTGGGAGCCTTGTGGGTCTTCGTCTCATTGACTGCGAATACGTAAATGTAAACATCCTTTCCGTCCTCCGCATTGATGTCGTTTAAGTTCACCGTGATCCTCTTGTCCGCCTCCATGGCCGTCACCGCATCGCTCACCTTAAAGGTGGGGGTGGTGTTGTAGTCCTGGTTCCAGGTCACGTAATAATATCCGCCCTGGTTTGCGCTGAACTGCAAAGTCGCACTGTTTCGCCCCGTCCACTTGCCGCTTCCGCTGACACCCGTCAGCCTCAGGGTGGAGGAAACCGCCGCCGTGGGAGAGGGTGTCGGCATGGATGTGGGCGCTGCCGTGGGTTTGGGCGTGGCCGTAGCCGTCGGTGCCGGTGTGGCCGTGGGAGAAGGTGTGGCCGTAGGCACCGGCGTCTCTGTAGGCGCTGGCACCTCCGTAGGAGTCACATCCACCAGCACGCCCTCCTTATTGACCACCTGGCTTCCATCACCGTACTGGATCATCTTGACGGCCTGGGCCTTGTCCACCTGATCCTCGAAGGAAACCAGCTTCCTGTCGGAATCCAGGTCTGCGCTGGTGACCTTCAGCACAGAGCCCTCCGCAACGTTGCCCATCACCTGGACAACGGGAGGCTTCTCTGCTCCCTCCGCCTTTTTCAGCACCAGATCCGCCCCCGTTTCCCCGTCTGCCAGGGTATTGTCCTGAACGGACAGCACCGGAGATACGTAGGTATCGCCCACATGATAGCCGCTTACCCGAACGTTTGAGGTGCTGTACACAGCACCTCCCCCCTCCGCCGACGTCTTGTTGCCTGTGATGGATCCGCCATTGAGTAAAACGGTGCCGCCGGCCTCGTTGTCAATGGCGCTTCCCTTGGCACTGGTGTTATTTCCTGTCAAAGTCACATCGTTCTGAAGGGCAAAGATGGATCCGCCTCCGGACAGCTTCACCAGGGATCCATCTACGGCTCCCTCCCAGGTCCCGTCCACGGTCAGACCGTATGTAGCCTCCGCATCCCTTCCAGCCGCAAGCTGCAGAGACGCCCCGTCCGCCACCTCAAAAAGATTGCCGGTCACCGTTCCCCTGCTGATGGTGATCCTGTTGTCGGTCTGCTCCTCTCCCCCGGCTGTCTCCTTGGCGGACGCCAGGATTACATGGGCGCCTGCCGGGATCTGCACCGGTGATGCCAGGGCCAGATCCTTGGTGATCAGGATCTTGGCGGGAGCTTCCATGCTGCTCCCGGCCTCCGCAGCAGCATTGATGGCATCCTGGAGCTCATCATAGGTATTCTCGGCCAGGATCACGTCATTTCCTTCCTCATCCACTGTCACAATCTGAATGGCCTTCATCACCGTCGTCTCAGCCTCTTGATCTTTCTGTTCCGTGTTCTCGGCGCTTTCCCCCTCTTTTTGATCCTCGTTATTTTCCTCCGGCTGGGTCGTCTCCTCCCCTTCCCCGGCTGTCTGGCCCTGGGGAGTCTGTGTCTCAGGCGCCGCCTCTGTACCTGCCTCCGGCGTCTGGGTTCCTGTCTCCGCCCCCGCCTCCGGCGTCTGGGCTCCCGACTCTGCTGCCGTCTCCGGTGTCTGGGCTCCCGTCTCTGTCCCGGCCTCCGGCGTCTCAGCTGCCGCCTCCGGAGCCTGAGCTTCTGTCTCTGCCGCCGGTGCCGCCTCTCCCTCCGCTGCGGGAGCTGCCGCTCCCTCCTCACCGGAAGCCTCTGCGGCCTCACCAGACGTCATGGACAGATCCGTCCCCGCCAGCTGCTCCTTTGCAGATGCGGACGATCCGTTATTTATAGAGGCAGGGTCTGTCTCCTCCGCAGCGGATGCTGCGCTGGGTACCCCACTCATGGTCAGTGCCCCTGCCATCAAAAAAGCTAAAACCTGTTTTCTCCTCATGTTAGGTCCTCCTCGTTACTGAGCCTCAAAAAAGTATTAACATTATGACAAATATAACACATTCGGGAAAAGAAATCAACGCTGCGATGGATCCGGTGCAAAACCGGCCTGCCCCATGGCCGCCGTTTATCCATCCTCCGTAAGCCCTGAGCAAGATCCGGCTCATGGCAAAAAACGGCAGCCGTCCTCACGGGCGTACCTGTCCTTCTCCGTATATGATGTACTTCGTGGAGGTAAGGGCCAAAAGCCCCATGGGACCTCTGGCATGAAGCTTTTGGGTGCTGATGCCGATTTCAGCCCCAAATCCAAACTCAAAGCCGTCGGTAAAACGGGTGGAGGCATTGACATAGACCGCAGCCGCATCCACCTCCTCCAGAAATTTCTGGGCGTGGTCATACCGGTTTGTCACGATTGCCTCCGAATGCTTCGTATTGTATTTGTTGATGTGAGCGATCGCCTCCTCCAGGGAGGACACCACCTTGATGGAAAGAATGTAATCCAGATACTCCCTTCCCCAGTCCTCCTCTGTGGCGGGAACCGCATCGGGGATCAGGGCCCTGACCGCCTCGTCTCCCCGCATTTCCACCTGTTTTTCCCGAAGTCTCTCCGCCAGCACGGGAAGGAGGGCGTCCTTCACCGACTCGTGAACCAGAAGGGATTCACAGGCATTGCAGACGCCCACCCGCTGAGTCTTTGCATTGATCAGGATGTCCGCCGCCATGGAAAGATCTGCCGTCTCATCCACATAGATGTGACAGTTGCCGGTCCCCGTCTCGATGACGGGAACGGTGCTCTGGCTGACTACCGCCTGGATCAGTCCCCTCCCTCCTCTGGGAATGAGTACGTCCACATACTGGTTCATCCTCATGAACTCCGCCGCCGTCTCCCGGGAGGTATCTTCGATCAGCTGGATGGCATCCTTCGTCACACCCTGCTCCCCAAGGCTCTCCCGCAGACTCTCCACAATGGCCTTATTGGAGTGGATGGCGTCGCTCCCTCCCTTTAAGATCACGGCGTTTCCCGTCTTGAAGCACAGCCCGAAGGCGTCCGAGGTGACGTTGGGCCTCGCCTCATATATGATGCCGATCACGCCCATGGGAACCCGCTTCTGACCGATCAAAAGGCCGTTGGGCCGCCTCTTCATGCCGATCACCTCTCCCACGGGATCGTCCAGCTCCGCCACCTGGCAAAGTCCTTCCGCCATCCCCTGGATGCGGGCCTGGGAAAGCATGAGACGGTCCACAAGACCGACGCTCATACCGTTTTTCCTGCCATTTTCCACGTCAATGGCATTTGCGGCCAGAATCCTTTCTGCGTTGTGCAGCAAACCCTCCGCCGCTGCCCTTAAAACCTGGTTCTTCTTGCTGGTAGGCAAGCTTCTCAAAAGGGGCTCCGCCTCCTTCGCCTGGATACCCATGCGCCTCAGCATTTCATTCATGTCGCACTCTCCTCCTTTTTGCAAAAAACCCTGCTCTCAGTGACGATCAGCTGGGGAAGGATGTCCGTGGGACCTGCCGGAACCTCCTCCAGGATCTGGAAATCGAAGGCCACGGCCACCTGCTGGATACCTGGGTGTGCAGCCAGATAACGGTCATAATAGCCGCCCCCATAGCCTACCCGGCGGTTGTTTCCGTCAAAACCCACGCCCGGCATGATCATCAGACCATCCTCCCAGAGGGCCTTTTCCCCCCTGGCCGGTTCCATGATTCCCATGCAGCCCTTTTCCAGCTGTCCGTAGTCCTTCAATATGTAAAATTCCAGCTCTTTTCCCACCACCTTGGGCACGGCCACTTCCTTTCCATCCTTCCATGCCTCCTCAATGAGAAATCTGGTCATAACCTCGTTTTTAAAATCCATATACGCAAAAATACGGCTGGCCCGCTTAAAGGCCGGAAGGGCGATCACCCGATCCGCGATCTGCCGGCTCCTCTCCTCCACCCACTCTCTGGTGACCTGGGCCCTTGCGGCAAACACCTGTTTCCGAACTTCCTCTTTCGTCTTCATATTATCTCTCTTTTCCATATTTTTCTCCCAGGTTCGTGATGCTCCCGTCCGGCTCCTGAATGCTGATGTTGTTCAGCTGTCCTCTCAGGTTCCTGCGGACGGCAGCGATGTATTCCTGACGAAGGGCAGCCTGCTCCGCCTTCTCCTCCTCTGTCAGCCCCTCCGCCTTTGACTTGCGGGCCAAAGCATTGATTCTGTCAATCTTACTGTTGTCCAAACATCCTTCCTCCTGCAATCATTTTTTTGATATCGTCAGCCAAATAAATTCCTTCCCTGTGCAATCCCATACGATACCCCTTCGGTACCGTCAGCCAGAGAAAATCCTTCTCCTACAATAGCTTCTCAATATAGTCGATCAGGTAAAACTCTTCTTTTTTGTTTCCCACAAAAAGGGTACCGCAGCTGCGCCCCTCTATCACCCGGTGGATGTTGTGGAAATCACCTCCGTTGGCAATGACCATGTCCGTCCCCGCCGAGGTGGCGATCCTGGCGGCGGTAAGCTTCGTGGCCATGCCTCCCGTACCCACATTGCTCCCCGAGGAAGCCTTTCCCATATCCAGAAGGCGGTCGTCCAAGGCCTCCACCGTGTCGATGAACCGGGCGTCCGGATTCCTGTTGGGATCGTCGGTAAACAGGCCGTCGATATCCGACATCAGGATCAGAAGATCCGCCCCGATCAGCGCCGCCACCACCGCAGACAGGGTATCGTTGTCCCCGAACTTCTCCAGGGTCTGCAGCTCATAAGTGGAAATGGAGTCGTTTTCATTGACAATGGGGATCACCCCCAAAGAAAGGAGCTCATTGAAGGTGTTCTCCGCATTTTTCCGGTTGGCATTGTTGACCATGGTATTCTTCGTCATGAGGATCTGCCCGGCCACCTGGTTATACTCGGAAAAAAGCTTTTGGTAGATCAGCATGAGCCTGGCCTGGCCCACGGAGGCACAGGCCTGCTTCTTTTTCAGATCCACAGGCTTTCCCCTCATCCCCAGGGCGGCGGCTCCCACCGCGATGGCGCCGGAGGAAACCAGCACCACGTCCTTCCCCTGATTGCGAAGGTCTCCCAGTTCCCTCACCAGAACCTCCATCTTCCGAAGATCCAGACGCCCCGTCTCCCAATGGGTCAGGGAGGAGCTTCCGATCTTGATGACGATCCTTTTTTTATCTCTTAGTCTCTCTCTGTAATCCATTTTCTTTTCTCTCTCCTGGACAGACGGCCCGTCTCCTGGCCGTCTGTTACTTCACCGTACTATCTTACAACATTTTTTTTCTTTCGTCCATGTTTTTTGCCAGGAGTGATCAAAAGTTCACAGAATAGGCATGTCTATCCAGCCCCCTAATCCCAGGCCCTTCCTCAGCTGGAATAATTTTCCAAAAAGCCGTACACCTCCCCAAGGGTTCTCACATACCTCCCCTGGCGAAGCTCCCCCTGCAGCTCCTGGGGAAGGGCCGCGAAGGGGATCCAGGTCTTTTCAAACAGGGTGGCACGATCTCCCTCATAGACGGCGATCCTTCCCCCTTCCTCCCTGATCCAAAAGCCCTCCTCTTCCCCCTCCTGCGCCTTCACCACCTTGGGTGCTCCCCGCAGGGCGCCTCCCCGGGTTCCCCAGAGACAGGCCCCGCAGTAGACGGCACACAGAAGGCCAAAGAGAAGAATAACGCTGATACCATAGAAAAATCTGCGCATAGGCATCGCTCCTTTTTCCAGATAGTATCAGCGTTATCCCCGGAATTATGCGAAAAGCCCGTCTCCCTTTACTGGTATGTAATGGAATCCACTTTGTCGTTCTGCACGATGGCAACCCAGGTTTTTCCGGTATTCAGCTTTAATTCCTGATTGTTTTCATCGAAATAATGTGTCACGCCCCAGGGGGAGTCCTTTTCCCAGCGGATGTCGATGGCCTTGCCCCTGGTGATGTATTTGCCCTGGCCGCCGGACATCACGTCCACGTTCAGGTAGCCGTTGGCGTCATAGGGAGCGTAGGAGGAATACTGGAGGAGGATGTTGTCCACCGCAAGCTGCTCTCCCGTAAGCTCATCAATATGCGCCTCTCCGAACTGAAAACGGTTGTATTTCTTCGTCTCCTGGCTGTACTCGAACCAGGGATGGTTGTTGGCATAATTGTCCAGCTTCACCACGTTTGCCTGGATGCCGCCGTCCAGCGTGGTCTCCGTCCCTTCCTCCGCAAAGAGATAATGCCCCGTGTACTCCTCCTTGTATTCCTGGCGGTAGCCCTGGGTCTGGATGCCGTTCTGGAGCAGGTCAAAATTGGTGTAAGCGTTGTGGGGGGCCGTGCGGTCCGTGGTGCGGTAGTACGCGGCGCCTCCCAAGGTCAGGCCGTTCAGATTGTCAATGAGGTGCTGCTCGAAGTAAGGAAGAGCGTAGGCTGCCTGTCCATAATGAGCGTAAATGGCGTCAAACTCGTTGGCGTAGAAGATGTAATAATCCCGGCAGCTCCTGACAGAGCCAATGCGCTCCAGGCCCTCGTAATCCTCGATGACCGCCATCAGCCTGGTGATGCCTCCCTCCACGGGGGCCTCGTAGATCACTCCTGCGCTGCCCGTTCCGCTTTGAGGGGCTCCGTTGATGTCATTTCCCAGCATCACGGCGATGGGACGCCTCCTGCCCACGGAGGAGGGTACCTCCTGGCCGGTGAGATAGCTTGTCACCGTCTCCTCAGCCGCCATGACCGCGCTGCTTCCCAAAAGGGCACAGGACAAAAGCAGTCCCGTCACCATCTGCAAGATCCTTTTCTTCATAGTTTCCT
>JAUNJL010000119.1 GCA_030533315.1 Eubacteriales bacterium
CTTAGGAGGCGGTCGCTCTATCCTGCTGAGCTATAGCGACGTATGAAATTTTCCAGCGGAGCTATGGCTCCTGGCGCGGGATCCTGCCCTTCCCTTCCTCTGATTGGACGGGGCATTTCATGAAAAATAAGGCGGCGGCATTTCCCACAAAGGTGATTTTACTATATTTGAGAGGAAAAAACAAGATGGGAATTTAAAATTTTTCCCTCTTAGCTCTCAAAAGTGAAGCTGTCCCTGGAGCCAGATCACGCCCTTAAAGCGGCGTCCCACCTTTGGTTCTCCCAAAAGGTCCTTTTTGTTGATGCACACATCAAACTGCATGTCGTTGCTTTCCAGGGTCATCTGGATCAGCTCTTCCCCTGTGAGGATATTCTGGAAGCTCATCACATCCAGAATCTCTCCCATCACGTTGTACTGGTCACATTCAATACCATACGGCATGAAATAGGAGTCCACAATGGTGAGCACATCATCTGTGGCGATCCGCTCGGAAATCATGGAATAGGTGTCCATATCCTCCATGGTCAGGCTTTCCATGGCTTCCTCGTCTCCATCTCTGGCCGCAGCGATCAGGTTGTTCCGGTTCCTGGTGATCTCCTTTTCCACCATGACGGCTTCCTTGTCCTTCTGTACCGGAAACAGGATCTTCCCTTCCCTGGCAAGTCCGGAAAGTGTCAGGGGCTGGCCGCCGGGAGGATACATTCCTTTATACTCCTCCGCCATGTATTCCGCAGGATTCTGAAGATAAAAGATCAGCGTCACGCCGATCCTGAGATCGTCGCAGGCCCCCGCAAAGGATTCCTTATCCGCATGGCGTTCGATAGTGACCTTCTCCTGTGTGGTGATCCCGGTTCCCCGGAAAAAGGGATAGGAATACTCGATATGAAAGCGGTTATCCTCATCATACTGGCCGCAGACGGAAATCCCGCAGTCGCACCCGTAGTTTTTGGAAAACTCCACAAAAACTCCATCTGGATGATTCTCCACCACAACCTTCTCATCATAGGTTCTTAACACATCGCGAATGATCTCCTGCATTTCCCTGCGCTTCGTAATGTTGGAAAAGCCGACGGCTCTCAAATAGCTATGCACAAAACCACCTCCTGGAAAAAGGTCTTTGATTGTACGATTTATTGTACATTTTGTTGTATCCCGTCATTTCTGTACTATTTATTGGACTTTTTCTCAATTTTTGTCATCCCGCCCATGTATGGCCGCAATGCTTCCGGAATATTAACGCTTCCATCCGCGTTCAGGTTGTTTTCCAAAAAGGCGATGAGCATTCTGGGAGGAGCCACAACCGTATTATTCAGCGTATGGGCCAGATACTTCTTTCCACCCTCCCCGTTCACACGGATCTTCAGACGCCGCGCCTGAGCGTCTCCTAAGTTGGAGCAGCTTCCCACCTCAAAATACTTCTTCTGTCTGGGTGACCATGCCTCCACATCCAGGGATTTCACCTTCAGGTCCGCCAGATCCCCGGAGCAGCATTCCAGGGTACGAACGGGAATATCCAAAGAGCGGAAGAGATCAACGGTATTCTGCCACAGCTTATCAAACCACATCATGCTGTCCTCCGGCTTGCATACCACGATCATCTCCTGCTTTTCAAACTGATGGATGCGGTAAACCCCTCTCTCCTCCAGGCCGTGGGCTCCCTTCTCCTTGCGGAAGCAGGGAGAATAGCTGGTAAGCGTCTGAGGAAGGTCCTCCTCGGGAATGATCTGGTCGATAAATTTACCGATCATAGAATGCTCGCTTGTTCCGATCAGGTAAAGGTCCTCGCCCTCGATCTTGTACATCATGGCGTCCATCTCCGCAAAGCTCATCACGCCGGTAACCACGTTGCTTCGGATCATAAAGGGGGGCACACAGTAGGTAAATCCCCTGCCGATCATAAAATCTCTGGCGTATGCGATAACTGCGGAATGAAGCCTTGCAATATCTCCCATCAGATAGTAAAAGCCGTTTCCCGCAACTCTTCTGGCGCTGTCCAGGTCGATGCCCTGAAAAGACTCCATAATTTCTGTATGGTAAGGGATCTCAAAGTCCGGTACCACCGGCTCCCCATACTTCTGAACCTCTACGTTTTCGCTGTCGTCCTTACCGATAGGCACAGAGGGGTCGATGATGTTTGGAATCACCATCATATTCTTTAACAGCTCTTCCTCCACCTCTTTTTCCCTTGCGGAAAGCTCCTCAATGCGCTTGCCAGAAGCGGCGATCTGCCTTTTGATCTCCTCAGCCTCTTCCTTTTTTCCCTGTCCCATAAGGGCGCCGATCTGCTTGCTGATCTTGTTTTTCTCTGCCCTTAAGGCCTCAACCTCCTGCTTGATCTCCCTGTTTTCCTTATCCAGCTCCAGAACCCGGTCTACCAGCTCCAGCTTGCTGTCCTGAAATTTATTTTTGATATTCTGTTTTACGATTTCCGGATTTTCCCTTACAAATTTAATGTCTAACATTTCTTCCTCCTGCTGTCAGGGTGTCCCTGACCTTTTTTCTATTCTCAGCTTATCATAGCTCCGCTACTATTTTAATCGTTTTCCTCAAAATTGCCAAGACCAAAATTCACCGCTTTTCTTAAAGCTTCCACTTCCTCCTGGCTGAGCATCACGTAGGATTCCCCTTTTAAGATCTCCTTCAAATATAAGAAGCAGTTATCCCGGCTGTGTACCGCATTTAAGATCAGACCGGAATTGTCCTTGTCAAGAAGGGCCAGGACAAAGCTTAGCTTCCCTCCTACGTCGTCAAAGGCGTCATACTTTTCAATGCCATATTTGCTGAACATGGTCTCCATGTTGTGTTTGATAAAATTCAGATCATGCTCATGATCCTCCTTGGCCTCATAGAGACGGTCGATCTGAGTAAATTTTCTCACAAAAACCTTTTCCAAAGACTGTGCGTCGCTGCCCTTCATAAACATCTTGTATTTTCGTTCCAGACGGCCAAGACGCATATTGCTGCTGACCACATTCACCAGAAGAATGATGCACAGAACCAGCAATACCAGGATGATGATCCCGGGATCGATTCCCAGGCTGTCAAAAATAGGGCTCATAGATTCTCCTTATCTGATGGATTCAAACAGTTCAATGATCCTCTCCAATTCATCTCTTGAATAATATTCTATTTCAATTTTTCCTTTGTTGTTCCTCTTTCTGTGGATGAAAACCTTGGTTCCCATGATGGTTTTCATCTTTTCCTCCAGGCTTTCATAAATGGCGTCCTCCGCCGAGACGGGCTTAAAAACAGCCTCCTTTGGCGGCTCCAGCAGCTTTTTTACGAGCTTTTCGGTCTCCCGGACACTGAGCTTTTCATCAAAAACCCGTGCAGCAGCCGACGCCTGTACCTCCTTGTCCTCAATCCCAAGGAGCGCCCTTGCGTGTCCGGCAGACAGCATATCGTCGATGAGCATCTGCTGCACTCTTTCGTCCAGCTTTAACAGCCGCATGGAATTGGTCACTGCGGTCCTGCTCTTGGAAACCCGCTCCGCGATCTCGTCCTGCTTCATCTGGTATTCCTGGATGAGGCGGCGGTAAGCCATAGCCTCCTCAATAGGATTTAAGTCCTCCCTCTGTATGTTTTCGATCAAAGAGATCTCCACGATCTCCTGGTCATTAAACTCCTTTATGATGACGGGAACCTCTTTTAAACCTGCCAGCTTCGCTGCCCGCCACCGGCGTTCTCCGGCGATGATCTCATAATAACTGCCCTTATCGGAAACCAGCAGGGGCTGCAAAATCCCGTACTGTTTAATGGACTCTGACAGCTCCAAAAGAGCGTCCTCATCAAACTGCTTTCTGGGCTGTTTTCGGTTAGGCTCCACCTTGGATATTTTTACAACCATCTCCGCCTTTTTCTCTTGTTCTTTTCCC
The DNA here is from genome assembly GCA_030533315.1 of Eubacteriales bacterium. The sequence goes on from JAUNJL010000119.1 coordinate 3,876, forward strand.
TGGGGTTCCTGGGGCGCCTGCTTCTCCTTTTGCTTCTGCTCCTGCCTGCCCTTCTTTTCCCCTGTTTTTTCCATGCTCTTTTCCGGGAAAAGCGCGTCCAGGCCTCTTCCCAGCCCTGTTTTTTTCATTGCCATCATTCACCCTCCCCTCGGTTGATCACTTCCTCTGCCAGCAAACGATAGCTCTCTGCCCCTGCGGATTTTGGATCGTAAATATTGATGGGCTGTCCGTAGCTTGGCGCCTCTGCCAGTCTCACGTTTCTTGGTATGATCGTTTTGTATATGGTTTGATTCAGGTTGTCCTTTACGTTTTCTACCACCTGAAGGGACAGGTTTGTGCGGGCGTCGTACATGGTAAAAACTACCCCCTCGATTTCCAGGGAGGTGTTCAGCCGGTCCCTTACAAGCTCGATGGTGTGGATCAACTGGGATAATCCCTCCAGAGCGTAATACTCGCACTGTATGGGAACAAGGACGGAGGTGGCCGCTGTCAAGGCATTTATGGTAAGCATACTTAAAGAGGGGGGACAATCCATAAGGATAAAATCATAATTTCCACGAACCTTATCGATGATATTTTTTAATATGTACTCCTTCTCCTCAATCCCGATCAGTTCGATTTCCGCGCCGGACAAATTCACGTTGGAGGGGATCAGGTCTACCCTTTCCACCACATCCCGGATGATGGTGTCCTCCACCTCTGCTTCTCCCAGCAGGAGTTCATACAAGGTGTTTTCCAGGGAATTTTTGTCCACGCCAAGTCCGCTGGTGGTGTTCCCCTGGGGGTCGATGTCGATGGTGAGCACCTTTTTCCCCTGTTCCGCAAGGCACGCCGACAAATTGATCGCCGTCGTAGACTTTCCTACCCCGCCCTTTTGATTTGCCACTGCTATAATCCTGTCCAAAACCGTACCTCCTTCTGCCCGCTGTCCGGTAACCAACAATATCTCTAAATATCTTTTCCCATTATAGCACGTTTATTCCTTTACTTCTACACTATTTTGGGCAGACTTCCAATTCCGGGAGGGAGGTTCCCCCTCCACCTCCTTTTGTTACTACTACTTTTTTCTTTTGTTTTTACTCGGTTGCCACCGAGAGGGGTGCGAGGGGGAAGGCGCTCAAAGTTGCGAAGCCCGCTTTCCCCCTCGCGCTCCCCCTTCCGGGCACGCTTTTTTGT
>JAUNJL010000120.1 GCA_030533315.1 Eubacteriales bacterium
GATGGGCGTCACCGCCCCAAGTCCTGTCACCACAACTCTTCTTTTCATGATTACTCCTTTACTGCCCTTCCCCCGGCGGCCATGAAGCGCCAAGAGGTCAAGTCCGGGATGCCTGTCTTTTCTGGTTACATGACCATTCCGCCGTCCACGTGCAGCACCTGGCCGGTGATGTAGCGGGCGTCGTCAGATGCCAAAAAGGCCGCCGCCTTTGCCACGTCCTTCGGCTGGCCAAAGCTGCCCAGGGGTATCATCCCCGTAACAGCCTCCTTCACCGGATCCGAAAGCACCTGGGTCATATCCGTCTGGATGAATCCGGGGGCAATGGCGTTTACGGTAATTCCCCGGGAAGCCAGCTCCTTGGCTGCTGACTTTGTCAGGCCGATGATCCCCGCCTTGGAGGCTGCGTAATTTGCCTGACCGGCGTTTCCGCTGACTCCCACCACGGAGGCCAGGTTGATGATCCGCCCGCTCCTCTGCTTTACCATCTGCCTTGCCACGTGACGGATGCAGTGGAAAGCCCCCTTCAGGTTGACGTCGATCACCTTGTCAAAGTCCTCCTCACTCATCGCCATCAAAAGCCCGTCCTTCGTGATCCCCGCATTGTTGACCAGAACGTCAATGCGTCCATATTCCTTGATAATGCTCTGGAAAAAGGCCTTGCAGGCCTCAAAATCAGAAACGCTGCACTGGTAAATTTCCGCCTCCTGGCCCTTTGCCAAAATCTCCTCTTTTACCTCCCTGGCCTTATCCTGGGAGCCATTGTAGTTGATCACCACAAGCATCCCCCTCTCCGCCAGCTCCATGGCGATCGCCCTTCCGATCCCCCGGGAGGCTCCCGTTACAACTGCTACCTTTTTATCTGTCATGATTCTGCTCCTTTTTCCATTTTTTATCACACGATGAGGAAGGACATTCCTGATTTTCCCAGGTCCCGGGACGAACCGGATACCGCAGCCGCCCGGCTCCTCCGCCATGCCGTTCTTATCTTGACAGCTCCTCAAGCTGCCGCAGATCCTCCACCGTCTGGATGTTGTAAACCCTTGCGTCCCTGCAGATTTTTTTCAAAAAACCGGCCAGAGTCTTCCCCGGCCCGATCTCTACAAAGGTGTCCACCCCCGCCCTGAGCATATTTTCCACACTCTGCTGCCAGCGAACGGGAGACCAGATCTGTCTTGCCAGAAGCCCCTTGATCTCCCCTTCATCCTCCACGTACTCCGCAGTCACGTTTGTCACATAGGGGATCCGAAGGGGTGAAAGAGCGATTTCCTCCAACACCTCCGCCAGCCTCTCCCCCGCCTGCTCCAGCATGGAAGAATGGAAGGGGCCGCTGACCTTCAGGGGAAGAACCCGCCTCGCCCCCGCCTCCTTCAGCCTTCCGGCCGCCTCCTGGACGGCCTCCCGTCTGCCTGTGATCACCACCTGCCCGGGACAGTTATAATTTGCAATGCTGACGTGGGGAATGGACGACAGTACCTCCTGAATCCTTTCTCCATCCATCCCAAGCACCGCTGCCATACCACCCTGACCGGCAGGCACGGCCTTCTCCATAAGGATCCCTCTCTTTCGCACCGCCAAAAGGGCGTCCCGAAGGCTCATACCGCCAGCCACATGGATGGCACAATATTCCCCCAGGCTCAGACCCGCCGCCACGTCTGGAGAAAGGCCAGTTTCCTCCACCACCTTTTCCATGGCAAGACAGGCAGTCACCAGAGCCGCCTGCGTATACTCTGTCAGATCCAGCCTCTCGTTTTTCTCGAAGCAGAGCTCTCTCATATCCAGCCCCAGCCACTGGGAGGCCTGGTCGAAAACCTCCCTCGCCCTGCCAAAGCCCTCATAAAAATCCTTTCCCATGCCAGCCCTCTGGGCTCCCTGGCCCGGAAAGATAAACGCCAGACTACTCATAGATCCCCGTTCCTTTCAAAAGACAATCCGTCTCCTCCACCAGCCGCTGCATCAGCTGTCCACAGGTCATTTCTTCCTTTACAAGGCCTGCACTCTGTCCAGACATCACGCTTCCCGTTTTCACGTCTCCCTCCACCACCGCACGGCGAAGGCCTCCCAGGGTCAGACTCTCCAGCTCCTCAAAGGCAGCTCCCTGGGCCTCCTTCTCCAGATAGGTCTTGGTCATCTGGTTGCGGAGCGTCCTCACCGGGTGGCCCGTGGAGCGCCCCGTCACCTTGGTGTCAATGTCTTTCGCCTTCAGGATCATGTCCTTATAATTCTGATGGACCTGACATTCTGCCGTGGCAACAAAGCGGGTTCCCATCTGTACCCCCCTTGCCCCCAGCATAAAGGCGGCGGCTATGCCTCGTCCGTCGGCGATCCCTCCCGCCGCGATCACCGGGATGCCCACGGCGTCGGCCACCTGGGGAACCAGTGCCATGGTGGTGGTCTCTCCGATATGCCCCCCGGCCTCTGTCCCTTCCGCCACCACTGCGTCTGCTCCGCACCGCTCCATACGCTTTGCCAAGGCCACGGAGGCCACCACCGGGATGACCTTCACCCCGGCAGACTTCCACATTTCCATATATTTTTCAGGGTTCCCCGCACCGGTGGTAACCACCTTCACGCCCTCCTCCGCAACGATCCTGGCTACCTGATCCCCGTAGGGGCTCATGAGCATGATGTTTACGCCAAAGGGCTTGTCTGTCCGTTTTTTTGCCTCCCGGATCTGCTGCCGTACCCAGTCCGCCGGGGCGTTCGCAGCCCCAATGAGCCCCAGTCCGCCAGCCTCAGACACGGCTGCCGCCAGGCGATGTTCCGCCACCCAGGCCATTCCCCCCTGGATGATAGGGTACTGGATCCCCAATAGTTCCGTAATTTCCGTTTTCATCGATCTTATGCCTCCTGTGATCTTGCCTCCTGTGAACGGTCCCTCCCATTTTTCTGGGATCCTTCCACCAAAGCGTTTTGTTACTGAAGCTTCTGGATATAGGCCTCCACATCCCCGATGGTCCTGATGTCTTCCAAATCCTCCGAGGGGATCTCCACCCCGAACTCTTCCTCCAGAGCCATAACCATCTCAAACAAATCCAGGGAATCCGCCCCCAGATCCTCCTTAAAGGACGTGTCCGCCGTCAGTGTTCCCACCTCCACGCTTAATGCCTCCGCCACGATTTCATTGATCTTCTCCAACATGATGTTCTCCTTTCTGCGCCGACTTCGGCGTCTTCCTTTCATTTTTTATCTTTGTGATGCCCTCTTTCCCCTGCTACCAGGTCATAAGGCTGGCGCCGTAGGACAGCCCGGCGCCAAAGGCGGCCAGCACCACCACATCCCCCTTTTTCAGCCTCCCCGACCGGTTCAGCTCGTCCATCAGGATGGGAATGCTGGCGCCGGAGGTATTCCCGTATTCCTGGATGTTCATGGGGAATTTATCGATGCTCTCTCCCAGCCTCCTTGCCACGGACTGGACGATCCGGGCATTGGCCTGGTGCAGAAGATAAAGGCAGATATCCTCCCGCCTTTTTCCCGACCTTTGGAGCAGCTCCTCGATCACCTCCGGGACACTTTTCACCGCAAATCGAAATACCTCCCTGCCGTCCATTTCCATGTAGGTCTCCGGCGCCCTGGAGTCAGCCTCATACCTGGGCTGATTGCGGCTGGCACAGGTCAGAGCACCCCCTTTCTCTCCTATGGAATGAGCGGCCTGTATATAGCCTCCCGCCTCCGATGCGGAAAGGATAACGGCTCCCGCCCCGTCCCCGAAAAGGATGCAGGTCCCCCGGTCAGACCAGTTGATCAGGTGGGAGAGACTCTCCGCCCCAATCACCAGCGCCGTCCGGTAAACCCCCTGTCCAAGAAAAGCCTGCGCCGTATTGAGGGCAAACAAAAAGCCTGTACAGGCACTGTTCAGATCAAAGCAGGTGGCGTTTGACGCCCCGATGGCGCTTTGCACCTGACAGGCCACGTTAGGCATGATCTCATTGGGAGAGATGGTGGCCACCAGGATCAGGTCGATCTCCCCAGGGGAAATCCCCGCCTGGGCGATGGCCTTCCTGGCCGCACAGGCCGCCATATAAGCCGTGGTCTCCTTCTCCCCTGCAATGTGCCTCCTGACGACCCCCGTCCGCTCTCTTATCCACTTGTCGTTTGTTTCCACCATCTGCGACAGCCTGTGATTGTCCCAGACCTGCTCCGGAATATAAGCTCCTGTTCCGATGATGCTTCCTGCCATAATTACCTCTTTCCCGCTCTGCGACTTTTGGTATCAACCATATTATTTTATTTTAAAATAATTTGATTATCAAAGTATATCATGTTTTTATCATAAGTCAATAGGAAAAAATCCACAAAAAAGGCTGTCCACAGACTCATTTCTCTGTAGACAGCCTTCATTTTTTCTTAATCCATCTGTGACGGCCCCTCCCCAAAAGAAAGAACCGCTACTTTACCCTTACCTTTACCTTCACCTTTTTCGTGCCGGACTTTACGGTGATCACAGCCGAGCCTTTCTTCCTTGCCCGGATCTTTCCCTTTTTGGTGACGGTCGCCACCTTTTTGTTAGAGGATTGATAGGTCACCTTCTGGGTGCTGGAGGCCGGAGTCACCTTCGCCTTGATCTGGAAGGTTTTCCTTGGCTTCAATGTGACCGACTTTTTCTGAACGGTGATCTTTTTCGTCCTTACCGTTCCCCCTCTAACCGTCACGGAAACAGTCGCCCTTGCGCCGCTCTCCAAAATCACCGTGATCACGGCCTTCCCCGCTTTTTTGCCTGTCACCCGGCCTCGCTTGTCCACACTGGCCACCCCTTTTTTAGAGCTGGTGAAGGACTTGACCCTGTCGCCCACGTTCATCCTCGTCACCCTGAGCTTGTAGGATTGCCCCCTCCTAAGCCGCAGCGCCTTTGCATTCAGTTCCACGAATGGCTCCGGAACAGGCTCCGTCTGAACCTGAGGCGCCGCAGTGGGTGCCAGCGTTACATCGGGCACAGGCTCCACATTTGTCCCTGGTGCCACGCTGGGCATAGACTCCGCATCTGGCTCCGGCGTCACACTGGGCGCTGGCTCCGCGTGCGGAACAGCGTCGAGTCTGGAACGTGTCTACTC
>JAUNJL010000034.1:0-2061 GCA_030533315.1 Eubacteriales bacterium
GCCTTCAACAACCTGTCGGACGCCGGATCCTCGGTCATCACCCTCATCGGGTTTCAGCTTTCCGGGCAGAAGCCGGATACGGAGCACCCCTTCGGCCACGGGCGGATGGAATACATTTCCGGTCTCTTTGTGTCGGCGGCCATCCTCCTTATGGGGTATGAGCTGACAAAAAGCTCTATCGATAAGATCCTCCATCCCAGGGCCATCCAGAGCAGCCCCCTTATCCTGGCTATTCTGGCGGTCTCCATCCTGGTAAAGGTCTACATGTGGTTTTATAACCGCTCCATCGGAAAAAAGATCGGCAGCGCCGCCATGCTGGCCACCGCCAGCGACAGCCTTAGCGATACCATCTCCACCTTCCTGGTCCTTGCCGCCACCATCATCAGCCAGCTAACCGGCGTTCTTCTTGACGGGTGGTTCGGCGTCCTGGTGGGCCTGTTCATCCTCTACACAGGGGTTACCACTATGAGAGACACCATCAATCCTCTCTTGGGTCAGGCTCCGGACCCGGCCCTGGTAAAGGAGATCGAGGAGATCGTCATGAAGCACAGCGCCGTCCACGGCATCCATGATCTCATTGTCCACGATTACGGCCCCGGAAGGCTGATGATCACCCTCCATGCGGAGGTGCCCTCCCACGGCGACCTGCTCACCATCCATGACGAGATCGACAACATCGAAAAGGAGCTCCACGAAAGGCTGAACTGCGCCGCCACCATCCACATGGATCCCATCGTCACCGGCGACCAGGAGACGGCCCTTCTTAGGGAAACAGTGGTCCAGATCGCCAAAGAGCTGGATCCGGCCCTGGATATTCACGACTTCCGTATGGTAGAGGGCCCCACCCACACCAACCTGATCTTCGACGTAGCCGTTCCCTTTGAATGTCGGCTGACGGATGGGGAGGTAACAGAGGCCATCCAGCAGAAGATCCGCCAGATCCCGGAGAAAAAGCTGTTTGCCGTCATCGAAGTGGACCGGGTACACAGCCAGTCGCCCTCCTGACCCTCTCTCCAAAAGATCAGCCCCGGAAACGCCGCTCATCTGGCATTTCCGGGGCTTTGTTTTTTCTCTTAGTCAAATCTCAGTCAAAAAACTGGATCCCCATCAGGGTCAGCCCATGGGCGGGGGCCGTAGGTCCCGCCATCTCCCGATCGCAGGCATCCAGGATCCCCTTCATCCTCTCGGGGGGATACTTGCCGCTACCGATCTCGATCAGGGTTCCGGCAATGATCCGGACCATATTGTAAAGGAAGCCGGTCCCGGTCACCGAAATGGTGATCATGTCCCCCTCCCTCCACACATCCATGGCCGTCACCGTGCGGATGGTGGTCTTTACCTGGGCCTTCGCGCCGCAGAAGCTGGCAAAATCATGGCGTCCAATCAGATAGGAGGTCGCCTCCCGCATCTTCTCCACATCCAGCTCATAATGGTAAAAATACGTGTACAGCCGCTCCGTAGGAACGGGAAAGCGCCTGTTGAGAATCCGGTAATGGTACGTCTTTTCGCTGTCACAATATCTGGGGTGGAAATCCGGCTCCACCTCCTGGGAAAGCTGGATACGAATATCCTCCGGCAGCCTCTGGTTCAGAGCATAGGAAATCTTTTCCCCGGGGATCCGGGTACTGGTGTCAAACACCGCCACATTCCCCATGGCATGTACCCCCGCGTCCGTCCGGCTGGCTCCCATGGTCTCAATAGGCTCCCCCAGAAGCTCCGTGAGGCAGTCATTGAGCACCCCCTGTATGGTAACGCCGTTTGGCTGGATCTGCCAGCCGCAGTAATTTGTGCCGTCATAGGCAACCACAAGACCAATTCGCTTTTTCATCCCTCATTCCTTTTTTCCACAACCAGTTTTTCTCTTTAGATCCCCCCTATGCGGAAGGCCACTGCGATCCCCATATAGAGGGCCATCACGGCAAAGGCCCCGTAGTCCCGTCTCCGGTACTTCAGAGGCTTCATCTGCGTCCTGTGGTCACCCCCATGGTAGCACCTGGCCTCCATGGCCATGGCCAGGTCGTTTGCCCGCCGGAAAGCGGAAATAAAAAGGGGAACCAGAAG
>JAUNJL010000034.1:2161-5233 GCA_030533315.1 Eubacteriales bacterium
CCCTGGTTCATGACGATCAGCCGCTCCACGTACTTCGCAATATCCTCCATGCTGTGGGAAACCAGCACGATGGAGATTCCCCGGACCTCATGGAGCATCCGGATCTGCTCCAGGATGTCATCCCTTCCCCTGGGGTCCAGCCCTGCCGTGGGCTCGTCCAGGATCAGGATCCTGGGGTTCATGGCCAGCACACCGGCGATGGCCACCCGCTTTTTCTGGCCTCCCGAAAGCTCTAAGGGGGATTTTCGGAAGTTTTTCTCCTTCACCCCCACCTGGGCCAGGGCCTTTTTTGCCTCCTCCTCGGCTTCCTCCCGGCTTTTCCCCTGATTCATGGGGCCAAAGCACACGTCAGAGAGGACATCATTCTCAAAAAGCTGGTGCTCCGGATACTGGAACACCAGCCCCACCTGACTCCGCAGCTCCTTCCGGTTGTAAGACTCCTGCCAGATGTCTTCCCCATTATATAAAATGGTTCCGGAGGTGGGCCTGATCAGCGCGTTAAAATGCTGGATCAGGGTGGATTTTCCGCTCCCGGTGTGGCCGATGATCCCCACAAACTGCCCGTCCGGGATGGACAGGCTAACGTCCTTGATGGCGTGGATCTCATATGCGGTACCGGGGCTGTAGGTATATGTTACATTTTTTAATTCCATCGACATAGCGCGTTCACCAATTCCTCTGTGGTCAGTATTCCCTCCGGGAGCTCCACCCCCGCAAGGCGCAGCTCATGAGCCAGCAGGGTCACCTGGGGAACATCCAGGCGGTACTTCTTCAGGGTATCCACCTGGGAAAAGATCTCCCGGGGCGTTCCCTGAAGCACCACCCTTCCCTGGTCCATCACAAAGACCCGGTCCGCGTGGATGACCTCCTCCATGTAATGGGTGATCAGGATCACCGTCACCTTTTCCTTCCTGTTCAGCTCCCGGACAGCCTCCAGCACCTCCCTGCGGCCATTGGGGTCCAGCATGGCCGTAGGCTCGTCCAGCACGATGCACCGGGGCTGCATGGCCATCACCCCGGCGATGGCTACCCGCTGCTTCTGCCCGCCGGAAAGCTTGTTGGGGGAATGGAGGCGGTATGCCGTCATCCCCGTTTTTTTCAGGCTGTCGTCCACCCTTTTCCAGATGTCCTGGGTGGGGATCCCCATGTTCTCCGGGCCAAAGCCCACATCCTCCTCCACCACCGTACCGATGATCTGGTTATCGGGATTCTGAAAAACCATCCCCGCCTTCTGGCGGATCTTCCAGAGCTCCTCCTCCCTGGCGGTGTCCATATCGTCCACCCAGATAGTTCCCTCTGTGGGAAGGAGAAGCGCGTTCATATGCTTTGCCAGCGTAGACTTTCCCGAGCCGTTATGGCCCAGGACCGCCACAAATTCCCCGGCTTCAATGTCCAGGTTCACATCATCCACGGCACGCTGCGTATCCTCCACATTGCCGTCCTCATCATATTTCAGATAATCAAATCCCAGCTTGAAAGCCTTAATGATTCCCATATATTCTCCCTTCATACCCGCCGGGCCGAACCCTTAGGGAGCGTCTTTATGCCGCCGCCCTTCCCCGCCTTACGGCTCCTGTCCGGTCAGCTGGTCGATGAGCGCCCAGATCTCCTCCCTGCCCTGCTTCGTCTCCGCGGAGAAGGGGATCAGAAGGCTCTCCGGCCCAAGGCCCAGGCCATCCCGGATGGCCTTTACGCATTTTTGTACCTGGCTCCGCTTCAGCTTGTCCAGCTTCGTGGCGATGATGATGGGCTCGTAACCGTTGTGTACGATCCAGTCATACATCAGCTTGTCGTTGGCGGAGGGATCATGGCGAATGTCGATGAGCAGGAACACCGCCTTCAGGTTCCTGGAGGTGTGAAGATACCGCTCGATCATCTTTCCCCATTTTTCCTTTTCCGACTGGGGGATCTTCGCGTAGCCGTAGCCGGGAAGGTCCACCAGATAAATGGCCTCGTTGACATTGTAGAAATTAATGGTCTGGGTTTTTCCGGGCTGGGAGCTGGTACGGGCCAGTGCTTTTCGGTTCATCAGTCCGTTGATCAGGGAGGACTTTCCCACATTGGATTTCCCCGCGAAGGCCACCTCCGGCCGCCCGGTATCCGGCAGCTTGCTGGTAACGCCGCAGACAATATCCAAAGAAACGTTTTTAATAACCATTGTTTCTTGTTTCCTCCTTATTGGGGCAAACACTACTTTCTCTCCGCCAGGGCTCTTCCCAGAACGTCGCCCATGGTTTCCACGAAGGATATTTTCAGGCCCTCTGTGATCTCCTCGTCCATCTCCAGGATGTCCGCCTTGTTCTCCTTGGGTACCAGGACCTCCTTCAGCCTGGCGTATTTGGCCGCCAGAAGCTTCTCCTTCAGCCCGCCGATGGGAAGGACCCTTCCTCTTAGGGTGATCTCCCCCGTCATAGCCACGTCCCACCGCACCGGCTCCTGCACAATGGCAGAAAGCATGGCCGTAGCCATGGTGATCCCGGCAGACGGGCCGTCCTTGGGTACCGCCCCCTCGGGAATATGTATGTGGATGTCATTCTCCCGGAAAAACTCCGGGGAAATCCCGTATTTCTTCGCCACGGAACGGATGTAGCTGATCCCTGTCCGGGCCGACTCCTTCATCACGTCCCCCAACTGCCCCGTAAGCATCAATTCGCCCTTACCGGGCATCACATTAACCTCGATCTGAAGGGTATCGCCTCCCACCTGGGTCCACGCCAGGCCTCTGGCAATGCCGATCTCGTCCTTTTTGTTGGCCATCTTGTAATGGTACCGTTCCTGCCCCAGATACAAGGAGAGGGTCTTTCCGGTGACGTTCACCTTGTCCCTGCCCTCCTCCATGATGGCCCTTGCTGTCTTACGGCAGATCCGGCCGATGCACCTCTCCAGGCTGCGGACGCCGGCCTCCTTCGTGTAGTTATTGATGATCTTGCTCATAGCCCCCTTCTGGATGGTCAGGCTTCCCTTGGGGATGCCGTTGATCTCCATCTGCTTGGGGAGCAGGTGTTCCCTGGCGATATGCTCCTTCTCATTTTCCGTGTAGCCGGGGATCTCCAGAACCTCCATCCGGTCCAG
>JAUNJL010000034.1:5333-25063 GCA_030533315.1 Eubacteriales bacterium
GCTCCTTCTCATTTTCCGTGTAGCCGGGGATCTCCAGAACCTCCATCCGGTCCAGGAGAGGCCGGGGGATGCTCTGCATATCGTTGGCCGTGGCAATAAATAAAACCTGGGAAAGATCCTGAGGGATCTCCACATAATGATCGCTGAAATGGCTGTTCTGCTCCGGATCCAAAACCTCCAAAAGGGCGGAGGCCGTGTCTCCTCTGTGGTCGCTGCCTGTCTTGTCGATCTCATCCAGGAGCATCAATGGATTGCTGGTCCCGGCCTGGACAAGGCCCGCCGTGATCCGCCCCGGCATAGAGCCCACATAGGTTTTCCGGTGTCCCCGGATCTCCGCCTCATCCCGGACTCCTCCCAGACAGATGCGGACGTATTTTTTGTCCAGCGCCTCCGCCACGGATTTAGCGATGGAGGTCTTGCCTGTGCCCGGAGGCCCCACCAGACAGAGGATGGGGCTTTTTCCCTTGTTGGTCAGCTTCCGCACGGACAAAAACTCCATAATGCGCTCCTTGACCTCCTTCAGCCCGTAATGGCTCTCCTGAAGGATCTTCCAGGCCCGGGAAAGGTCCTCGCTGTCCTTTGTATGACGATCCCAGGGAAGGGAGAGAAGGGTCTCGATGTAGCCCCGCATCACAGTGATCTCAGCGCTGCTGCTGTTCATCCCGCGAAAACGGCTGATCTCCTTCTCGATCTTCTCCTTCACCTCCGGAGAAGCCTCCAGCCCCTCCAGCTTTTTGCGGAACTCCTGGGCTTCGTCCGCGGTATTGTCCTCTCCCAGCTCCTCCCGGATCATCTTTAGCTGCTCCCGGAGGATGTATTCTCTCTGGTTCTTATCAATGCGCCCCTTCAGCTTTTTCTGAAGCTCCCGGGAGATCCGAAGCACCTCCGTCTCGTTTGTGAGGATCATCCCCAAAAGCTCATACCGCTCCTCCAGGGTGATGGCCTCCAGAAGCTTCTGCTTATTCTGGTAAGAAAGGGGAAGATTCACCGCCACCTGGTCGATCAGCTCCTCCGCCTCTGTGATACTAAGGATCTGTCCCGCCAGCTCCTTGGTGATCTTGCCGCTTTCCTCACAGTAATCCTGGAAAAGCTCATGGATGTTTCGGTACATGGCTTCCAGCACAGCCTTCGGCAGCTTGGGGGCCTCCTCCTTTTCAAAAAGGGCTATCTCCGTGAGAAGATAGGGCTTCTCCTGCTCCAGGCTGATCAGCTCTCCCTTTTCCCAGCCCTCTACCAGCACCCGAAGAAGGTTCTTGGGAAGCTTCACCACCTGCTTGATATAGGCAACTGTCCCGATCTGGTAAAGATCCCGAAATCCCGGATCCTCCACCTGTGGATCCTTCTGTGTAACCAGAAAGATCTTCTGATCCCGGAGCATAGACGCCTCAATGGCCTTCATGGAACGCTCCCGGCTCACATCAAAGTGGGCGATCATCCCCGGAAGGATGGTGGTTCCCCTAAGGGCGATGGCCGGCAGTACGTGTATCGAGTCACTCATGAAATGTCAGTCCCTTCTGTATGGTCAGGCAGTCTCCGGCTTGCCCTTCTTCCTCGTCCGCGCAGTCCTCCGCCCCGTATTCTGGGCCGGCGCCTCTCCCCGGACGATCTCAGGCTCGCCAGTGCCTTCTACTACTTCTTTTGTTATGATACATTTTCGGATGGTGTTGTCCGAGGGAGCCTTGTACATCAGATCCATCAGGGTATTCTCCATGATGGCCCTCAGGCCCCTGGCCCCCGTCTTTCTCTCCAGTGAGCGGCGGGCCATCAGCTCCAGGGCGTCCTCGTCAAAGTCAAGCTCCACGCCGTCCAGCTCAAACAGCTTGTGGTACTGCCTGGTAAGGGAGTTCCTTGGCTCCCGCAGAATACGGATCAGGGCGCTCTCGTCCAGGGCGTCCAGGGTCACCACCACCGGAACGCGGCCTACAAACTCCGGGATAAGGCCATATTTGATCAAATCCTCGGGCATCACGTTTTTCAGCAGCTCGCCCACGTTTTTCTCTTCCTTGGCCGCCACCTCGGCCCCGAAGCCGATGGACTTCGTGTCCTGCCTGGAATCGATGATCTTTTCCAGCCCGTCAAAGGCGCCGCCGCAGATAAACAGGATGTTGGTGGTGTCGATCTGGATAAACTCCTGATGGGGATGCTTTCTTCCACCCTGAGGGGGAACGCTGGCCACCGTGCCCTCTAAGATCTTCAGAAGGGCCTGCTGCACGCCCTCCCCCGACACGTCCCTGGTGATGGAAACGTTTTCGGATTTCCGGGTGATCTTGTCGATCTCGTCAATGTAGATGATCCCGTACTGAGCCCGCTCCACATCATAGTCTGCCGCCTGGATGATCTTCAGAAGGATGTTTTCTACATCCTCTCCCACATAACCGGCCTCCGTCAGGGTGGTGGCGTCAGCGATGGCAAAGGGCACGTTCAGCAGCCTTGCCAGGGTCTGGGCCAGCAGCGTCTTTCCGGAGCCTGTGGGCCCCAGCATCAGGATGTTGCTTTTTTGCAGCTCCACATCCAGGTTCCTGGAGGCTGTCACACGCTTGTAATGATTGTATACCGCAACGGAAAGCACCTTTTTTGCCTCGTCCTGGCCGATGACGTAATCATCCAGGATGGCATGGATCGCCTCCGGCTTCATCAGATTAATGTCTCCCTGGAAGGAAGCCTCCGGCTCGTAGCTGCCAAACTCCTCCTCCATGATCTCCGCGCAGATTCCCACGCATTCGTCGCAGATGTATGCCCCTCCCGGCCCGGCGATCAGCTTCCGCACCTGATCCTCGCTCTTATGGCAAAAGGAACATCTTATTTTTCCCTCTCTTGTTTTGTCTGCCATGGATTCCTCTTTTTTCCTTTCTTTTTCCCGAATTTTCTATGGATAATAACGGGGAAAAACCCTTTATTTTCTGATTCCCATTTTAAGCAAGATAAGACTCCTGATGATCAGGAGCCTTTTCTTTCACGCAAAAGAAAGCCCCGCCGGAGATTTCTTTTGTTTCTGCCATTATTTGTGCTGCACCACGCCGTCGATGAGACCGTAGGCCTTTGCGTCCTCCGCGGACATATAGTGATCCCTGTCCGTGTCTCTCTCCACAACCTCATAGGGCTGCCCGGTGTTTGCCGCCAAAATTTCATTTAAGGTTCTCTTTGTCTTCGCGATGTGGTCTGCCACGATCTGGATCTCCGTCGCCTGGCCCTGGGCGCCTCCCGAGGGCTGATGGATCATGATCGTGGAATTAGGAAGGGCAAAGCGCTTTCCCTTCGCGCCTCCTGCCAGCAAAAACGCTCCCATGCTGGCCGCCATGCCAAGACAGATGGTGGACACGTCGCACTTGATATACTGCATCGTGTCATAGATGGCCATGCCCGCCGTCACGGAGCCGCCGGGGCTGTTGATATACAACTGAATATCCTTGCCGGGATCCTCCGCCTCCAAAAAGAGGAGCTCCGCCACCACCAGGCTGGCGGTCACGTCGTTTACTTCCTCTCCCAGGAAAATGATCCTGTCTTTTAAAAGTCTCGAATAGATGTCGTAGCTTCTTTCCCCTCTGCTTGTCTGTTCAAGGACATATGGTACTAAGCTCATAATTCCCTCTTTTCTGAATATCAAACGTCACTGTTCACGACCGCCCCGAGGAAACTGTCAAGCCTCCTTCGCGGCATCCGCAAGGAATGTCACTGCCTTCTGTACAGCCAGATCCTCCTTCATCTGAGCCAGACCGCTCTCGCCAAGGAGCTCCTTCACCTTGTCGGCCTCCATCTTGTACATCTCGGCCATCTTTCCGATCTCCTGGTTTACCTCGTCCTCACCGGCCTCAATGCTCTCTGCGGCCACAACTGCCTCCAGGACCAGTCTTGTCTGGATCCTCTTTAAGGCCTGGGGCTTCATATCCTCCAGCATCTTGTCCGCGGTCAGTCCGGTAAACTGGAAGTACTGCTCCATGGTCAGGCCCTGCTGCTGCATCCTTCTGGCGAAATCATCCAGCATCTGGCGGCTCTGGGTCTGGATCATGGGCTCCGGAATCTCCATCTGGGCGTTCTCGATCACCTTGTCGATCACTGCGTTTTCCTTAGCGGTCTTTGCCTCGTTTTCCTTTTTCTCTGTCAGGCTCTTCTTTACGCTTTCCCTGTACTCCGCAAGGGTGTCAAACTCGGAAACATCCTTGGCGAAATCATCGTCCAGCTCCGGAAGCTCCTTCGTCTCGATCTTCTTAATATCGCACTGGAACACTGCTGCCTTCCCAGCCAGCTCCTTAGCCTGATACTCCTCCGGGAATGTGACATTAACCTCTACATGGTCGCCGGTGTTCGCCCCAACAAGCTGATCCTCAAAGCCTGGGATAAAGGAGCCGGAGCCAAGGGTCAGCGGGTAATCGGCGCCCTTTCCTCCCTCAAATGCCTCTCCGTCCACAAAGCCTTCAAAATCCAAAGTCACAATGTCGTCCTTCGCTGCGGCCCGGTCCTCCACGGTGATGGTTCTGGAGTTCTTCTCCTGCTCCTTCTTCACCTCGGCGTCGATCTCCTCCTCTGTCACGGTCAGGTCAGCGGCGGGAACCTCTACCCCCTTGTACTCTCCCAGGGTCACCTCAGGCTTTACAGCTACTAAAGCAGTGAAAATGAGGGGTTTTCCAGGCTCCATCTGCTCCACGTTCAGCTCCGGCTGGGAAACGATCTCCAGCTCGCACTCCTCCAGCGCCTTCTCATACTGCTGGGGAACCAGGGCGTTTACAGCGTCCTCCATAAATACGCCCTTGCCGTACATCTTCTCGATCATTTTTCTGGGAGCCTTTCCTCTGCGGAATCCGGGGATGGTAATCTTTCCCTTTGATCTCTGGTAAGCCTTCTCCATTGCCTGATCCAGCTCCTCCGCGGGAACCTCGATGGTCAGCTTCGCCATGTTTTTCTCCATTTTCTCTACCTGTAAACTCATTTGTCGTGTTCCTCCTTTATACTTCAGGTTCTATCTATTTACAGCTTTTTTCTCCGGCTCTATGACGCCCGGGGCCCTGTCAGGCCGCGGCTTTTGCCGTCGGCGTCATACAATCACAGTCATTTCAGTAGTATAACACATACGAAAAAAAAACGCCAGCATTTTTTACAGGTTTTTAGCAGGCCCTATACACGATAGATGCCCCGATCTCCTTTGCCTTCTCCTCCCCCAAAAGCTGTCCGATCAGGGAAAGGGAAAAATCGATGGCGGTTCCCAGGCCCCGGCTGGTGGTCACATTTCCATCCACCACCACAGCCTCCTCCGAGGGGATGGCATCCTTCAGCCCGCCCATACAGGAGGGATAAGCGGTAGCCCTTCTTCCCTTTAGGAAGCCAAGGTCTGCAAACACCGTGGGGGCCGCGCAAATGGCCGCAATCTTTCCCCCTTTATTATAGAAGCTTTTCAGAAGCTCCTTCAGGGGCTCGTACTCTCCCAGGTACTTCGTCCCAGGCATTCCCCCGGGAAGCACCAGCATATCCCCGTCGGAAAAATCCATCTGGGAAAAGCAGCCGTCCGCCAGAAGGGAGATTCCGTGGGAGGTGGTCACCTCACGAGTCTCCTTGATGGATACCGTGGTGATCCCGATCCCTGCCCTACGCATCAGATCTACGACCGTCAGGCCCTCGATGTCCTCAAATCCGTCTGCCAAAAAAATGTATACTTTTTTGCTCATTTGTTCTGATACCTCCTTGTTCGCGCTCCCCATTTTCCCTATGCGTTTACCCGGCTGGAGCCCATTTTCGTTCATTATAGCATTTGCATTTCTCTTTTACAATGGAGAACCCTAAAAAAGGGCTTGCCGAGAAGGGAAAAGTATGGTAGAATGGTTCCCGTAAACGAGATGCAGATATAGTTCATTGGTAGAACATCAGCTTCCCAAGCTGAGGAGGCGGGTTCGATTCCCGTTATCTGCTTAAGAACCAGGGAGCGTTCATTCGGCGCTGCCTGGTTTTTTCGTTATTCCTCTAAAGCTCCTCCCCTGCTTAACACGCTGTTGTGGTACTTGCCGCTGTCTGTCACGTCCTTGCCGAACCATGCGGGAGGCTCATAGGCCAGCGCCGCTTCCTCTGTGGGGAACTCCACCTCCGCCAGGTACAGTCCCTCATAGGGAGGGTCAAAAACGTCCAACTCTATGGTCAGGCCCTCCTTTTCCGGGATCTGATACCGGGTCTTTGACAGGATCAGGCCGTCCGCCTTTTCCCTTAGGTGTTCATAGGCCTCCCTTGTGAGGGGCAGGTTATACTCCTCCCGGACCATCAGTCCCTTGGACTTGTAGGTGAGGTAATAGCGGTCGTCCGATCTTCGGATCCGCACCACGGGGGCGGTACAGAGATAAGCCTGCTGGATTTTGTGGCTGGGATAGGCCGCCAGGTTCTCCGGAAGCTTCTCTTTTTCAATTAAAAATTTTCTCTCGATCTCCATAATGGTCAAACCTCCATATCTTTCCTTTTTAGTATACCCCTGTTTTCCGGATTTTGGCAACCAAAAATCAGCCGGGAAAGCCGCCGGGGAAGCACCAAGTGAAAATTACATTGACAAGATGCTTTAACATGGTAAAATAAAAAAGACATCTGGTCGAAAGGAGGAGTATTATGATGAAATTAGGTTTTATCGGCTGCGGAAACATGGCCTCCGCCATGATCAGCGGCATCTTGAAAAAGGGCGTCTTTTCCCCGGAAGAGATCATCGTCTCCAACCTTACCGTGGAAGGGAGCCAAAGAAGCCGGGAGAAGCTGGGCGTCCAAACTACCATGGACAACCGCCAGGTGGTTCTGGCGGCAGAAAAGCTCGTCCTGGCTGTAAAGCCCCAATTCTATGAGGAGGTTCTGCTGGAGGTGAAGGATCTCCTTACCCCCTCTCACATGATCATCGGGATCGCTCCGGGAAAGACCCTCTCCTGGCTGGAGGAGACCTGCGGCCAGCCCTTAAGGATCGCCAGGCTGATGCCAAACACCCCGGCGCAGGTAGGGGAAGGCATGACCGGCATCTGCGTCAACAGCCGGATCACCCAGCAGGATCTGGAGGAGCTTTTGCGGATCACAGACAGCTTCGGGCGCTCTGAGGTGGTGCCTGAAAGACTGATGGACGCCGTGTGCGCCGTCAGCGGCTGCTCCCCCGCCTTCGTCTTTTTGTTCCTGGAGGCCATGGCCGACAGCGCCGTCGCCCTGGGTATGCCCCGGAAGCAGGCCTATTCCCTGGCCGCCCAGGCAGTGCTCGGCAGCGCCAAAATGCTCCTGGAGACAGGGATGCACCCCGGCGAATTAAAGGATATGGTGTGCTCCCCCGCCGGAAGCACCATCGAGGGCGTCCGCGCCCTGGAGAAGGCAGGCTTCCGCAGCGCTGTTTTTGAAGCGCTCCAGGCAAGCGCCGAAAAAGGAAAACGCTTATGATCCCCCATCCCAGACTACGTTCAGAAATGAGGAATTGCCATGACAAATAATAACGAAAAAAATACACAGGAATATACTGTTTTTTCTGAGAAGCTCACAGCCAGTCTTTCCCATCTGGAGGAGGAGCTGCTGAAAAACCACCGCATCGACCCCAACCTTTATATCGAATATGATGTAAAGCGGGGCCTTCGAGACTCCGCCGGAAAAGGCGTCCTTACAGGTCTGACCGAAATATCGGACGTTTGCGGCTATGTCCTGGAAAATGGACGGCGCATCCCCTCTGACGGCGCCCTCTTCTACCAGGGAATCAATGTGAAGGAGCTTATCGACGGCCTGGAGCACCGGAAATTCGGCTTCGAGGAGACCATCTACCTTCTGATCTTCGGAAAGCTTCCTGATCAGCAGGAGCTGGATAATTTTCTGGATGTTATGTACGAGCTGCAAAGCTTAAGCGGCCGTTTTGTCCGGGATGTGGTCATGAAGGCCTCCAATCCCAGCATTATGAACTCCATGCAGCGGTGCATCCTGACCCTGTATACCTACGACGCTACCCCGGAGGACATTTCTTATAAGAATGTTCTTCGCCAGTCCCTGGAGCTGATCGCCAAGCTGCCCCTGATCGCGGTGTATTCCTATCATGCCTACCGGCATTTCCGCAAGGACGAGACTCTGTTTATCCGCAATCCCCAGAAGGGCTTATCCCTGGCGGAGAATATGCTGCTCATGCTCCGCCCCGACGGAAAATATACGGAGCTGGAGGCAAAGGTACTGGATATTGCCCTCATCCTTCACGCGGAGCACGGCGGCGGTAACAATTCCACCTTCACTACCCACGTAGTCACCTCCTCCGGCACGGACACCTATTCCTCCACTGCCGCCTCCATCGGCTCCCTGAAGGGGCCCCGCCACGGCGGCGCGAACCTGAAGGTTCAGAAGATGTTCGAGGATATTAAGTCCCATATTCAGGACTGGACAGATGAGGCGGAGATTTCCCTGTATCTGGACCGGATCCTGAACAAGGAGGTCTTTGACCGTACCGGGCTGATCTACGGCATGGGCCACGCGGTTTATACCCTGTCCGACCCCAGGGAGGTCATTTTGAAGGAATTTGCCAGAGCCCTGGCCGAGGAGAAGGGCATGACGAAGGAGTTTCAGCTTTACGAAACGGTGGAACGCCTGGCAGGAAAGCAGATCATGGAGCACCGGAAGCTCTTTAAGAACGTCTGCGCCAACGTAGACTTCTACAGCGGCTTTGTGTACTCCATGCTTGGCATCCCCCAGGAGCTCTTTACCCCGCTGTTTGCCATCGCCCGTATGCCCGGCTGGAGCGCGCACCGGCTGGAGGAGCTGATGAACGCCGGAAAGATCATCCGTCCGGCATACAAGTACGTAGGCGTACATATGGATTTTCTTCCCATGGAAGAACGATAAGGGAACAGGGAGGCTCTGACAATGACTCTGGAGAAGACATCCCAGGCGCAGCGGGCTTTCAGCAAGGAGGTCACCCTGGCTATGAAGGGAATCGCTGTGATCCTGATGGTATTTCATCACCTTTTTTACTGCTCCCCGGAGCTGATGCAGCGATTTCAGGTTTCTGCCGCCCCTCTGCCCCAGGATAAGCTTGTGGCGCTAAGCGCCCTCTCAAAGCTTTGTGTGGCCATGTTTGTGTTTTTATCTGCTTACGGGATGACCCTCTCCTGCCCCAGGGACGGCGGCAGGGAGGTAAGCGTTGCAGCTTTTCGGAGGTACCGCCGCCTGGCCTTTGGCTTTGGCATCGTCTACCTTCTTGGGCTTCTCACCTCTTTTTTGCGGGAGGGTGGGATTTCCCTGTATTTTACCCAGGGCTTAGGGAAGGGCCTTTTGTTCATCCTTCTGGACGGCATGGGCCTTGCCTCCTTTTTCTCCACCCCCACCTTAAACGAAACCTGGTGGTATATGTCCGTGGCGATCCTGCTGATCTTCGTCCTGCCCCTGTTTGTCCGTCTGTATGACAGCTTTGGGGCGTGCGTGCTGGCAGCTGCCGCCATGTATTCCTACTTTGGCCTGCCCTTTACCGCCTTTACCATGTACCTGTTTGTGATCTTCCTGGGGATCTGGGCTGCCCGGTCGGACCTGTTTCTCCTTCTTCGCCAGCGCCTTGGGAAGGCATCTTCCCTGTGGTTTCTTGCGGGAAACGGCGGAGTCCTTTTGCTTCTCTGCCTGATGCGGCTGAAATGGGGCTACGAATACTGGCTGGACGGAGTGATCGCCCTCCTTCTGTCCCTGGAGCTTTTTGTCCTTATAGAGCTTCGGGGGATTCCCCTTCGCGGGCTTGCCTTCCTGGGAAAACATTCCATGAATATTTTCCTGACCCACACACTGATCTTTGAGTACTATTTTACGGACTTTATTTATTCCTTCCGAAACTGGTTTCTCATTACCCTGGCTCTTTTGGGCTCCTCCCTCCTCCTTTCCATCGGGATCGAGGCTCTGAAGAAAATTCCGGGGCGGGTACGCCCAGCCTAAGAGAAATCTGGTCACGAAAAAAAGCTGCCCCGTCCTTTCTGGACTGCCGGGCAGCTTTTTGTTTCTGATCTGTTTTTCCGTTTATTTTTCTGGTTTTTCTTCTGCTTTCTCTGAAGCCTCCACGGGCTTTTCTGTTTCCTGGGCGTCCTCTGTGTCCAGAGCCTCCGCCTCTTCCTCCGGCTCCTCCTCCCTCTCCCATGAGGCCGGGTTCCGCCTGCCGTACCGGGCAGCCAGGATCTTCATTTCCTCCTGAAGCTCCTCTGTGAACTGGCCCTCCTTCAGGCGCCATTTCCAGTTTTTCCCCAAAGTAGAGGGGTGGTTGATCCGGGCCTCGTTTGTCAGTCCCAGATAATCCTGGATAGGAACGACACAGAGCCCTGCCACGCTTCCCATCACCAGGGCGATCAGGTCCTTGCAGATCTCCCTGTCGTCTCCCCGGAAGTTACGCACGTATTCCCGGATGAGACGCCGCTCCTCCGGATCGATGCCCCTGAACCAGCTAAGAAGGGTCTCGTTGTCGTGAGTGCCGGTGTACACCACGCAGTTTCTGGTGTAGTTGTGAGGTAGGTAATCATTGGCATTTCCTGTGTCCCGCTTGTCAAAGGCAAACTCGATCACCTTCATATTCGGATAACCGCTGTCAGCAACAAGCTGTTCCACCGTATCCGTCATGAAGCCCAGGTCCTCGGCGATGATGTCCTTCTCTCCCAACTGCAGGGAAATGGCGCGAAACAGCTCCATGCCGGGGCCCTTTTCCCACCAGCCGTTTTCCGCCGTCTCGTCTCCGAAGGGAATGGCGTAATACTCGTCAAAGCCCCGGAAATGGTCGATGCGGACAATATCATACATGGTAAAGCAATGGGCGATACGCTTCACCCACCACTCAAAGCCGGACTGCCTGTGAGCCTCCCACTTGTAGAGAGGGTTCCCCCAGAGCTGGCCGGTAGCGGAAAACCCATCCGGCGGGCAGCCTGCCACCTGTGTAGGCTGGTTCTTCTCGTCCAGCTTAAAGAGCCAGGGGTTGGCCCAGGTATCCGCGCTGTCCATGGCAACGTAAATGGGAATGTCCCCGATGATGCGGATGCCCTGCTTGTTGGCGTATTCCTTCAGCTTGAACCACTGCTGATAAAACTTATACTGCATGTATTCCTGGAACTCGATCTCAAAGTACAGCTCTCCCCGGTAATAATCCAGGGCATTCTGCCAGCGAAGACGGATGTCCTCCGCCCACTCGCCCCAGGGCTTGCCCTCAAAGCGGTCCTTCACCGCCATAAACAGGGCGTAGTCCTTCAGCCAGCCGGCCTCCTCCCGCTGAAACTCCAAAAACTTAGGGTCCTTGGTAATGTCGCTTCTCTCATATGCCTTCCGAAGAAGCTTATAGCGTCCCTTGTAAAGCTTTTCGTAATCGATGGAGTCCGCCTGGTTCCCAAAGTCTGCCTCCTGGCACTCCTCCTCTGTCAGGACGCCTTCCTCCACCAGATCCTCCAGGCTGATGAAATAGGGGTTTCCCGCAAAGGTAGAAAAGGACTGGTAGGGGGAATCCCCGTAGCTGGTAGGGCCAAGGGGGAGGATCTGCCAGCAGCACTGTCCCGCGTTCTTTAGCTGGTCCACAAATTCATAGGCGCTTTTGGAAAAGCATCCGATGCCGTACTTTGACGGCAGACTGCTGATCGGAAGCAAAACGCCGCATTCTCGTTTATTTATCATAGGTTCTCCTTTCATGGCGCCCTCGTTGCGCCACTCGCAGTAGATTCAGAAGGCTTTTCTTCGCCTTCCCTTCTGATAAGCGATTACGCTTCATTGCCCCTATCATGCCACTTTCGGTACTCTTCGTCAATAAAAATCTTTTTAGAAATACGTTAAAATCTCCTGCTCTGTCCCTCCTGGAGGGCCGCCTGGTATTCCATCAGCTTCTGGCGGGCCCTGAGACTTAAGCTTTTTGGCACCTGAATCTGGATGGTCACGTACTGGTCTCCCCGCTTTTTCGGATCGGTCATGGACACGATGCCCTTTCCCCGCAGGCGGATCCTGGTCCCGGACTGGGTTCCCTCCTTCAGGCTGCAAAGCACGTCTCCGTAAAGGGTGCCAACCTTGATCTCCCCGCCCAAAACAGCCGTGGGAAAGGGAACGTTTACCGTGGTGTACACATCCGCCCCGCGCCGCTCATAGCCTTCCTTATCTGACACCTTCACCCGCAGAAGAAGGTCCCCAGGCTCTCCTCCCCGGAGGCCCGGGCCTCCCTTTCCCCGCAGGCGGACGGTTTTGCCCGTGTCGATACCGGCGGGGATCCGCACCTTCAGGGTTTGGCTGCCCTCCCCGGTGGAAAGCTTCAGAAGCTTCTCGCAGCCGAAGGCCGCCTCCTCGAAGGAGATGGTGACCTCCGTTTCCAGGTCCTCTCCTCTGGGACTGCCCCCGTAGGCCCTGCCGCCGAAAAAGTCTTCCTGGGAAAAGCCCCTCTGGCCTCTCCCGCCGCCGGTAAACCGGC
This sequence comes from Eubacteriales bacterium, assembly GCA_030533315.1. Next base: position 17,698 of record JAUNJL010000034.1, read on the forward strand.
CGCCACCGAAGCCGCCGAAGAAATCCTTAAGAATGTCGTCCATATCCCCGCCTTCAAAATGATATTCCCGGTAGCCGCCCCTCTGGAAGGGGCCGCCAAAGCCGCCCTCCTGGGAGGCTCCCTGACCGGAAAAGGCGCTGCTGCCAAATTCGTCGTACAGCTTTCGCTTTTCCTTGTCGCTCAAAACGGTATAGGCCTCCGTGATCTCCTGGAACCGCTTTTCCGCCTGGGGATTTCCTTTGTTGGAATCGGGATGGTATTTCTTTGCCAGCCCTCTGTATGCTTTTTTGATCTCATTCTCCGAGGCATTCCTGGAAATGCCGAGAATCTCATAATAGTCTTTTTTTGCCGCCATTTCACTCACCCTCCAAATCCTGTGATCCTGTTCTGTGATCCTGTTTTCGTCCTGCCGCAAATGGAAAGCTTTCCTTCCTCTTTGCCCCACGACCATAAACCGATGTTCCTTCCCGGTCCATCGGTCCAAAAATTTCCCCGGAAAAATTCCCGGGGAGAGTTTTGTTCTATTTGTAATATAACACGTGTTTTTTCCTTTGTCAACGGTATTTCCATATAAAGGTCACTGTGCGGCGCCTTCCCCTGTCAGGGACGCCTTCGCCAGCCGGTCTGCCTCCTCGTTGTAATAATCCCCGGTGTGGGCCTGGATCTTCTCAAAAACTAACGAAAGCCCCTGACTGTTCCGCCTCATATAATCCGCGTATTTCTGAGTCAGGGGATTCTTCGCCTTCCAGGCTCCCGTGACCCATTTTTCGATTCCCTCATAGTCATACCGCAGAAGGAGGGACCGAAAACCATTCTGCCTGGTCCATCTTAAGGCGTGCATGGCACCCAGCATCTCCCCCGCCACATTGCGGATGGCAAGGGCCTCCGGGTCCTCTCCATTCCCCCCCAGGCGCACAGTTTCCCCAAAAGGGGTGAGAATGATACAGCCGTAGGCATATTTTTTCAAGCCATGGTCGTAGCTTCCGTCCACGTAGGCCACCACCCCGTCGGGAGGCACGGAAATCTCAGGGGCCTCTTTTTTGGTTTTTTTGCTCCCGGAGCTTTGTTTTTCCCCGGACAGGGCCCCCTCCTCTCCGGCAAGGTAGGCTTCCCCCTCCTCCCGGGAGGCAAAGCTTTTATATTCCGCCCCCGGATACCCCTTCACCGACTCTTCACATTCCTTCCAGGTGAGAAAAATCCCCGGTACCTTTCCTTTTTTTACCGCATAAATCTTTTTTGCCATAGACTGTCTGTAAATTTCCTTTCCATTGTCAACAGCCATTGAAATATCAAGCCTGTGAAAGGATCATTCATGGCTGTCCTCCCTTTCGGTTTTCGTGTTTCCTTGAAATGCTTTGATTATAATATAGGAAATGCCGGAATACAATACCGCGCCCTGTGATCTTTTCCGCGTCAAACCCTAAAGATCGTCCTCCTCTTCTTCCAGCCTCTGAACCCTCCTTTTATATACATTGGCCAGCCCCGTAAGCAAGGTGATACAGGCGACGCCCACCAGCAAAAACATAAAGACGCCTGTGGCGATGGAACCGGCCAGCTTGTGAAAATTCATATAGGAGATCACAAAGAAGAGGATGCCTGTCACAAGGCCCGCGACGCCGCTGACTGCAAGGTTCGTCCGGAAATCAGGCTTTAGTCTCCTGTCCCAGATCCCGTTTTTGATACAGGCAGCCGCCAGATACAGGGAAAGGCACATAAACACGCACCATTCTCCCACGATACTTTGAAGGCTGAAATCTCCAAAGGCCATCTGCAAAAGGATCGCAGCCAGCAATCCCCAAAAGGCCAGCCAGCAGCCTGTGTGTTCCACCTTTAAGAGAGTCATCTCCTGTCTCTCGTCCAGATTATTCTTCGTTTTTTTCATCATCTGTTTCCTCCCAAAATAAATCGTCTAAGCTTTTTTCCAATACGCGGCAGATTTTCCTGCACAGCCGGATGGTAGGATTGTACTCCCCCTTCTCAATGGCGTTCATGGTCTGGCGGGAAACCCCCACCGCCTCTGCCAGCGCTTTTTGCGTCATGTCCTTTTCCGCCCTTGCCACCTTAATGGCAATATTCTTCGCCATCCTCCGGTCATCTCCTTTCTTTTTTGTTTCCCTTGGCCTTGGTTTTCTTTATGTTATCATTTATATGTCATTAAGTCAAGTATATTTTACTTTTTGTCATATATGTTCGGAAGCATCGAAGTATGAAATCATTTACAAAAAAGAGCGCAATATAGAACAGAGGAGTTATAACAGGCTTTTTGTTGAGTAGGGAAATGGGATTGGGTGAATTTTTATGAAAAGACAGGGAAATTTTGGTGATGTTTTGGTGAAAAGGGCGAAAGCGGGTGGAAGATGCAAAAAAAATTTTGGAATCTAAAAAAAATTGTGGAAAATCCTGTGTATTAATGGTACAATGAAGATACTCTAAAATATGTACGAGAGGAAGGTTGCGATAATGAGCAGATTAGAGATCATATCTCCCAACAGAGCCAGGATTGTAATGGAAGGACTTTACAAGGACCTGGAGAGAAGAATCGAATCCAGTCCTCCGGGGCTTTGCCCTGTGGACATGGCCCGTGCGTTTCTGGAGCTGTGCCACGCCCAGACCTGCGGTAAATGTACGCCCTGCCGCATCGGCCTTGGACAGCTGAATCATTTCATCACAGACGTGCTGGATGGAAAAGCGACTATGAAGACCCTGGACCTCATCGAGGAGACCGCCCTTTCCATCATGGAATCCGCGGACTGCGCCATCGGCTATGAGGCGGCAAACATGGTCTACAAGGGCGTAACCGGATACCGGGACGACTACATTGAGCACGTGAAAAATGGGCGCTGCACCTGTACATACCATCAGCCCGTTCCCTGCGTGGCCCTATGTCCAGCCAGGGTGGACATCCCCGGCTATATCGCCCTTGTGGGAGCTGGGCGGTATGCGGACGCAGTGCGCCTGATCCGAAAGGACAATCCCTTCCCCACCACCTGCGGCTTTATCTGCGAGCATCCCTGCGAGGCCAGATGCCGCCGAAACATGGTGGATGATTCCGTAAACATCCGGGGCCTGAAGCGTATGGCAGCCGATCACGCCGGAGAGGTTCCGCCTCCCGCCTGCGCCCCCTCTACTGGCAAGCGCGTCGCCATCATCGGCGGCGGCCCGGGAGGATTAAGCGCCGCCTATTTCCTTCAGCTGATGGGACATCAGACCGTGGTGTATGAGATGCTTCCAAAGCTGGGCGGAATGCTCCGCTACGGCATCCCCAACTACCGTCTGCCCAAGGATCGTCTGGACGACGACATCAGCTGCATCCTGAAAACGGGAGTCGAGGTGAGACATGGCGTAAAGGTTGGACAGGACATTACCCTCCAGCAGCTCCGCAAGGAATATGACGCCGTGCTTATCGCCGTGGGCGCCAGCACCGACAAGAAGCTGGGTATGGAAGGAGAGGACGCGGAGGGCGTGATCTCCGCTGTGCAGTTCCTCCAGGACGTAGGAATGGGCACCCCCATGGATCTCGCCGGCAAGGAAGTGGCCGTTATCGGAGGCGGAAACGTATCCATGGACGCCGTGCGGACCGCGAAGCGCCTTGGGGCAAAGAAGGTCAGCATCGTATACCGCCGCCGGATCGCGGATATGACCGCCCTGCCGGAGGAGGTAGAGGCAGCGATGGCTGAAGGAGTGGAAATGCAGACCCTGAAGTCCCCCGCCTCCATCCAGGTGGACGAAAACAACCATGTGAAAGGGATCTACGTGACCCCCCAGATGATCAGCGCCATTAAGGACGGACGGGCCGGTACCCGTTCCTCTGGAGAGGATAATATTTTCATCCCCTGCGACGTTTTGATCATCGCCATCGGCCAGAACATTGAGACACGCCATTTTGAAGAGGTAGGCATCCCTGTTGTAAGGGGCAAGCTTCAGACCACCAGCACCTGCGCTTTCGAGAATATGCCGGGTGTATTCGCGGGAGGCGACTGCGCCAGCGGTCCTGCTACCGTGATCAAGGCCATTGCAGCCTCTAAGGTTGTTGCCGCGAACATCGACGAATATCTTGGTTACCACCATACCATCTCCTGTGACGTGGAGGTTCCGGCTCCCAATCATTCCGACCGTTCCCCATGCGGAAGAGTCAACATGACTGAGCGTGAAGGCTGTGAGCGGGTATGCGACTTTGAGGCCGTGGAAAACTGCATGACCGAAAAAGAAGCAAAGCAGGAGTCCAGCAGATGTCTTCGCTGTGACCGTTTCGGATACGGAATATTCAAAGGAGGGCGGGAAAAGTTATGGTAAATCTTACAATCGACGGAAAGCAAATATCCGTAAAGGAAAATACAACGATCATGGAGGCCGCCAGGCAAAACGGCATCACCATCCCCAAGCTTTGTTATCTGAAGGATATCAACGAGATCGCCGCCTGCCGTGTCTGTGTGGTTGAGATGGAGGGCAGGAACCGGCTGCTCACCTCCTGCAACAACGTGGCAAAGGAGGGCATGGTCCTCTACACCAACAGCCCCAAGGTACGTAAGGACAGAAGAACCACTGTGGAGATGATCCTGGCCCAGCATGACTGCATGTGCGTGAGCTGCACCAGAAGCGGAAACTGCAGCCTGCAGAAGCTGGCAAATGACCTGAACATCATCGATATTCCCTTCAAGAGAGAGGTGGAGAAGCGTCCCTGGAACATGGACTTCCCGCTGATCCGCGACTCCGCGAAGTGTATCAAATGTATGCGCTGCATCCAGGTCTGCGACAAGGTACAGCAGCTGTCCGTGTGGGATGTGGAGGGCACCGGCTCCCGCACCACCGTAAATGTTTCCCGCCATCAGAAGATCGAGGAGGCTCCCTGCTCCCTCTGCGGCCAGTGCATCACCCACTGTCCCGTTGGCGCCCTTCGGGAAAGAGACGACACAGAGCTTGTATGGAAGGCCATCTCCGATCCCACCAAGACCGTGGTGGTACAGGTGGCTCCCGCTGTCCGCACCTCCTGGGCGGAACAGCTGAATATGGATCCCAAGGAGGCCACTGTCGGCAAGATTTTAGACGCCCTGAAAAAGATGGGCGCGGATTACGCCTTTGACACGGTGTTCTCCGCCGACCTGACCATTATGGAGGAGGCCCATGAGTTCGTCCAGCGCTTCACCGCCGGCGAGCTGAAGGAGCACCCCATGTTTACCTCCTGCTGTCCAGGATGGGTGCGCTTCGCCAAGTCCCAGTACCCCCATCTTGTAAAATACCTGTCTACGGCAAAATCTCCCCAGCAGATGTTTGGGGCTGTGATGAAGAGCTATTTCGCGGAAAAGATCCAGGTGAAGCCGGAGGACATCGTGACCGTATCTGTAATGCCCTGCGTGGCAAAGAAGAGCGAACGGGAAATGGAGCTTTTCTATGAAGAATACGCAGGCCATGATGTGGATATTGTGATCACCACAAGGGAGCTTGTACGGATGATGCGTTCCGCCCATATCAACACGGATTTCCTGGAGGATATTCCAGGGGATCTTCCCATGCGGGACGGCACCGGCGCGGGAGCCATCTTCGGCGCAACGGGAGGCGTGATGGAGGCAGCCCTCCGCACCGCCTATAACATCATCACTGGGGAAAATCCCGATCCGGACGCCTTCCAGATCGTGAGAAGCCCCGGATTTAACATGAACGACGGCCTGACCGAGGCGGATCTGACGATCAACGGCATCCGGGTAAGGGCGGCTGTTGTCAGCGGTCTTGGAAACACCAGGAAGCTTCTTGACCGGATGGAACGAGGCGAGATCCAGTACGACTTCGTGGAGGTCATGGCCTGTCCCGGCGGCTGCGTAGGCGGCGGCGGACAGCCCATCCACGACGGGGAGGAGCTGGCCTTCGAGAGAGGCAAGACCCTCTACAGGCTGGATAAAGAAATGCCCCTCCGCTGCTCCCACGACAACCCGGACATCCAGAAGCTCTACGAGGAATACATGGAGCATCCCCTGTCCCACAGGGCCCATCTGCTCCTGCACACAGAGCACGAATAAGAACATCCCCCCAAGCCGCAGGCCCTTACGCCTGCGGCTTTTTTTGGAACCATCCGCCTGATTTCGCATAGTATGGTAAAAGGGCCGGAGGGCCATGGTGCTTGCGCCCTCCGGCGGGATTTTATGAGAAAACAGGAGGAATTTCCATGAAAAAGAGAAAAAGGCTTCTGGCGGCGGCTGTGGCCGTCATCCTGGCTGTCTGTACGCCCATGGCTGTGTCCGCGAAAACAGAGGAGAAAAAGGAGCTGACGGAGGTTACCTTAAGCGAGGTGGCCCACTCTATTTTTTACGCTCCCCAGTATGTGGCCATCCAGGAGGGGTATTTTGAGGAGGAGGGGATCTCCCTCACCCTGGTAAACGGCTTCGGCGCGGATAAGGTGATGACCGCCCTGATCTCCGGGGATGCGGACATCGGCTTTATGGGCGGGGAGGCCTCCATCTACGCCTACCAGGAGGGGGCCACGGACCCGGTGGTAAACTTCGCCCAGCTTACCCAGCGGGCCGGAAACTTCCTGGTGGCCCGGGAGGAAATGCCGGACTTTGCCTGGGAGGACCTGAAGGGAAAGCTGGTCCTGGGCGGCCGCAAGGGCGGTATGCCGGAGATGGTCTTTGAGTACATCCTGAAAAAGCAGGGCATCGATCCGGCCAGGGATCTGACCATCGATCAGAGCATCGACTTTGGCTCCACCGCCGCTGCCTTTTCCGGCGGGCTGGGGGATTTCAGCGTAGAGTTTGAGCCCTCCGCCACCGCCCTGGAGCTGGAGGGGGCAGGATACGTAGTGGCCTCCCTGGGCGTGGATTCCGGATATGTGCCCTACACCTCCTACAGCGCGAAAACCAGCTACATGGAGGAACACCCGGAGGTGATCCAGGGCTTTACAAACGCCCTCCAAAAGGGTATGGACTACGTGCAGGCCCACACCCCTGAGGAAATCGCCGGGATCATCGCTCCCCAGTTTCCGGAGACCGACCTGGAAACCATCACCACCATTGTAAAACGGTACCATGAGCAGGACACCTGGAAGGAAAACCTGATCTTTGAGGAGGAAAGCTTCACCCTTCTCACCGACATCCTGAAGGATGCGGGAGAGCTTACCAGGGACGTTCCCTACGAGGCCCTGGTGACCACTGCCTACGCCCGGGAAGCCGCGAAATAGCCTGGTTTTCGGAGGCTGCCAAAGAAATCGGCAGCCTCCGGCGCTTTTTCGTCAGAATGACAAGAAACCAGAAAAAACTTTGTACGATTCTTCTCTAGCCCTTTTTCCCGGTTTTCGCTATACTTACCCTAGATGAAAAAGTTTGCATCCAATACACTATAAAACATTTGGAGGAAAAAAAATGGCAAGTTTATCATT
>JAUNJL010000121.1 GCA_030533315.1 Eubacteriales bacterium
GTCAGATATTCAGCGGCAGAGGAACGGACGATGCTGGTCTCCTGTTTTTCTTTTTTCATACACCCACCTCGATTTCTGCAATGATTTTCGCAATCTCATCCCGTAACACCTGTTCCCTGGCTACAATCCGCTCAATCTCAGCATTGAGCTGCACAATGTCGATTTTCTCCCGCTTGTCCTCCTGTTCCACATAAGTGCTGACAGAAAGATTGTAATCTTGCCCTGCTATTTCCTCATAAGGCACAAGGCGAGCAAAATGAGGGGAATCGACACGGGAAACAAACTCGTCCACAATATGAGCAATATTTTCCTCAGTCAGTCGGTTGTTGTTCGTTACCTTGACAAACTCACCGGAAGCGTCAATAAACAAAGTCTTGTTGTCGGATTTGCTGCGTTTCAGAACCATAATGCAGGTCGCAATGGAAGTGCCGAAGAACAGATTGCTCGGCAACTGAATGATGCAGTCGATGAAGTTGTTGTCAATGAGGTACTGACGGATTTTCTTTTCCGCTCCACCACGATACATGATGCCGGGAAAGCAAACGATAGCCGCCGTTCCGTTGGTAGCAAGCCACGCCAGAGAGTGCATGATAAAAGCAAGGTCAGCCTTAGACTTCGGCGCAAGCACCCCGGCAGGGGAAAAACGGGGGTCATTTATCAGAACAGGGTTGTCATCACCCTCCCACTTGATAGAGTACGGAGGATTGGAAACAACAACCTCAAAGGGTTCATCATCCCAATGCTGCGGAGACAGCAGGGTGTCCTCGTGGGCAATATCAAACTTGTCAAAGTCAATGTCATGCAGGAACATATTAATGCGGCAAAGGTTATATGTAGTCAAGTTGATTTCCTGTCCATAGAAGCCTTGACGCACATTCTCTTTACCGAGGATTTTTGCCGCTTTCAGAAGCAGAGAACCGGAACCGCAAGCCGGGTCATAAACCTTGTTGACCTCTGTTTTTCCTGCAACAGCCATACGGGTCAGAAGCTCGGAAACTTCCTGCGGAGTGAAGAACTCGCCGCCGCTTTTTCCGGCGTTGGATGCATACATACTCATAAGGTATTCGTAAGCATCACCAAAGGCATCAATGGAATTGTCCTTGTAGTTACCCAATCCCATGTTTGCCACGCCCTCAATCAGTTTCACAAGGTTCGCATTGCGCTTGGCAACGGTAGCCCCCAGCTTGTTGCTGTTGACATCAATATCATCAAACAAACCCGCAAAATTATCTTCGCTTTCGCTGCCCTTTGCTGATTCCTCAATGTGGTTAAAGGCAGCTTCCAAAGTCATGTTCAAATTTTCATCGTTTGCAGCTCTCTTTCTGACATTGCAGAAAAGCTCACTGGGCAGAATGAAAAATCCCTTCGTTTTAACCAAGTCCTCACGAGCCTGTTCCGCATTTTCATCGGATAACTGTGTATAATCAAAGCCAACTTCTCCGGCTTCAATCTCGCCCTCGTTGATGTAATTTGTTAGATTTTCAGATATATAACGATAAAACATCATGCCCAGCACATAGGACTTGAAATCCCACCCGTCCACGCTTCCACGCAGTTCATCAGCAATCGCCCATATCGCACGATGGAGTTCCTCACGCTCCTGTTCCTTTCTAATATCAGCCATTGTTTTCAATCTCCTTTTCCTCCGGCACGAAGTCCAGAATATCATCTGTCTTGTGGTCTCACCTTAATCGTATCAAGATATTAGGACGAAAGCCATCCAGCTCTGTCAACTGGGATGGCTGCTTCCTTGGTTAATCATCAAATGAAACCGTTTTTTATATGTTATAGCCATAAATATACTCCCGACATTGATTTTTTTGAGCATATCACGAAAGAGCGAAAACTTCAACCAGCCGGAAAGAAAAAGAACCGAGCTTTTTACTCTAAAAGCCGCAAAACCCTGAAAACATGCAATGGAATTTTTTCATGACGCGGATACTGACATTGAGGCAAAAGCAAGCGTTATTTATAAAATGTTGAAAAGCCCCACCTGAGACTGAGATCAGGTGGAGCATTTTCATAGACCATGCTTTTCGATATGGCTTTGTGCGGTTTCATAGACCTCGTCGTCGGCTCTTGCGCCGATCACAATGACAAGCATTTCCGTTTTTTGTTTCCGAGGGGCTTTCCGCAGCCGCCCTCCTGCATTGGCAAAGGGGTTTTCCAGAACCTTGTTGATTGCCTTCTCAGCCATAATGCGCTAGTTTCCGGCAAGACCGCGGTTAAACAAGGAAATGAAAATGGTATCTCTGATTGCGCTTGTGATATTAGCCATAGTGTTCACCTCGTGGTTGTGGTATGGCACAATGCAGCGAAAATATCAATAGATTTACTGATAAATACACTGATAAAAAAATTATCAAACTCATCAGTATATATCCAATTTTGTAGAAAGGTTCTGCCGCAATTGCCTCCACGGAACCAGAAACACCTTGCCGGATACCATCTTAAATTGTTCCCCAAGTTGAGGAACAATTTCATGGACCAAATAAAATTCACTTCTGATGAAACATCGATCGGGGAGTCATCCCACATTGACTTCCGACAATATTGCCATTTGACTTCCGAAAATATCAAGGTTTTACTTCCGATTTTGTCGTTGTTTCACTTCCGATAATATCGCCATTTTACTTCCGAAAATATTTCTGTTTCACTTCTGACTTTGTAGATATGAGTATTTCGTTTTTATAGGGATCTGCGTACAAAAAAACCGGCATAGCCGGATTTCTCCAAACTATGCCGATATTTTTCCAAGAAATAAAGCCCCTGGTAGGCCGCCCTTTTGCGGGCGTTCTTATTTTTTAAGGGTTATGCCTCCGGCTCGATCAGGCCGTAGGTATTTCCTTTTCTTTTGTATACTACGTTCACCTGGTCGGTTTCCGCGTTGCAGAAAACGAAGAAGTTATGGCCCAGGAGCTCCATCTGCACACATGCGTCCTCGGGATACATGGGCTTGATGTCAAACTTCTTGGTGCGGATGATCTTTACCTCCTCATCCTCCTCGTAATCCTTGTCCAGATATGCCTTCTGGAAGCTGCCGGCCGCCTGCTGCTTGTCTACGATCTTATTTTTGTATTTGCGAAGCTGGCGCTCGATGACCTCCTCCACCAGGTCGATGGATACATACATGTCGTTGCTCACCTGCTCGGAGCGGATGATATTTCCTTTTACCGGGATGGTAACCTCGATCTTCTGTCTTTCTTTTTCCACGCTCAAGGTTACCGAGATCTCTGTCTCCGGGGTAAAATACCGCTCCAGCTTACCAAGCTTGTCCTCCACGGCTGTCTTCAGGCCTTCTGTCACTACTATATTTTTTCCGCTGATGATAAAATTCATGCTTCCATCCCCTTTGCTGTTTGATGGTTTTATTATAACATATCTTTCCTGAATTTAACATCACTTTTTTACAGTTCTGCCTTAAAGAGCTTCTAGGGTCTGGAGGTCTTTTAAGGGGATGGGGCCTCCGAAAAGATCCAGGGCGCTGCCTACGGTGACATCCAGACGCCCTTTTCCCCAGCGGCCCAGGTCCCGGATGTCCTCCATAGAGCCTACTCCTCCGGCGTAGGTGACGGGCCTCTCCTGAAAATCTCCCAGGAGCTCTGCCAGTCCCCTCTCGATGCCCTTCGCCTTTCCCTCCACATCCACTGCGTGAAGAAGGAACTCGTCACAGTAGCCGCTTAAGGTCTTCATCAGATCCAGGGTCACAGGAACCTGGGTAAATCTCTGCCACCGGTCCGTGACCACGTAGTAGGCGTCTCCCTTTTTGCGGCAGCTTAAGTCCAGCACCAGACGCTCCCGGCCCACCGCCTGCCTCATGCGCTCCAGGTTTTCCCAGGAAATCTCCCCGTCCCGGAACACGTAAGAGGTGACGATCACATGGCTGGCCCCGGCATCCAGATACTCCATGGCGTTCTCCGGACAGACGCCGCCGCCAAGCTGCAGCCCTCCGGGATAAGCCCCCAGGGCCTTTAATGCCTGTTCCCTGGTGGCGGGAAAATAGGGGGAATCCTTGCTGTTTAAAAGGATCACGTGGCCTCCCGAAAGCCCCGCCTCCCGGTACAGGGAGGCGTAAAAGGCTCCGTCCTGCTGGGAGACAAAGTTCTCCTTTGCCAGGTCCCCATGGTCCTTCAGGCTTCCTCCTACGATCTGTTTTACTTTTCCATTATGTATATCAATGCATGGCCGGAATTTCATGGTTTCTCCTTTCATGGCGCGTCATCCGCGCCCTCTGGGCTTTCCTTCTCCTGTGGGAGGATCCCCCACTCATGCATTGATAATAGCATTTATTTTTTTATTATGCAACGTGTACCGTCAGGGATTTCCTTCTACAACGTCTCCCACGGCGTCTCCCACATCCTCTGCCGCCTGGCCTACGCCCTCACCGATGGCCCGGGCCCCGTCTCCAAGATCCTCACCTACGGTATCCCCGTCCCCTGGCTGGGCGGCGCTGTCATCTCCCGCCGGGTCCGTATTTCCCGTTCCGCTCTCCGGCATCCCGTCTCCGGCATTCTCAGAGGGCTGAGGCTCCTCGGTGGTGCTGATCCCGGAATCCTCCTGGGTATCCTCCGTCACCTCGCCCTCCGCCGTGCCGCTGCCCGTGTTGTCTTCCTCCAAAGCGGCGTCATCCTGGGTGTCCTCTGTCCTCGTCTCGTCCGCGGCGTTTCCATTGTCACCATCGTTTCCGCAAGCCGTAAACATACATAAACTTAAGGCAAGAAGCAAGCTCATGAAAATCCCTTTTGCTTTTCTCATTTTCCTTCGTCTCCTTTTCCATGGAATTTTTGCTTGTACCCTTAATATGCACATTTGCGAAAATCCTATTCTGGAATAAACTGGAAAAT
>JAUNJL010000122.1 GCA_030533315.1 Eubacteriales bacterium
ATTTTAAATTTTTCACCACCGCCGAAGATCGCAAAAACTGTCTTTTTCTTCCCCTCCCATACGCCTTACAGCTCCTCCAGGGAAGGAATGTCCTCCTGGAAGGACTCTCTGCCCAGCTGTCCGACCTCCGATCTGTCCGCTTTTCCATATTGATAAAGCTGGTCCAGAAACTCAATGGCCGCCCGGATCTTCGTGCGGAGAAGATATCCTCCCGAAAGAGTCGCCTCGGAAAGAGCCTCCAGAGAGACATTCGGTTCCCACCCATAAGCTCTCCCGTGAAAATCCTGGATCTTGCTCAGCACCTCATGGATCTCATCCTTCGTCAAGGGCAGAAGCTGAGGCGCCTTCAAAAGAATATCCAAAACCGTTTTGGCCGGTTCCTGCTGATCAGGAAAAATCTCCGCCAGGTTTTCATATTCATGCTTACCCTCGATCACATCCTCCCCATAGGAGGAGCTTAGGGCAAACATGGAAAAGGTGGATTCAAAGCAGTGCTCCGGCATCAGAAATCTGGCCATGTTGGTATAGGCCTTTAACCTGGCCTTTTTCCCCAGACGGCCCATCAGCTCTGTCTCATCCACAAGGATCACCCACCCATGGTAGCCCATCTGGACAAAAAGATGACTCATGAAAGAAAAATAATCGGCACAATGCTTCGTTTTCGTAAAATTCACGTTGTACTTCGCCGTCTGGTTAAAGATGCGGCGGTATATTTTCTTCAGAGGTCCGTTTGCGATAAAATCTCCCTCAAGATCTGCCTGCAAAAGGAACTTCTCATCTGGATCCTCCGTGTTCAAATAAGAACGAAAAAGATAATAAAGCTTATCCGTCTCCAGCTGCTTCGCCGCATAAAGCAGCATCTCGCCGGCGATGGGGGTGTTTGCGGAAAGCTTCTCCAGCTCCTGCATAAATCCCGGCTGACGCCGCATGGGAAGATAGGTGTTCCGAATGACCTTCTGATAGATCAGGTAGAGCTTGTCCATGGGCGTTTCCTTGCTAAGTGACAAATAGGAAACCACCATGTTGTTGGAATGTGCCATACTAAAAACCGTGTTCAGCAGATGGGTTTTCCCCTCCCCATATTTTCCGCTGATCACGATCCCGTTCGACCTTCCCTGCTCACTCACCATCTCCAAACGACCTGTGATCTCCTTCATGATCCTGGGACGCGCCTCGGAAAAATACTGTCCCACCACCCGGGAAGGGATGCCTGAACGCAGGGCCTCGATCATGTGTCTGGCTTCAAAATCATACATGCTCCGTCACCTCCTGCATGGCATTTTGGATCAGCTTCGGGATCCCCACGGCGCTGGTGCGGGCCTGGAAAAGAAGCTCCCTGGCAGCATCCACACTCAGAGGCTCCGCCGGCGACTGGTTCTGCACACTCGCAAGCTGCCGGGATATCTCCACAATAACCTCCGCCGTATATTCCTGCTCTGCAAGGCGATCCAGATCCGCCATATCGGAAAAACGGTTGAACCTCTGGCTGACGATCTCATTCTGAATGCGCATCCAAAGAGCCTGGTAGGATTTCAGCCCGGCATTTTCATTGTCAACCAGCTCCCTGTCAAAGGCATACAGGAACATGATGTTTTTCATGCTGTCAATGTCGTCAATAAGCTGGCGAATGCTCTCGTAGGTATCCTCCCTTTTCATTTTTGTGTAATGTACGGGAAGCAGGCTGGAACGGCTGATGAGCACCTCCAGATCATCAATGGCGACAAACAGCCCGGAAAAGCCGCCCATATGGATGATCTCAGAAAGAGAGCGAAGCATATGGCGGGCATTGTACCGGGTGATCCTGGCAGGATAAAAGCCCAGGGTACGAAGCTGGGAAAGCTTCACCGTGCGGTCCCCCGTCAGCCATGCCATCAGAAGCTCCCGATTTTGCGGCTCCAAAAGCGGATATCCCAGAATACCGCCGGTGAGCATACTGCACGCCAGAGCAAAATTGTTATCCAACATAGGATTATCCAAAAAAAGCAGCTTCAGCTGCGCCCGGATCTCCCTCTTGGTAATGGCGTCTCCCATGCCATTTTGCGAAAGATAATCCATAAAGCGCATACCCTCCGGTATCTCCCTCCAGTCGAAGCCCATCTCCTGTATCAAACAACGGCTGGCGGCCTTCAGACACGAAAGGATATCACACTGGCGAAAAATCTCCACATAGATTTCCTTAAAATCATGCATCCAAATATTCTCCGCAGAAAAAGAGACGGTCTTATACCCCTCCTCCACGGCCAACCGCTCCATCAGCTGAAGAAAATAAGTTTTCCCACAGCCCGGCCGGCCGGTCACAAGCTTGATCTTGCTTCCGCCGTCCTTTATGTATTCCTTTAAATATTTTTCCTGCCAGAAATCGGCCAGAAAATGGATTCCCGCCGCCCGGCTGCCCTGTACTGTCATATCTTCCTCTTTTCTGTCCGTTTTTCTGGACACTTCCCTGATCACTGCTCCTTCTCATAAAAACAGATGGTGGAGAGATATTGCTCCTGTCCCATTCTGTCCAGAATGCGGATGGCCTTGCTGGAATTTCGGCTTGGCCCAAACTGAAAACGCCTTCCATTCTTGGTTTCCTGCACGTCGGAGCCGTAAAGCCTGGCCAGGTCAAAGGCAAAGCTCTGAAGATCGTACTCCTTACGATAACGGCTCATGGGAGCCATGAGCTTATACAGACTTTTCAGATAAACGTCGTAACCAGGGCGCTTTTTGTCCTTCAGAAGGGCCAGATCATAGGCTTCCGCCAGCTCATTTAAAAAGCCCTGCTCCTGAAAGGCCGCCTTATTCAGCCGCTCCTGTCCCTTTTTCACCATTGCCACAAAGCTTTTGGGACGCATACAGGCCACCTTTTTCCGGTCCAGATAAAGATCCTGGTTTTCCACATCCAGCTTCACCCGATAAGGAAACATTTCATAGACAGGAAAGCTTCCTTGTACGTCCACCTGCTCCTCCCTGCAAATAGAGAGCATCTGCTCCGCAAAATCCCCTTCCCGAAAGTAAGCGGTGGCGTCAAAATCCAGAACCGTCTCTTTCACCTGGTCCAAATCCCTGGAAAGTCCGGAAACCAGCTCTCTCATCGCATCTATATTCTTCGTTAAACTCTTTACATCCCCGCTTTCCGTCTCCCGGCAGATTGCCTTAAAGATGCGCTGGATTGCCCCGATCCTGTCCTTGACCGCTTTCTCCTGCCCGGTAAGAGCCTGATATAAATCTTCGTAATTCATAACGACCTTCCTTTGTTTTTCTTTCAAGTATAACGAAAAAGTAAACCTTTTTCAACGATTATTTCGGCCAGCAGGAAAATCTTCACACACCAGTGAAGCATATCTATCTCACAACCGCTCCCTCCAGATAAACGGCCAGGCAGCTTATTTTGCCTTACCACGTTCCGCCCCATAAACGTCAGGCCGTCTGGAACAGCCCTGCCGCCAAAAGTCATGATGAAAGATTTCTGCCCTCGGCTTTATTTCTCTGTTTTTTTCGGTCTATAAGAAATGGGCATCCGTATTGCCATGGCCTGGGCGCATAGTCCGGTAAAGGCTCCTGCAATGACGCTGGTGATGATCATAAGAGGCAGGTAGACAAGAATGGCCGGCACCTGAGTTAGGAGAAGGGCTGCGGCCATCTGCCCAATGCTGTGGGAAATGGCGCAAAAGCAGCTGCAAAGCCAGATCTGATTTTTTGCCATCACCTTTCTTAGAAGGAGCATGGTCAGGTAGCAGAGGAGCCCCCCAAAAAGGCTGTACACCAAAGCGGTCATCCTTCCAGAAAAAAAGCTCCCCAGCAGAATACGGCTGAAAAGGATGAGGGCGGTGTCAGAAGGTCCCAGGACGAACATCGCGTAGACGGTCACAATGTTTGCCAGACCCATCTTGACACCGGGTATAGGTACCAGGGGCGGCAGCTGCAGTTCAATAACAAAGATGGACAGAGAGATGGCCGTCATCATAGCAAGGTAAGTTAGACGCTTTGTGCTCATGAAAAATCCTTTCTTATCCTTTCTTTCAGAGGATGGCTGAAAACAGGGGAGCCCCGCCTCTGGTCAAAAGCTCCTGCGGGCATAAGGGCGGTCACTGTGAAATGGCATCTATCCCATCGCCTTCCTGATCCTCCTCCACGACCTGGACCACCAGCTTGTGGGGAGGACAGACAATAGGCTCCGCACTATGGGAGCTCCAGCCGGCCTTTACGCAGAATTGGCCGGGACAATCGGACCTTAGCATACGGATCTGCCCCTGGCGGTATTGGATCACGTTTGTTCCTTCCTCACACTGGATGGTGAGAGTTTTTGTGCCCGTCACCTGGGAAAGAGAAACGGATGAAACCAAGACCCCGTCCTGGTAGATGTCTGCCCTCATGCCCTCCCTTTTAGAACTATACAGAAAAAGCATGTAGCCAAGGCAGGCTCCCAGTATCAGACCCAGGAGGAGGAGCCAATATTTTGTCTTAATCATAAATGATCACCTGATAATCCTTCTGTAAAATGGGGTTTCTGGATCATGAAAAATCGCCTGATAATCCTATGATCTATCATAATCCGCAGCTGCAAAAAACACAACAGCTTTTACATGATTTATGAATTAAGATTTCACAATCCGCCATTCTTCCGATTGTAATGTTGTAATGGAAAACTGAAATGTTATTTTTTTGAGTGTTTCATTAATACTTGATAAGTTTCATAAGCGACCTGCACAAGAGCAATCAATGATCTTCTGGCTTCCGGCCTGATCACTTAAAATGCGGAAGGTACGAACAAATGGATCACGCAGGCATACGGAAAGCCTGCGTTTTTGAAAAAAGGATATGCACGGCTGAAATCGCCTGTTGAACGCACTATTTAT
>JAUNJL010000035.1 GCA_030533315.1 Eubacteriales bacterium
TATTTACCTGCGTTTGCTTGGGGATTTGGGCTTGGACGAAACCGTTCTAATTCGTCACGACGAAACATAAAGATATTTCCGACCGGATCTGCCAGATCAATCCGGGGCTGGCGGGGGAGGTGCGGAAGGTGCTGGATGTGAATAAGTCTGAGAGGCACATACGAGGTGGACTGGCCACCAGGAGGAAGTATCAGCGTTCCATGGAAAATGGGCGGAGGGGGAGGTTTTGAGGAAAAGGCGGGATATATCGTCTTCCTGGGAAATATAATGAGGGGAAGAAAAAAATGGAGATGGGGAAATGAAAAAGATTAACTGGAAAGCTCTGGTGGCCAGCCTGGGGATCACTCTGGGAGCTGGCGTCCTGTCCGGGCTTTTGACGGCGGGGAGCATGGCGCAGTACGAAAACATGTACCAGCCGCCCCTGGCTCCTCCCGGATGGCTGTTCCCCATTGTGTGGACCATCCTTTACATCCTGATGGGGATTGCGGCCTACCTGGTCAATGAATCCGGCGCACCGGGCAGGGAGCAGGCGATCAAGCTGTATCTGGGGCAGCTTCTGGTGAACGTGCTTTGGCCGGTGCTGTTTTTTGTGATGGAGGCGTATTTCCCGGCCCTGGCCTGGCTCATCCTCCTCTGGTATCTGATCTGGAAAACCATCCAGGCCTTTGCCCAGATAGACAAAAGGGCCGCATACCTGATGCTCCCCTACCTTCTCTGGGTCACCTTTGCAGGCTACCTGAATCTGGCGATTGCCCTGCAGGCTCTGTGACCTTCCGGGGGCGGAGACACAGGGAAAAGCCTCCGGCGCTGTCAGCCCTCTTTTGGAAAAACGAGGAGGGAGGGGCCTGCCGGAGGCTTTTGGCCCCCGGATGTGTCAAAAAATGGAAAAGGCAGCAGGTAAGGGAGAAATGAGGGAAAAAAGAACATAAATCGTTAATTTTTAATATAGGAAGAAAAGAAAGAATCTGTTACAATCATCTAAGCGAGAAATAATTCTGTATTTTAGAATTGGTAAACAGAAGAAAATAAGGAGGAAGAGACGATTATGAAGAAAAAAGTGATTTCCGTTATGCTTACGGCTGCCATGGCAGTTGGAATGATGGCTGGCAGCACGGTTTTGGTTTCTGCCGAGGAGGAAGAGATCAGCACCACCCTCACCGTTTGGGCACCCTCTGAGGACCAGGCCGAGGAGAGCGGCGCATGGCTCCAGACCATGTGCGAGCAGTTCAACGAGGCTCATCCAAACTGGGATCTCACCTTTGAGTACGGCGTGTGCGCCGAGGGTGAGGCAAAGGCGACCGTGACGCAGGACGTGGAAGGCGCTGCAGATGTTTACATGTTTGCAAACGACAACCTGACAGATCTCATCGCCGCAAACGGCATCGCAGGACTGGGCGGAGCGACGGTGGAGGCGATCCAGGACACCAATTCCCAGGAGATCATTGACTCCGTGTCTGTGGGAGATGCCATCTATGGCGTTCCCTTTACCACCAACACCTGGTTCATGTACTATGATAAATCCGTATTCGGCGAGGAGGACATCAAGAGCCTTGACGCCATGCTGGAGAAGGGCGTTGTCTCCTTCCCCCTCACAAACTCCTGGTACATCGCATCCTTCTATGTGGCAAACGGATGCACCCTGTTCGGAGAGGACGGCACGGACGAGGCTGCCGGCATCGATTTCTCCGGCGAGAAGGGAGCGGCTGTGACCAACTATCTGATCGACCTGGCAGCGAACCCCAATTTCAAGAATGACGCTGACGGCGCCGGTATCTCCGGACTGCGGGACGGCTCCATCAATGCCATTTTCTCCGGCTCCTGGGATGCGGCATCCGTTCAGGAGGCTCTGGGAGACAATTATGGCGTAGCGGCTCTGCCTACCGTCACCATCGACGGCCAGGAGAAGCAGCTGAAATCCTTCGCAGGCTCCAAGGCCATCGGCGTGAACCCCAACTGCGAATATCCCCAGGTGGCCGTTGCTCTGGCAAGCTATCTTGGCAGCGCAGAGGCACAGCAGGCGCACTATGACCTGAGAAGCGTGATCCCCTGCAACACTCAGCTTCTTGCTGACGAGGCCATCAGCAGTGACGTTTTGGTGACCGCACAGAATGAGACCTTTAACAGCACCTCCATCATCCAGCCGTTTGTATCTGCCATGAGCAACTACTGGACACCGGCTGAGAACTTTGGTAAATCGATTGTGAATGGAGAGGTGACCCACGACAACGCAGAGCAGATGACCGAGGACTTCAACACCAGCATGAATACTTCTGCAGTTGAGTAATCAAACGGCTTCAGAATACTCAAACGTGAAATGCAAGGGCATTGCCTCATTATGACAGGCAATGCCCTTCTGCATGAAAAGGGAAAGGCGCTGTCCGATCAATGGTACCTTTGGGAAGGGGACAGGACAAAAGCGCCGCGGGAAAAGGGATGAAGCGTCATGGTCCGGCCGGCCGGTCATGGCGGAATACATTTTCGGATGAGAAAGGAGCAGCTATGGCGATTATCAAGAAGCCTGTAAAAGAATTTGACAATCCTTACAGCGTGGGAAAGGCCATCGCAGAGGGAAACGCCGCCACCAGGCTTTCCATGCTGATCATGGGTGCGGGGAACATGGCCCACAGGCAGGTGGCAAAGGGACTTTTGTTCCTGGCGGTGGAGGCCGCTTACATATGGTTTATGCTCACCAATGGGATCCAGAATATCCAGAACTTCCTCGCACTGGGGGGAAGGCCCCAGGAGGAAGTATGGAATGAGGCAAAGGGTATTTACGAGTACACCGCCGGGGACAGCACCATCCTGTTTTTGCTTTACGGCGTGGCCACCGTGTGCATCACCATTGCCTTCATCGTGGCGTGGAGGGCCAGCATGAAAAGCGCTTATCAGGTACAGTGCCGCGCCCGGGAGGGAAGGCACATCAATACCATTGGAGAAGATGTGAAAAGCCTTTTTGACAAAAAGCTCCATTGGACCTTGCTTCCCCCCCCTATTATGGGGATCATCGTCTTTACCATCCTGCCCCTGATCTTTATGATCTGCATGGCCTTCACCAGCTACAGCAAGGTGGATGACCATCTGACCCTGTTTCATTGGGTGGGGCTGAAGAACTTCGGAACCGTGCTGGGAATGGGAAACAACATCGGCAAAACCTTCTGGTCCGTTTTAGGCTGGACCCTGGTGTGGGCCGTGTTTGCCACCTTCCTGAACTATATCCTGGGTATGATCCTGGCCATCGTCATCAACCGGAAAACGACAAGGCTGAAGGGCTTTTGGAGGTTCTGCTTCATGCTCTCCGCCGCCATCCCCCAGTTTGTGTCCCTGCTGCTGATGCGGAGTATGCTTCGGGAAAGCGGCCTGATCAACGTGATGCTCCAGAATGCGGGCATCATCAGCAGTCCCCTGCCCTTCCTGTCAAATGCGGCCTGGGCCAGGGTGGTGGTCATCGTCATCAACCTGTGGGTGGGGATTCCCTTTACCATGATGCAGGTGACGGGGATCCTCCAGAACATTCCCAATGACCTTTATGAGGCGGCAAAGGTGGACGGGGCCAACACCGTGACCATCTTCTTCAAGATCACCCTGCCTTACATGCTCTTCGTGACCACGCCCTACCTGATCACCACCTTTACCGGGAACATCAACAACTTTAACGTGATCTACCTTCTGACGAAGGGAGAGCCGGTGCCGGTGGGCTACACGGCAGGAAAGACGGACCTTCTGGTCACCTGGCTGTACAAGCTGACGGTGGATCAGCAATATTACAACGTGGGCGCCGTCGTGGGTATCTTGACCTTTTTGATCCTGGCGGTGGTGTCTCTGGTCACCTATCGAAACACAGGTTCCTACAAGAATGAGGAGGGCTTCCAATGATGAAAGAAAAAAAGACTGGGTCCATGCGGACGAGAGGGATGATCGCAGATACCGTGGTCCATATTGTTTTGGCGGTTCTCGCCGTGATCTGGGTCCTTCCGATCCTCTGGATCGTACTGCTCAGCTTCAGCAGCCAGAAGGGCTCCTACGTGACCACCTTCTTTCCAAAGGGTTATACCCTGGACAATTACAAACGGCTGTTCACCGACACTCAGAACCTGGATTTTCCCCAGATGTTCCTGAATACCTTCATCATTGCCTGCTGTGTGTGCGTGATCTCCACCTTCTTCGTGCTGGCCATGTCCTACTGCATGTCCCGGATGCGCTTTAAGATGAGAAAGCCCTACATGAACGTCTGCATGATCCTGAAGCTGTTCCCCGCCTTCATGTCCATGGTGGCGGTGTACTACATTCTGAAGGTGATCGGGCTTTCCGAGGGAGCCATGATCCGGGTGGCGCTGATCCTGGTATATTCTGGCGGCGCCGGGATCGAGTTCTTCGTGGCAAAAGGCTTCTTCGACACCATCCCCAAGGCCTTGGATGAGGCCGCCTATCTGGATGGGGCGACCAGGTTCCAGGTGTTTACAAAGGTGACCATCCCGCTGAGCAAGCCCATTATCGTGTACACTGTCCTCACCTCTTTTTTGGGACCCTGGCTGGACTTCATATTCGCCAAGGTGATCTGCCGGGCAAACGCAAAATACTATACCGTGTCCGTAGGCCTGTGGAAGATGCTGGAAAAGGAGTACATCGACAAGTGGTACACCTGCTTCGCCGCGGGAGCCGTGTGCATTTCCATCCCCATCGCCATCCTTTTCATCTTCATGCAGAGATATTATTCGGACGGACTTTCCGGTGCGGTGAAAGGCTGATCCGAAACCGTGGCCCTGTCATTTCGGCAGGGCCTGTTTTCGCGGCAGCGATCAGGATTGGAAGAGAGGATATCACCGGAGGAGGTGCGACATGAAAGTACGGCTGTGTCCTTCTGATTGGACAGACTTTTCCAGAAGCCAGGAAAAATGCTGGCTTCTCACAAACGGACTGGGAGGCTACTCCTCCCTTACGGTGGCCGGGGGAGCCTCCCGCATGGACCACCAGCTTTTGATGGCCGCCGTCAAGGCGCCCAACAAGCGGGTACAGATCATCGCCAACCTGGAAGAGACCTTGGAATGTCAGGGAACATCTTATTCCTTCTTTTCCCAGGAATTTGTCAACCGGACAAAAAATGCGGAGGGCTTCCGGTATCTGGACAGCTTCGAGATGGAAGCATTTCCCACGTGGACCTACCGGGCGGGAGGGATCACCGTCAAAAAAACCATCGTCATGGTTCAGGGAGAGAACACCCTGGCTGTCCGGTATGAGGTACCGGAAACGAAAAAAGAGGGCAGGCTTGCCGTGGCTCCCCTCCTTCGCTTTTCGCCGAAGGGGAGAAATCCGGAGAAAGGGATGGAGCTGAGGGTCGAAGAGGACAGAATCATCGGCGGCGGGCTGATCCTCTACTATAAGACCAACGGGAGCCTTCAGCGGAGAGAGGAGGAGTGGATCGAGGATCTGTACTATGAACAGGACTCCAGGGACGGCCGGGACGCTGTGGGGGCTGCGGTCAAAAACCACAGGATCCTTTTTCCTCTGACTGGAAAAGCCCAGACCTTCTGCCTGGTGTACAGCCTGCAGGGCCCGGTGGAGGGCTGTATCCGGCAGGATGTGGAGAGTTGGATGGACAGGGAATACGAAAGACGGGAAAAAATCATACAGAAAAGCGGTATTTCCCACCCGGTGGGGCAGGCTCTGGCCGTCAGCGCCGCCCAGTACGTGGTGGAGCGGGAATCCACCGGGGGAAAAAGCATCCTGGCCGGTTATCCCTATTTTGAGGATTGGGGCAGGGATACCATGATCGCCCTGCCTGGCTGCACCCTTGCCATCGGCGCCTATGAGGACTGCAAAAGCATTCTGAGGACCTTTATGGCATATTGCCGCAGGGGCCTTATGCCAAACCTGTTTCCCGAGGGGGATCAGGAGCCGCTGTACAATACCGTGGACGCATCCCTGCTTTTTGTGGAAAGTGCATATCAGTATTACAAGGAAACGGGGGATGAGGCTTTCTTGAGGGAGGCCTACCCTGTGATGGAGGATATCTGCTTTTGGTATCAGAGAGGGACGGATTTTCACATCCATATGGACGAGGACGGCCTGATCATGGCGGGCGAGGGGCTGGAGCAGGTGACCTGGATGGATGTGCGGATCGGGGAGGAGCTGCCCACTCCCCGCCACGGGAGGCCGGTGGAGGTCAACGCCCTCTGGTACAATGCCCTGAGGATCCTGGAGGAGCTGTCCCCCCTGGTGGGGAAGGCGGGAGTCCCTTATGGGGGACTGGCGCAGAGGGTGAAGGAAAGCTTCCTCGAAGCCTTCTGGATGGAAGAGAAGGGCTGGCTGAGGGACGTGGTCAATGGGACTTACGAGGAGGAACAGTTTCGCTGCAGCCAGGTCTTCGCCCTTTCCCTGTCCTACTCCATGCTTACCAAGGCGCAGGGAAGACGGATTCTGGCGGCCGTCAGGGAGCGGCTCTACACTCCCGTGGGACTTCGGTCCCTTGCCCCGGAGGATCCGGCCTTTCATCCGGTCTACGGGGGAAGTCAGCCGGAGCGGGACCGGGCCTACCATCAGGGGACGGTGTGGGCCTTTCCTCTGGGAGCCTATTACCGGGGCCTCCTTGCCTGCGGGGAGAGCCTGGCGAAGGCCAGGGAGGAGGTGCGGCAGGGGCTTGAGTCTCTGGAGGGCTGGCTTCTGGAGGGCTGCCTGTTCCATCTGGCGGAGATCTACGACGGCCTGCGCCCTACCGCCTCCCGGGGCTGCTATGGGCAGGCCTGGAGCGTGGGAGAGCTTTTGAGAGCCTTCCGGCTGTCTGAAAAGGAAGGATGACCCGGCCCTTCACCCAGGCGGGGAGGACGGGCGATGGTCAAAAAAAGGAGATCCTTCTCAGAGCTGGACACATGGGGAAAATCTGTATATGACTTGTAATTCAATAGCGGATATGGTATAAAAGGGTATATGATCGGCGTGGGGGGGGGTAATCATGGAAAAAAAAGCGAAGAGGAACGGGTTTCGCAGGGTGGACAAGCAGGTGTCCGTTTTTACGGCCATTGTGGCCGTCGTCTCCTGCGTGCTGGTATCGTCCATGTATTTTTATGTGACCTATCGAGACATGATGCATGGGCTGGAGGACCGGGTCCGTTCCATTCATGACTATATCGTGAACAACGTGGAGGAAGATGTTTTTTTTCAGATTGACACCCCGGAGGATATGGACACGGCCCTTTACCGGCAGGCCCACGCCGCATTTCGGAGGGCCAAGGATCTGACAGGAGTCATGTACCTTTACAGCGGCAAGCGGAACGCAGAGGGTGAGCTGATCTACGTGGTGGATTGCATCGACACCCAGGCGGAGGACTTCCGGGCTCCGGGAGATCCCATTGAGGAGGAGATCGTTCCCGAGATGGAACGGGCGCTGGAAGGCCGGGAGGTGATGCCCCGCCACATCAAGAACACGGATTGGGGCAAGATCTTCATTTCCTATCTGCCTATTCGGATGGGGGACGAGGTGGTGGGCGTCATCGGCGTGGAGTTTGAAGCGGGGCACCAGTACAATACCTACCAATTCCTGCTGTGCGCCTCTCCCGTGGTGGCCCTGGTCATATGCGCCGTCTGCGCCTTTGTGGCCAACCGGCTTTTCCGAAGGATATCCAATCCCTTCTACAAGGACATGTTCAACACGGATTACCTTACGAACCTGAAGAGCCGGAACGCATTTGAGATAGACCTGGAGAACCTTTCCGCCAGGAAGAAGCATGAGGGGATTGGTTTTTACGTGATCGATCTGAACAACCTGAAAAAGGTAAACGATACTCTGGGCCATGAGGCGGGGGACGTGTATCTGCAGATCGCCGCCCGGTCCTTTCGGGACGTGGCGGGAGAGAACGCCACCGTTTACCGGGTGGGAGGGGATGAGTTCGTCATTCTTTCCGTGGGGGACGCCCATGGACGGATGATGCAGCTGGCAAAGGATATGCAGGAGCAGTTTGACCGGAGCAAGCCGGAATGGGAGATCCCCCTTTCCTTTTCCATTGGCCTGGCCCTGTACGACGCCGGGCTGGATAAGGATCTTTCCGACACCTATCACCGGGCGGATGAGCGTATGTACCTAAAGAAGAGAGAGTTTCACAGGACGGAGCTCTGACATAAAAGGCGACAGTCCCAATTTATGGACTGTCACAAAAAAACAGCTTTCTTTGTGCCTTACGGCGGCACAGAGAAAGCTGTTTTTTTCGTAATGGCCTAAACGGAAGGGGCGGAGCATTTGCCCTGGGAACGTTCTCCTCTTTCAGAAGGAGAAAGATCAGGAGAAAGAGAAAGCCCAGGGATCAGCGGGGCCGCTTTAGCTTTGCCTCATAAAGGGATTGATCCGCCAGATGGATAAACTCGGGGACATAGCGGATATCCTCCGTATATTTGGCCCACCCGATGCTGACGCTCAGCAGGTATTCCTTCTTGGCTTTGCGGTTGCTTTTGGCAAGCTCCCCATGGATGAAACGGCAGAGCCTGTCCAGATCCTTGGGATCGGGGGTCTCAAGGACGATGATAAACTCATCTCCGCCGTAGCGGGAAACGAAGCAGTTGTAGGAGAAGGAGGCCTGCTCCAAAACAGCGGCGAACCGGATCAGGGCGTGATCCCCCTCGATGTGGCCGTAGGTGTCGTTGATGTGCTTGAACTTGTCAAGATCCAGCAGCAAAAGGAAAAGCTGGTTGTTCCTGTCGTGATGCTCCATCACGTGGCTCAGGTAGCGGATCATGTGGTGCCGGTTGTTCAGCTTGGTCAAGGGATCGATGGACACCAGAAGCTCCTGGGAGGTCATGTATACGATCAGTACCGAGGCGGTCAGGCCGATGCAGCTCAGAGGCGTTCCCGGGATAAAGATCTGGAGCACGGCGGGAAAGACCGCCGGGAGGGAGAAACATGCAAGGTTCAGGTACCGCTGCCGGTTGGTGTAGTTCTCCTTTCGGGAGGCCATGGCGAGGGAGTGAAGGACGCTGGCACCCAGATAGATACAGGGGATCAAAAAACCAAGGATGTTCAGAGGTCCGCGGTGGTAGACGCAGTCCTGATCCAGATAAAAAAGACAATGGGTGCGGACGTTCAGGATCAGCACCACAAGGATGAGGATCAGGGGGATGGAGGCCACAAAAAGGAAGCTGCCTTTTTTGACGAGGCGGGGCTCCAGCTCGTATTCTGTGTAAAAGAACCAGGAGGCGATGCCGACGATACAGGAAAGAAAATAGATCCAGTTGACCCCGTAGGCCGCCAGGCGGGGCTGGGGCAGGATGCCGTTTTCCATCCAATACCAGACCAGATCCGATAGGACAAACAGCAGGATAAAATAAATGGCAAGCTGAAAGAAGTGCCAGCTCTCCCGTCTCTCAATGTGTCCGAAGGACTTCGCGGCTATGTAGATAAGCATACAGATACAGGTGATGTCGATTTCGGAGTAGAGTGTTAAAGACAATGAATCCATAGGTACCTCACATATTTAGAAATTCCATGTGGCTGCCGAGGCATCGGAACGGTCACGTTACTTCTCTTTTAGGAGAGGGCGGGCCACCTTTACGTTGAAAAATTCGATCAGGGGTCCCATGAAAAAGGCGGTGATGATGGTTCCGATTCCCACCACGGAGGTGACCTGGCCGATGGCGCCGCCTCCGATGAAAAAGATGGTCACGCCAAGGATCACGCACACGCAGTCGCAGGCGATACGGACATACTGGAACTGTCCCAGCTTCCAATCGTAGGACAGCACGATGGCGACGGCGTCGTAGGTGGAAACACCCAGGTCGGCGGTCATGTACAGCGCTGAGCCGAAGCAGATCACCACGATCCCCAGGCCAAGGCAGAACAGCCGCATGGGCATTTGGGGAGACACCAGGACGGTCTGCAAAAACTCGTAGGTGTACTGGGTGATATAGCCAAGGAGAAACAGATTGATGAAGGTGGCCAGGCCGATGCGGCGGCGGTCCACGATCAGGCTGAACAGCAGCAGTATCCCGTTGACGATGACGTACAGGGTGCCGAAGGAAATGGGGATCAGCTGGTCCATACCGCTCATGAAGGACTGGAAGGGGTCCACGCCCAGGGCGGCGATCTTAAAGATCCCCACGGCGACGGCGCAGATGATCACGCCGGACAGCGACATAAAAATTCTCCGTTTTTTCATAATGCTTTCTCCTCGTGTTCAGAAAATAGGGCGCCGGGCCGCAGTAGCCGCTTTTGGGGCTGTGCCGGGCCTGATGCCGCAGCCCTGGATGATCTGCTTTCTGAAGGGCTGCCACAGTCTCAGTATATGAGAAAAAATGGGGAAAAGCAATGCTTTTTTAAGGAGTTAGGTCAGATAAGGGCGGAAGATGCGGTACAGCAAAAGGGAGTTCGCCAGGGCGGTGAGGGAAAAGCCGAAAAAGAACCAGCAGCAGGCGTAGAGAGGCATCAGCTGAAGGTCCTGGTAGGTCATGTACATGGGAAAAATGGTCAGGAAGGCCATGACCGCCGTGGAGGGAAAGTGGAGGAGGGCAAAGGCGTAGGCGTTCTTGATCAGAGGAAAAAGCCGGTTGGAGAAGGCGGCAATGACCGGAAAAACGTACAGGAAATAGATGGCCAGGAGTGCGGCGGGAAAGCCGCTCATAAGGTAGAAGGGCCTCCCGGCGGGGCGGCTCTCCAGGAAGCGGAGGTTGGAAACAAGGATCAAAGCTGCGGCGAGAAACAGCAGCCAGGCGGCCAGGGCCTGGAGGAAATTTTGACGGAAGGCGGAAAAAAAGGTGGAGAAGGCCCCGTCTAAGCTGCCCTTTACGATCCTCAGGGTACAATGAAAAAGGGCCGTGAGGGCGGGCCCGATGGTAATCACGGGGATACAGCACAGGAGAAACAAAAGGTTCAGAAGGACGACGTCCCCAATAGTATTGAAAAAACGATGGACGGGATGATCCTGGTCCATGAGATTCATCATGTGATCCCCCTTTCTGGATGAACAGGGCAAAAACGAGGCGGCCGGGCCCTGTGGAGTGCTCTGCAAAAATTCATGGAAGCCCTCAAGGGGCGGGACCGCAGGGCATTTTTGCCGGGTGGTATGTGAGCAGGGCAGGCGGGCAGGCCTGCCGGGGCTGTTACAGAAACAGCATATCATAAAGATATTTGGGGAAAATAGAAAAATGTTGGGGAAATATGGAAAAAAGATAGGTAAAAGAGGGGGAGTCGGTGAAATATATGGATAAGTTTGGCCAAAAATTAGAAAGTAAGAGGAAGGGCGCCGGGAATATACAACATTAAGACATATTGACAGAACATTATTCTATTCCACAAAAATACATGTGCAATTATAATAAAAAATAGGTAAAAAAATCTGTGAAAAAACCAAAATAAACAAAAGGAGGACACGATATGAAATTCAAAAAGATTTTGGCAGTGGCATTGGCAGGTACCTTGGCGGCAGTTCCCGTGACCGTGGTACAGGCGGACAGCGATGTGGAGCTCTCCGTATCCATCTGGGATACGAACCAGGAGCCGGGCATCCAGGAGATCCTTGCAGACTTCACGGAGAAGACCGGGATCTCCACGAAGGTTTCCGTGGTGACCTGGGAGGAGTATTGGACCATGCTGGAGGCAGGAGCACAGGGCGGCTCCCTTCCCGACGTGTTCTGGATGCATTCCAACGAGAGTGAGCGCTACATGTCCAATGACATGCTGCTGGATCTGACGGACAAGATCGCAGAGAGCGACGTGGTGGATCCGGAGAACTACCCGGCCGACATCTGGGGACTGTATACATATGAGGACAAATACTTTGCGGTTCCCAAGGATGTGGACACCATCGCCCTGTGGTACAACAAGGCGCTGTTTGACGAGGCTGGCGTGGATTATCCCACCGCTGACTGGACCTGGGACGACGTGACCGAGGCGGCAAGGAAGCTGACCAAGGAGGACGGAAGCGTGTATGGCCTTGCCATGAGAAACGACAACAACCAGGCTGGATATTACAACATGGTTTATGACAATGGCGGCTGTGTGATCAATGAAGATAGGACTCAGTCCGGCTGGGACGATCCCAAGACCATCCAGGCCATGGAGACCCTGGAGACCTGGATCAACGAAGGCCTGATGCCCTCCTTGGAGACCATGTCCGAGAGTGGTGAGGACGTGCTCTTCCAGTCCGGCAAGGTGGCCATGGTATTCCAGGGCTCCTGGATGCTGGCGGCATACAGAGACAATGAGTACACGGCGGAGAACTGCGACATCGTGGAGCTTCCCATGAACGGGGAGACCGGCAGAAGGGCTTCCATTTACAATGGACTTGGATGGGCGGCGGCAGCCAACGGTGAGCACACCGAGGAGGCATGGCAGCTGATCGAGTACCTGGGCTCCAAGGAGGCGCAGGAGAAGCAGGCAGAGCTGGGCGTGACCATGTCCGCTTATAAGGGCACCTCCGATAAATGGGCCAGCTCCGCAGATTTCAATCTTCAGGCTTACCTGAACATGATGGACGACATGATCATCCGCCCCTACTCCAGATCCACCGTTACCTGGGAGAACGAAAACAGCGAGATCCTGAAGGGTGTGTACAATGGGGACGTGACGATGGCAGAGGCCTGCGAGGCCATGGCGGCACAGATGAACGAGAAGCTGGCAGAGGAATAAAGCCGAGTGACTGGCTGTAAGATGAGATGCAACCAATGGGACAGACAGATTCTTCGGAATCTGTCTGTTTTGCAAATGAGAGGAGTGTTTTCCTATGAGTAAGCAAACGAAGCCGGCAGGGACCAAGCGGGCCAGGAGCGAGTTTCTTTGGGGGTGGCTTTTTATCCTGCCTACGATGGTCGGCCTGATCGTACTGAACATCATTCCCATTTTCCAGACCATTTATCAAAGCTTTTTCAAGACGGGAGATTTTGGACGGGGAAATGTTTTTGTGGGACTGCAGAATTACCAAAAGGTTTTTGGGGACAAGACCATCTGGCAGGCGGTACTGAACACCTTCAAGTATGCCATTGTGGAGGTGCCCTTTTCCATTGCCATCGCCCTGGTCCTTGCGGTGCTGCTAAACCGCAAGATGAGGGGGCGGACCGTGTACCGCACCATCATCTTCCTGCCCATGGTGGCGGCTCCGGCTGCGGTGGCCATGGTCTGGAGGTGGCTGTTCAACTCGGACTTCGGTCTGATCAACAACCTGTTCAACCTGAACGTGAAGTGGATCTCCGATCCCAAGATCGCCGTGTTTTCCATAGCGGTCATCGGTATCTGGTCCATCATCGGCTACAACATGGTACTGTTCATCTCCGGCCTGCAGGAGATCCCCCGGGACTACTACGAGGCGGCGGAGATCGACGGGGCGAAGGGGACCGACCGGTTTTTCCACATCACCCTCCCTCTTCTTTCTCCTACCCTGTTCTTCGTCCTGGTGACCAGGGTGATCGGGGCTTTGCAGGTCTTTGACCTGATCTACATGGTCATGAACAAATCCAACCCGGCCCTGGAAAAGACCCAGTCCCTGGTATATCTTTTCTACCAGTATTCCTTTGTGAATAAAAACATGGGCTACGGGGCCACCATCGTGGTGGTGCTTTTGGCGATCACCATGATTATCACCGTTCTCCAGATGATCGGACAGAAAAAATGGGTATTCTATAATTGATTGAGGAGGGAAGATGGATGAATACAAAAAAGAAGGCTGCGTCGGCGCTGGTCCACGGGATCCTGATCCTGGTGTCGATCACCATGCTGGTCCCCTTCGCGTGGATGGCGCTGACCGCTTTTAAGACGGTGACGGAGGCGACGGCCGTGAATCCCTTTGTGATCTTTCCCGCAGAGTGGAGGACGGACGCCTTTCAGGAAGTGGTGCGGAACATGAATTTTCTGGTGCTGTACAAGAATACCCTGCTGCTGATCTTTTTCCGGGTGGTCTGTGCGGTGCTGACGGCCACCATGGCGGGCTACGCCTTTGGACGGCTGAATTTTAAGGGAAAGGAGCTGGCCTTTTCCCTGGTGCTTTTTCAGATGATGGTTCCTGTGCAGATCTTCATCATTCCCCAGTACCTCATGGTCAGCAAGATGCACATGCTGAACACCATTTTTGCCCTGGTGTTCCCAGGTCTGGTGACGGCCTTCGGAACCTTCCTGCTGCGGCAGGCATACATGGGCCTGCCCAGGGAGCTTGAGGAGGCGGCCCGGCTGGACGGCTGCAACATCGGACAGACCTTTTTGTTTGTCATGCTGCCTCTGACCCGCTCCAGCATGGTGGCGCTGGGGATCTTTACGGCGGTTTTTGCCTTCAAGGACCTGATGTGGCCCATGATCGTCAACACGGACAAGGACATGCTGGTGCTTTCCGCCGCCCTTGCCAAGATGCAGGGACAGTATTCCTCAAAGTTCCCGGAGCTGATGGCGGCCTCTCTCATTGCCTGCGTTCCCATGATCGTGATCTATGTGATCTTCCAGAAGCAGTTTATTGAGGGAATCGCCACCAGCGGAGGAAAGCTGTAAGACGGCGGGAAGGCCGCAGGAGACCGCAGATGCGAAGATACAGAGGACCCGGCCCAGGGGGCGGAGGGTCAGAATCAAATTCAGGAGGACAGGATGGCAGTTATTTATCATAAAAACGAAAATATTTTTCATATCTGCAATAAGGAACTGAGCTACATCATCCGTATCATGGAGAACGGGCAGCTGGAAAACCTTTATTATGGGAAACGGATCGGTGACCGGGAGGGGCTGGGGCTCTTCCACGAGGAGGAGATGCGCTCTCAGATGTCCGTCTGCCTGCCGGATCCCTCGCTTCTGTCCATGCACTGCACGAGGCAGGAATATCCGGTTTATGGGAAAGGAGATTACCGTTCCCCGGCGCTTTCGGTAAGCCAGAAAAACGGCAGCCGCATCGTGGATTTTGCCTATGTTTCCCATCAGATCTACAAGGGCAAAAAGGCCATCCCGCCCTTGCCGGCGGTTTACGTGGAGCAGGAGGACGAGGCGGACACTTTGGAGATCCTTCTTCGGGACAGCGTGATGGACACGGAGCTGGTCCTGTCCTATACGGTGTACCGGGACTACCCGGCTCTCACCCGCCATGTGCGGGTGATCCACAGGGGGGAGGATCCCATCACCCTGGAGCGCATCATGAGCGCCAGCGTGGAGTTTACGGATATGGAGTATGAGATGGTGCAGCTTTCCGGCGCATGGGGGCGGGAGCGCTATGTAAAGTCCCGGAGGCTGGAGATGGGGATCCAGTCGGTGCAGAGCCTGAACGGCACCTGCAGCGGGGCGGAGCACAATCCCTTTATCGCCCTGAAGAGGCCGGGAACCGGCGAGCAGCAGGGGGAGGTCTTTGGCTTCAGCCTTGTTTACAGCGGCAATTACCTGGCCCAGACGGAGGTGTCCACCTTTGACATGACCCGGGTCATGCTGGGAATCCATCCAGAGAACTTTTTCTGGACCCTGGAGAAGGATCAGGAGTTCCAAAGCCCCGAGGTGGTCATGGTATACAGCGACCGGGGCCTGAACGGCATGAGCCAGGCCTATCACCGTCTTTACCGGAGGCGTCTGGTAAAAGGGGCGTGGAGGGACAGGCCCAGGCCCATCCTGCTGAACAACTGGGAGGCCACGTATTTTGATTTCAACGAGGAAAAGATTCTGAACATTGCCCGGAAGGCGAAGGAGGTGGGGGTGGAGCTGTTCGTCCTGGACGATGGATGGTTCGGCGCCCGCAATGACGACCGCAGGGGGCTGGGAGACTGGTATGTGAACAGGGAAAAGCTTCCGGCGGGGATTTCCGGCCTTTCCAGGAAGATCGAGGAGATGGGCCTGAAATTCGGGCTTTGGATGGAGCTGGAGATGGTGAACAAGGACAGTGATCTTTATCGGGAGCACCCGGATTGGATCATCGGCGTGCCGGGGCGGTATGAGTCCCAGGCAAGGCATCAGCACGTTTTGGATTTTTCCAGAAAGGAAGTGGTGGATCACATCTACACCATGATCGAGAGGGTGATCGCCGACGCCTCCATCTCTTACATCAAGTGGGATATGAACCGGTACATGTCGGAGCCCTTCAGCAGGGGGGCAAAGGCAGGAGAGCAGGGAAAGGTGATGCATCAGTACATCCTGGGAGTGTACCAGCTGTACACCCGGCTGACGGAGCGTTTTCCAGAGATCCTGTTTGAGTCCTGCGCCAGCGGCGGGGCCCGGTTCGATCCGGGAATGCTGCATTTTGCCCCGCAGACCTGGACCAGTGACGACACCGATGCCTCGGAGCGCATGAAGATCCAGTATGGTACCTCCTATGTTTATCCCCTGGTGAGCATGGGCTCCCATGTCTCGGCGGTGCCCAATCACCAGCTTTACCGGACGACGCCCCTGTCCAGCCGGGCAAACGTGGCGTACTTTGGCACCTTCGGGTACGAGCTGGATCTGAACCTGCTGAGCCAGGAGGAGATCGATCAGGTGAAAGATCAGATCGCCTTTATGAAGGAATACCGGGAGCTGATCCAGATCGACGGAGATTTCTACCGGCTGTTAAATCCCTTTGAGGGAAATGACACGGCCTGGATTGTGGTTTCCCAGGACAAAAAGAGAGCGGTGGCCGGGTTCTACCAGCGGCTGAACCGGGTGAATGGTTCCTGGCTGCGCCTGAGACTGGCAGGGCTGGATCCGGAGCGGCGCTATATGGTGGAATGGAGAAGGGAGACGGAGGATGAGAAGAGGGACGCTCGGACGGCCTCCTATCTGGCTTACGGCAGTGAGCTGATGTACGCCGGGATCCCCATCTCCCGGGAGATCCTGAACAAGAAGGGCGGGGATTTCGCATCGGTTCTGTTTACGCTTTCCTAAGGGAAGGGCTTGCCGGGGCGTCATGGCAACACGGAGGAGGGGAGGCGAAAATGGAAGAGCGATATATCAGCTATACCGATTCCGAGACTTATCAGTGTCTGGAGAATCTTCAGAGGCAGCCGGTGGATCTGTACCTGAAATACTGCGGGCGGGAGAACTGCGTTCCGTCTCACCGGTTTGGTCCCAACCGGCGGAAGTCCCACGTGCTGCACCTGGTGCTGGCGGGAAAGGGGATCCTGGAGCTGGACGGGAGACGGTACTGCCTAAAGCCGGGCAATGCCTTTTGGCTCCAGCCGGGGGTGACGGCCTGGTACCAGGCGGATGACAAGGATCCCTGGACCTACTGCTGGGTGGGCTTTTCCGGCCTTCTGGCGGACGAGAGCATGAGCAGCGCCGGCTTTTCCAGGAAGAATCCGGTGCGGGTCATCGGGTGCAGGGACGAGGTGGATCAGATCGTTGGGCAGATGCTTGCGGCCCACAAGCCCTCCTGGCCGGATTTTTTAAAGAGGAACAGCCTTTTGCTTCTTCTGCTCTCCGCCCTGACGGAGGACTACCGGAGCACCATTCCAGTGAAGGAGATCGAGACGGACCGGGCCAGGTCTGCCGCCGTCTATGTCCGGCAGGCCATTGAGTATATGAACAATAATTATGGGAGCCGGTTACGGATCGGGGAGCTGGCGGATTATCTGGGGGTGAACCGCTGTTATCTGTCGGAGAGCTTCAAGCAGCAGGTGGGGATCTCGCCCCAGGAATATCTCAAGAAGCTGCGGATGGAGAAGGCAAAGCAGCTGCTGCAAAGGACGGAGTTTTCCGTCAGCAAGGTGGCCAGCACCGTGGGCTACCAGGATCAGCTGGCCTTTTCCAAGGCCTTTCGGAAGTACAGCGGCCGGAGCCCCATGAAATACAAGGAAGAAAAGAAGGAGCTGCTGGTCTGGAGCAAAAAGAACGAGAGCGAGAATGACGATCTGTGACAGGAAAGGAGGAGCTATGACAAAAATCACGTTTATGGGAGCGGGGAGCACGGTGTTTGCCAGGAACGTTCTGGGGGACTGCATGTGCACCCCGGCTCTCAGGGACAGCGAGATCGCGCTGTATGACATTGACGGGGAGAGGCTGGAGGATTCCAGGATCATCCTCTCCGCCATCAACCACAACGTAAACCAGGATCGGGCGGTGATCCGAACCTATCTGGGGGAGGAAAATCGAAAGGACGCTCTTCGGGATGCGGACTTCGTGGTGAACGCCATCCAGGTGGGGGGCTACGATCCCTGTACCATCACGGATTTTGAGATCCCCAAAAAGTACGGGCTGAAGCAGACCATTGCCGACACCCTTGGGATCGGGGGGATCATGCGGGCCTTAAGGACCATTCCCGTGCTGGAGGGCTTTGCCCGGGACATGGAGGAGGTCTGCCCCAACACCCTGTTTTTGAATTACTCCAACCCTATGGCCATGCTCACCGGCTACATGCAGAGGTACACGAGGATCCGCACGGTGGGGCTTTGCCACAGTGTGCAGGTCTGCTCGGAGACGCTTCTGAAAAGCCTGGGGATGGAGGACTCCCTGGAAGGGAGGCAGGAGCTGATCGCAGGCATCAACCACATGGGCTGGCTGCTGAAGCTTCAGGATCGGGACGGGAAGGATCTTTACCCGGAAATCCGCAGGCGGGTGGAGGAAAAGGCCCAGTCGGGAGAAAAGCATGACGACATGGTCCGCTTTGAGTACATCCGCCACCTGGGCTATTATTGTACGGAGTCCAGCGAGCACAATGCGGAGTACAATCCCTGGTTCATCAAGTCCGGCTATCCAGAGATGATCCAGGAATTTCAGATCCCCCTGGATGAGTATCCCAGGCGCTGTGTCAAGCAGATCGAGGGCTGGGAGAAGGAGCGGGAGGACATTTTGAGAGACGGCAAGGTCACCCACGAGCGCAGCCGGGAGTACGCCTCCTACATCATGGAGGCGGTGGTGACGGGAGTGCCCTACAAGATCGGCGGGAACGTGCTGAACGAGGGCTACATCGACAACCTTCCCCGGGAGGCCTGCGTGGAGGTGCCCTGCTACATCGACGGCACGGGGGTGCACCCGGTGAGGGTGGGCCGGCTGCCCACCCATCTGGCGGCCCTGAATGCCACCAACATCGGGCCTCAGCTGATGACCATCGAGGCCGCCGTGACGAAGGACCGCCGGAAGATCTACCAGGCGGCCATGCTGGATCCCCACACGGCGGCGGAGCTGAACATCCGGGACATCATCCAGATGTGCGACGAGCTGATCCTGGCCCATGGAGATTATATGAAGGGATACTGAGAAAGGCAGACCTGGGGGAAAAGAGGGCCGTCCCTTTGTTTTCCCGTATTTTGGGAGAGAAAAAACAGAAAATATTCAGACAGATCCGGTTCCCTGTTTTCTGGGGGACCGGATTTGTCCATTTTTAGTCCATATAGATAAAGAGAGCGTTGCAATAAGGATGAAAATTGTATATAATGAATGAAGTTGGCCGGACTGCCGCAGAGGTGGAGGGAGGCTGCCCGGGGGTGCCTGGGGCAGCGGTTTTGCAGGCGGCCGTTCAGGTATTTGGAACGTCATTTTTATGGGGAAAACCTCGGGGATCTCCTCTCCCGAAACTTGACAGAAAGCCAGGGGGGGGGGTAAAATACAATCAATAGAAAAATGGTACAGAAACCGTAAAAAGGGGGACGAGACAGGGGCGAAATGGCAGCATCCGGGAAGGGTGCATCCGAGACGGAATTGAGAGACAGCGGCGGGAGCTCCCTGGCTGGAAGGACACGTAACGGAGGAAAGTATACAAAACGATGATGGATAAGATAACGACAATGGATCATCAGCAGCTGATGGATTATTACAAAAAGATGGAAGCCATTGCCACCAGAGACGCCCTGACAGGCCTGCTGAACAGGGGAGCCCTGGAGCAGCAGATCGCAGAGCGGCTGGAGGAGATGGAACAAGAGGACGAGTGTGCTCTTTTTATCATCGATCTGGATAATTTTAAGACTGTCAATGATACATTGGGACATCAGACAGGAGATCACGTGCTTGAGAGGGCTGCCAGGCTTTTGGCTGGAATGTTCCGTGCGGCGGACATTGTGGGAAGGCTTGGCGGTGATGAGTTCGTGGTTTTTTTGTACGGCCCCATTACGGAGATGGATCTTAGGGCAAGGGCCCAGATGATCTGTGAGCAGCTGAACCTTGTCATGGGAGGCAAAAAGGAGCTTTGCGTCACCGCCAGCGTGGGGATCCACACCTGCGAGGGCAGGGGGCAGACCTTTGAGCAGCTGTATCACTATGCGGACCTGGCCCTTTACCAGGCGAAGAAAAGCGGCAAGCAGTGTTACTGTATCTGGAGGGAGGAGGAAGGGGCGCAGCCTTCCCAGAAGGTGGTGCCCCAGGTCAATGCAGTCCGTCTTAAGGGACTTTTGGACTACATGGACAGCGGCGTGGCCATGATCGAGATGAAGGAGTCCCCCACCTTTCTTTATATCAGCCCCATTTTTGCCCGTATGCTCCAGTGGGAGGAGTCTCAGCTGCTCAGCGTTTCCATCGAGGAGGTCCTTTACTCAGAGGACAGCCAGCAGTTTCATGAGATGCTCCAGGAGAAGGTGATGAAGGAGAACCAGGCGGTGAGCCACGTGATCCGCGTGAGGAAGAAGACGGGGGCCTTGGCCTGGTGGAGGATCCATGCGGTCCGGGTGGAGTACAATGAGAATACCCCGGCGGTCCTGGTCACCGCCACGGACATCTCGGATCTGAAGGAGGAGGAATCCAGCCTCCGGGAGAACAACCATCTCTTTCAGATGGCTCTCAGCCAGAATATGCAGGGGATCTGGGAGGTGGAGCTTTCCACCAAGACCTTCCGCATGATGGGCGGTGGAGAGTACTTCAATCCGAAGCTGGTAAACCCGGTGGAGTTTCCCGAGGGACTTATGGAAAGGGGGTGGATCGCCCCGGAGTCCATGGAGGAGTTCCGCACGTTCTCGGAGGAGATCTACCAGGGGCAGATGCAGGGCTATGGGAATTTCCGGATCAAATACAAGGATGAGGAGGGCTTTCGCTGGACCTCCTGCTCTTACCGTATGGTCCTTGACGAGAAGGGCTACCCGGACCGGGCGGTGGGGATCGTGGAGGTCATCGACCAGGACAGCAAGGGAAAGGGCTCGGACGCCAAGGGGACGAAGATGCCCGACGGCCTGATGGACTCTTTGGAGGCACAGGTCAGCATCAACCTGTCCGCCGACCGGGTGATCAGCCTCTGGATCGAGGGGCAGGAGCTGACCAGGGCTTCCGAGATGACCTTTGACCAGGCTGTCCAGATGGAATGGGAGAGGATGCACGGCGTGACGGCCCTTCCAGCCTCCGTTTCCCGGGAGGGGCAGATCCAGGCCTACGAGGAGCAGGAGAAGCGCTGGAGGATCTACGAGTACCAGAGAAAGAACGAAAAGGGACAGGTGCACTGGGTCTCCACCGTGATCCACCTCTACAAGAATCCGAAGAACGAGGACATTTATCTGGCGGCCTGGATCAGCAGGATCGGCCAGAGGAGGGAATGGGAGCAGAGCCTGGGAGTTCGGATCCTGAGAGATCCCATGAGCCGGATGTATACCAGCTCCACCGTGGGAGAGATGGCAGGCGCCCTGCTGCAGACGGGAAGATACAAGAGGAGCGCGTTGATCCTTATGGAGATCAGCGGTTTCGTCCAGCTTTACGCCGCAGATCCCAGCAAAAGGGAGAAGCGCTGGAGGGGCGTGCTCAGTGCCCTGACGCTGGCGGCAGGCACGGCCTGCATCCAGGGACAGTGCAAAAAAGACCAGTTTATCTTTTTCTATCCGGAGGTGGACAGTCAGGACGACATCCGCAGAAGGATGGAGCAGGTCATCCTCTTTGTGCGCAACTTTACCGCAGATCTGGTGAAGGGGGACTCTCTCCGCTTCCTCGCCGGGGGAACCATCCTGGAGGGAGGGGACAAGAGCACCTACGACATGCTCCTTCGGAAGGCGGAGATCCTGATCGGAAGCTGGAGGAATGCCTCGGGGGACAGGATCGCCTTCACCGATGAGGAGGATGAGAAGAGCTTTCGCCAGCTGCTGAACATCCGAAGGGACGACAAGATCCGCATGGACCGGGCGGACGACAGGCGGCCTCTCTGTGAGAGAGAAAAGAATGCCGCCTTTGAGTGCCTGCTGTCCATGATCAATGCGGACTCCCTGGGAGAGTGCTCCAGAAAGGTGCTGAGCACCCTGGGGGAGTATTATGAGGCGGATCGGGCCTACATCCTGGTTTTGGTGGAGAGCAACCACATCGTCACCATGCCTCATGAGTGGACCAGCCGCCACAAGATCAGCGTCCAGCAGGCCATATCCGGCACCCCGGTCAGGAATTATCCTCTGCTGATGCGCTCCATCCGGGAGCAGAAGGCGGTGTTCCTCAAGAGGAAGAACCGAAGGGAAGGCGACCCGGGCAAAAAGGACAGGGGGGAGGTGTGCTGGCGGTTTTCCATCTTCCCCATGGACGATGGGGATCAGATCCAGGCCTACCTTTGTATCGAGAACCCCAGGAGCCGCATTTTGGATGCCGCCCTGCCGCCCCTTCTTGGGAACTGCCTTCTGAAGGAGCGCAGCCGGTATCTGAAGAACCTGATGCCGCAGGACGGGCAGCCTGGCGGCATGGGGATGGACATCCCCAATTTCAGCGCTTACATGGAGACCATATACAGCTTCCACTCCGACGCCTACCACACGCTGGGCGTGGTGTGTCTGGACGTGCCGAACCTGTCCGTGCTCAATGAGCGCCAGGGCTTTTTGTACGGGCGGAAACTTTTGTGGTTTATCATACAGAACCTGACGGAGATCTTCGGGCGCAGTATGCTGTTTCGGACCTGGGATGCGGAGTTCGTGGCCCTCTGTCCAAACTGCACCCAGCAGGTGTTCCTGGGAAAATGCGCCAGGCTTCGGGCGATTCTCACCAGACGTTATCCCAAGGAGGTGCGGATCGGACATACCTGGTCGGAGCACGGGTTTAACGGAAAAACGCTGGCGGACGAGGCCAGGGATCTGATGCGCCGGGACAAGATGGAGAGCATACGGATACCGGCCACCTGCCTGCCGAAGATCAAGCGGGATGAGCCTGTCTTTGAGAAGACGAAAAGGGAGGTGGACCGTTCCGTGGCCCTTTACCTTCAGCCCAGGCTCCACAAGGCTACCGGGGAGCTTGCAGGGGTGAAGGCCCTGCTGAAGGTGGCGAAGAAGGACGGCACCCTCATTGACTGGCTGCCCTGCATGGAGGAGATGAACAGCCAGGACACGGTGCGGGACATGGACCTTCTGGTCCTGGACAAGGCCATGGCGGTGCTGGATGGCTGGAGGAGGACGGGCATCTGCC
Source organism: Eubacteriales bacterium (assembly GCA_030533315.1). The sequence goes on from JAUNJL010000035.1 coordinate 23,180, forward strand.
GCCTGCCTCTGTCCATCTGCATCTCCGAGGAGACCTTGTTTCACAGGTCGGCCCTGGCCTCCTTCCTGGCCGTCCAGAGCCGGTACCCGGAGGTGAGCCAGGAGCTTTTGGAGATCGAGATCGCGGAGGAAAGGCTGCATCACCATTGGGAGCGGATTCAGGAGGTCACGGAGGACTTCCGGGAATATGGGATCGGATTTACCTTTGCCATGACCAGGGGCGGGCGAAACGAGGAAAGATGCAGGGATCCTCTGCGCCAGGGATGCGCCTGCGAGGGAGGATGCCGCTACGGAAAGGCGGTATCCACGGATCAGTTTGTGGAATGGTATGTGAAAAACAGAAAGAAGCTTTGCAGGGAAAAGACGGCCGCACAGGAGGGCTGACCGGGGGAAACGATCTCCTCCGGGCCTTTCGGCCCCGGAGGGCGGTCCCGGAGCAGAGATACGGAAGGGAGAGCTTATGACAGATATGGAAAATGCCGGTGAAAAATGGGGGGAGGCCTCCTGGGAGCTGGCCAAGGAGCTGATAAGGATCGACAGCACCGATCCCGGAGCCTTTGAGGGAGAGATCGAGGCCTTTATGGAAGGGCGCCTGCGGGAGAGCATCCGCAGAAGGGCCGGAGAGATGGGGGAGCAGATCACCCTGGAGAAGCGGGAGGTGCTTCCCGGCCGGTTTAACCTGCGGGCCAGGATCCCCGGCAGGACGGATGGGCCGGAGCTGATCTACATTTGCCACATGGACACGGTGGTGGAGGGAGAGGGCTGGAGCGAGGGGCTGTCTCCCTTCGGGGCCGTGGTGCGCCAGGACAGGCTGTACGGAAGAGGCGCCTGCGACATGAAGTCGGGGCTGGCCTGCGCCGTGACGGCCTTTGAGAGCATGGTGGAGGAGACCGGAAAGAGAGGCCGCTTCCCGGAGAGAGGCTTTTCCCTGATCCTCACGGTGGACGAGGAGGATTTCATGAGAGGGGCCGAGGACGTGATCCAGGCGGGCTGGGTGCGGCCGGAGGATTGGCTTTTGGACACGGAGCCGACAGACGGAAGGATCCAGGCCTCCCACAAGGGCAGGACCTGGTTTTTGCTCACCATAGAAGGGATCACCGCCCACGCCAGCAACCCCTGGAAGGGGGCGGATGCGGTGGCGGCCATGGCGGAGGTGATCCGGCACATGAGAAAAGCGTTTCAGCAGCTGCCGGTTCACCAGGAGCTGGGGGCCTCCACCATCACCTTCGGGCAGATCGCAGGAGGATACCGCCCCTATGTGGTTCCCGACCGCTGCCAGGTGTGGATCGACATGAGGCTGGTGCCCCCTGCGGATACCTCTCTGGCGGAGAAGATCGCCAGGGAGGCGATCCAAAGGGCGGCGGAGGAGATCCCCGGGATCAAGGGCGACGTCCAGGTCACGGGGGACCGGCCCTGGATCGTGAAGGACCCGGATGCCCCCCTGCTGGCGGCGCTGAAGGATGCCTGCCGTGATGTGACCGGCCAGGAGCCAGAGGAGGCTCCCTTCAACGGCTACACCGACACGGCCGTGATCGGAGGGCGTCTGAAGGTGCCCAGCGCCATGTCCTATGGCCCCGGCAGCCTGGAGCTGGCCCACAAGCCTGATGAATGGGTACCAAAAAAGGACGTGGAACGGGTGGAGCAGGTTCTTACGGTTCTGGCAGGCAGGGCTCTCTGGGAATAAGAAGAGAGGCCTCCGAGGGGCTCATCCTGGGGCGGGCCGCCGCATATTCTTGGACGGCGGCCCGCTCCGATCCCTGGAGGAGGCTGTTTTTTTA
>JAUNJL010000123.1 GCA_030533315.1 Eubacteriales bacterium
CTGCGGATGACCTCCGTCCCGATGGGAACCATTTCCGTGCCGCACACGGGGCACTTTTTCTCTTCGTCCGTCAGGGAGTCCACAACCACCCGGTTTACCGTGGCTCCCGGAAACTGTTCTTCCAGCGCGGGCTTTTTCTTCCGCTGGCGGGTATGCCCTTTGACAACCGTTTCTGAAATTTCTTCCGCGTCAGCCACGGGGATTTCCAGCCCTCCCTCCATGTCAAAAAGGGTGAGCTGGTTCGGGTCGATGCCCTGGCGTTTTTCAGAAGATGCCCCGAAGAGCTTCTTCCGAAGATAGGAGACCTCCTCTGCGAGCCGGGCATTGGCCTCGTCTTTCTGCCGGATCATTTCCGTCAGGGCGGCAATCGTGTTATTCAGTTGGGCGATCATGTCCTTCCGTTCTGTGAGCTGAATGTCCTTCGCGTCCTGTGGCACGGGCTTTCTCCTTTGGAACCTGGCGGTAAACCAGGGTCTTTTCACTTAGGTTCATCATACCACAAAACAGGGAGAAAATCCAGTAAAACCGGGCGTTTCAGGCACTTTTTGTATCGGCTGGAGATGCCATTTTCAGTGCTTTTGGCCGCTCCACGTCCAGGCCGGACATGAGCCAGTCGAACTGTTTCCAGGTAATCGGTTTTACCTCGTCCCGGCTGCGCGGCCAGCGGAAACGCCCCTTTATGTTCCCGTCCAGACGCTTGTACAGCAGGCACATGCCGTCCGGCTCTTTGATCAGGATCTTGATCCGGTCGCAACGCTTCCCGCAGAACAGGTAGGCCGACACGGCGTCCGGCTCCTTGCGGAACATATCCTGGACAATGGCGCATAACCCGTCGATCGAGCGGCGCATGTCCGTATACCCGCAGATGAGGTAAATATTTGCTTTTACGGAAATATCACCGATCATAGCCGCCCTCCCCGCATAAGCAGTGTTTTTTCATACAGGGAGGCATCGACTGGGCCAGAAAACCGGAAAGTGATCCCGTCCGCCACTATTTCAATGGAAGGGATGGCATTCTGCGCCACCTTTACAGGAATGAAAGTATTTTCCTGTTCAACTGGCTTACAGTGGGGATCCTCTGGGAGAATGTCCACTTTCACGATCTCCGGAACCGGGCGGTTATCCGGGGAGGGTAACGCGGCAGAAGGCTTGGGGATTGCATAGCAGGCTTTCTTCCGGAGCCTGCTGATCCACGTATAAAAAGTATTCGGGTTCATCCCGTTCTTCCTGCACCAGTCGCAATCTGACAGGCCGCTCTGGCGGCACTCCAATACTAGCCGGTATTGTTCCTCAGGGGTTTTCTTTGCAGCATACATTTAGGTTGCCTCCTTTGCAAGATGATTTGAGCAGTAAAATGCTTGCATCGTAACCATTATTGCGTACCGAGGAGCAGATGGGAATCCACCCTTAAATTAAGCACTTACAATTTAGGAAATTCATGGGTAAAAGGCAGTGCATTTAAGAGAAAGGAATTGCTAGAACAGGATGTTGTGTTCAAACAGAAGTTTTACTATGCAAAGGGAGCACATTATGAAATAGCTACTTTAGGAAGTATAGAACTTCTGCCTGGGAAATCAGTGCTTAATGCACTGCAAGACGACTATCAAGCTATGAGGAATATGATATATGGAAAAATACCAGAATTTGAAGAGATTCTTGAGTTTCTTGAGAAGCTACAAGAGGAAATACATGGACTAGGGGAATAAGGGTGATAAATTGGTAATGCTATGGGGAAATATTGGCTGCCGAATTTGCGGATAAAGAAGAAGCTGTTTTTCATCAGCTAGTGGAGAACGTGAGCTGCCGGCCGGACGTAAAACATTTTATTGGGATATATTGAGGGAGGGGATGGCGGTGTATGGATGAGAGAAGAATGGATATACGTTTCTATCGGAGGGAGAAAGCTGACAAGTGTCTGGATGCTGCCAACTTGCCGGCAGAGTCAGGGGACAGCGGCTTATTCAGGAATTGAGGCATGTAAGCTGAGGCAGGCGGTCTGGAATGTGGAGAATAAGATCTGCGGTGCGACGGACAGTCCGTTGACGGATAAGGGACGGGAGCAGGCCGAGGAGCTGGGAAGGCAGCGAAAATAAAGAATGTGAAGCGTATAGGAAAGGCAGTCCTGAGAGCTGGGCTGTTTGAAGGGTTGTCATAAGGGCAAGTTCATGAAAAATAAAAAAGGGGGGGGGTATTAAAAAATAAAGGGGGAGAAGGTACTTGCATTGGGGGGCGTTTATGGTATACTGATTTCATCTAAAAAAAGAATTTCGCTGATGGAGGGCGATAAGGGGTCCCGTTCTATCAGCAAGAGAGGAGGGACGACGAAATGAAAAGAAAGCGAGTGACTGCGCTGCTTATGGCGGCGGCTATGGTCTGGACGATGCCGGCGGAAGCGGTTATGGCCACGGACCTGGAGTTTACAGATGTCTCCGCAGAAGATGATTTCGTGGAGGACGTGGGAACGGAGGCTTCTGATGAGCCTGTGTCCGAGGGGATCACGGATGTGGAAGGGACTTCCGAGGATTCGGAGGCGCAGGGGTTCTCAGATGATGCGGCGGCAGACGTCTTTGGGCCCGGTGAAGAAACTGGCGATGAGGGAGCTGGCGGTGAGGAAACTGAGGGAGAGGGCGCAGAGGTTTACGAGGATAGCTATGACATCCCTGAGAGATTCGATGTGCTTCCCGGATGGAACCGATGGATAAGCAGAAGTATTGGGTGTTCCATATGGGATGAAGAGAGCCAGGAATGGATCGAGGAGGAGGTTCCGGTCACGGGAATGGAGGCTCTGAGTCTGAATGCAGATGATCCCAACGGAGAGCCTGTGATCGAGCTGACCGAGGACGAAGATGGAGATGGCTGGAATGTCCATGCACTTCAGATGGGCCATGCGGTGCTGAAGGCCACTTACCAGCTGTTTGGAAGCCAGGAGACGAGAGAACAAGAGATCCATGTATGGGTGAGCGGTGATGTGTGGGGAACGGACATTGTCTCGGATACGGCAGACCATGTGCTCCTGCCGGGCGATTCCATGAAGCTGTCTGCACAGGTGTGGCGTGACTCCTACGATGAGGAGCAGGGCCACCATGAGGGAGATACCAGCCAGGTGACATACAAGTGGGAAGTGGCACACGGTGAGTACGCCATCAGCGTCAAGGACAAGGATGGAAACGATGTAACGGGAGAGGATATACAGAGAACAGAGATAACGGGAAAAGAGATTACGATAAAGGCAAATGAGGACGCAGGAGATGCGGCTGCTGGGATCCGTATGACCGCCTATGATGGGGAGGACGAGATCGGCAGCAGCTTCTTTGACCTTCATATCAGGGAAGGGTATTACAGACTGACACCTGTGGAGATCAGCAGTCTGGAGGTTGGAGAGACGATCACGGTTGACCCGATTCTGGAGTGGTATGAGTCAGGAAAGGATCCCGTCATCGTGGAAGTCTCCAGTTACTCCTGGGATTGGGATTCCAATGCGCTGGACATCGAGGATGCAGATGGAAAGCTTCTGACCTATGAAACCAGGGATGAAGATGGAAATCTTCTGACCGATGACGACAGGGAGGGAAAGGCTCCCTTTACGATCACCAGAAAAGGCGACTGGGATACGAATCTTTCTCTGACGGCCATGATGGAGGGCGAAGACGGGGCGCTGGAATATGCGGCAGACCGGGGATACCATCTGGATGGCCTGGATTATAATATCTGGATTGAGTTTGGCGAAGGCCAATACCGGAATTATATCTATTCCACGGAGGAGTCCGTGAGCATTCCTCTGAACGATGAGAATATCCGGGATTATGAGAAATGCCAGGTGCGCTGGTATGCGGTAGTGGAAGGCGAGGAAGAAAACGATCCGCCAGTACACGACCTGATAAACGAAGGCCGGGCGGCTGTCGCAGAGGACAACAAGAGCATCACCATAGATGGCACAAAGCTTTTGACGGGAGATAATCCTCTGAGTCTGGAAGACTGCATTCACGTCTACGCAGAGGTGCAGGTGGGGGAAAACACCCTTAGCAGCACGGACTGGGGCCGGGACTGGACATTCCTGGAGATTCGGGAGCCCTGGGAGGAGTACGACATCCCCAAGGACATCTCCATGCTGCCTCATTGGGATGAGTGGATAAGCAAAGGGATCCGGTATTCTGCAAACAACGCAGATTTTCCAGAAGGGTTTGAGAGCGAGATTCCGATCACGGGAATGGAGGCTCTGAGTCTGAACGCAGATGATCCCAACGGAGAACCTGTAATCGAGCTGACTGAAGGCGAAGATGGAGATGGCTGGAACGTCCATGCGCTTCAGATAGGGCATGCGGTGCTGAAGGCCACCTATCAGCTGTTTGGAAGTCAGGAAACGAGGGAACAGGAGATTCATGTATGGGTGAGCGGTGATGTGTGGGGAACGAACATTGTCTCGGATACGGCAGGACATGAGCTCTTGCCAGGCGCTTCCATGAAGCTGTCTGCACAGGTGTGGCGTGACTCCTACAGTGAGGAGCAGGGCCACCATGAGGGAGATACCAGCGATGTGAAGTGTCAGTGGCAGGTAGAATATGGCGGAGACGGTATCCAGGTCAGCGCTAAGGAAGGAAGGGAGATCACGGTAACGGCAAAGACTGGCGTCGGAGACGTAGACGCTGGGATCCGTATGACCGCCTATGATGGAGAGGACGAGATCGGCAGCAGCTTCTTTGACCTTCATATCAGGGAAGGGTATTACAGACTGACACCTGTGGAGATCAGCAGTCTGGAGGTTGGAGAGACGATCACGGTTGACCCGAT
>JAUNJL010000124.1 GCA_030533315.1 Eubacteriales bacterium
TCCTGGCTGCGCTTCCCTGTGCCACCAATACGTATTCGCCGACTCCCGCGCCGATAATATCGATCGCAACGATCTGGCTGAGGTCACCCTTCATATGATGCACCGGTTCCACGATCATAAATTTATTTCCAATGAGTTTTTCACTTTTTCTTGTGGAAACCACGCTTCCAACAACTTTGCCTACAATCATATGAGCCTCCGGAATTTGTTTCAAGCTCAGCCGCGGGGAAGGCGTCCGTTTGCCTTCCCTTGGGCTGAATTTTTTTATGATCGGAAGGGAGCCTCTGCCCTCTTCCTTTAATGCCGCCCTTCGCGGCTCTGGATCATGCCAGGATGGTGACGGTGCCGCCCGTGGAAATCTTCGCCGCGTTGGCCTCGTCCGTATCAATGTGCATCTCCAGGGTAAAGCTGTCGTCCACCCGGATCTTCACCTGATTAAAGATGGTGCCCCGCTCATTATCCGCCTTCACCGACACAATATCGCCGTCCTTTACACCGGCTGCCTGAGCGTCCCTGGGGGACATATGGATGTGGCGCATAGCCACGATGCAGCCTTCCTTCAGATACAGGGCGCCCTTTGGCCCTACGATGGCGATAGGAGCGCTGCCCTTGGTGTCTCCGGACTCCCGGATGGGAACCTTCATCCCCAGCTTAATGGCGTCCGTAGCGGACACCTCCACCTGGGATGCCTTGCGGACCGGTCCTAAGATCCGGACGTTTTCAATGGCCCGGAGCTTCAGCCCTACGATGGTAGCAGTTTCATTGGACGCAAACTGGCCGCCCATCAGCTCTTTTTTCTTCGTCAGCTGATACCCCGGCCCAAACAACGCCTCCACATGCTCCTGAGTCAGATGGATATGTCTGGCGGAAACGCCGATGGGTACCAAAAACCCATTGGTCCTTTCCTCTTGTTTGTTCATAGCCTGGATCACCATTCTGGTGATCTGCTCGATATTACTTGTCTCCAAGCCTGCACCTGCTTTCTTTTCCAATCACGCCCCCAAAGAGGGCTCCGCCATTTACTGAAGTGTAGGCAGGATCTTCTCAACGTCTGTATGAGGTCTGGGGATCACGTGGGTCGCGATCAGCTCTCCCAGTCTGGAGGCTGCGACGCTTCCGCTCTCAACTGCGGACTTTACAGCGCCTACATCGCCCCGTACCATAACGGTCACAAGACCGGAACCGATCTTCTCTGTGCCTACCAGCACAACGTTTGCTGCCTTGCACATCTGGTCTGCCGCCTCGATGGCTGCGGTAAGTCCTCTGGTTTCAACCATTCCTAAAGCTTCCTGTGTCATTCTTTTTTCCTCCTTATGATTTCCAGTGGTTTCTGTTTTACCCTGTTTTGAACTCTCTGTATCCTTTGTCTCTGCCAAGGCTGGCTCCGCCTTCGCCGCTGCCGTCTGCGTCTTCGCGGTCTTCGCCGTTCTTCTGGGAGCGGCTGCCTTTCTAGGGGCTTTCGCGGTTTCCTTCTTTTCTTCTTCAGCCATGCTTCATCCCCCTGTTAGTTCTTCTCTTTGTTTTTCCATCGGCTTGCGCTCAATTCCACGATCCTGACGGTTTCCTCATGGGGTCGGGCGATCACCGCATAACACACAGGCTTCTTGATCGCCTTGGCCGCTGCCGTCTCCACGGCCTCTGTGACGGCCGCCACATCGCCTTCCACAATGATGGTCACCAGTCGTCCGCCCAGCTTGCGCTCCCATGACGCCAGAGCGACGTTCGCTGTTTTGCACATGATGTCCAGGGCATCCAGCGCCGCTACCACACCTGTGATCTCTATAAAACCATATGATTTACTCATGAGCGAACTCCTCTTTCTGACTTTTGTATCCTTTAGATGGAGGGCAGGATCTTCTCAACGTCGCTGTGAGGTCTGGGGATCACGTGAGTCGCTACCAGCTCTCCCAGTCTGGAGGCTGCGGCGCTTCCGCTCTCAACAGCCGCCTTAACGGCGCCTACATCTCCCCGAACCATCACTGTTACAAGACCGGAGCCGATCTTCTCTGTGCCAACAAGAACAACCTCTGCTGCCTTTGTCATTGCGTCTGCCGCCTCGATCGCTGCGGTAAGTCCTCTTGTCTCAACCATTCCTAAAGCTTCCTGTGCCATGATACATTCCTCCTGATTTTATGAATTAACCTTTTTATTTTTTTCTCACACACCCTGTTCCCTGCCGGGGGACTACGATCTGTCCAGGGCGCTGATCTTCAGCATTTTTTGGGTGCCGGACTCCGGGTTGGGGATTATGTAGTGCTGTACCACACCGGCCAACTGCTCTGCTGCCTTGATGCCAGCCTCCATCGCCTCGGTCACATCCTCCACGCTTCCGCGGTATTTGATGCAGACCAGAAGGGGAACCGGCAGGCTGTCCGCATTTGCAGGCTTGTTTTTATCAAAAACCTCCAGATGGACATTTGCTGCCTTACAGCCGGCATCTCCCGCCACAAAAGCGGTGGTCAGCCCATATACCTCTAAAATTCCTACAGCCTCTGCCATCTTATCCTCTCCTTGATCCTACGATCATTTATTGACCACTGCGATCTTCAGCCCGGTCATGGCCAGATTCGTCTTAAGGGCCTCGTTGATCTCCTCCAGCGGGAACTTATCCGTGATCAGCTCTGCCATGGGAAGGCCGATGCCCTTTGCTCTCTTTAAGAAATCAAAGGTGGTCACGTAATCCCTTAAGGTGTATACCCAGGAGCCCACTGTGGTGATCTCCTTGGAGCAGATGTCAAAGTGAGGATTGATGGTGGCGTCTCCTCCGTTGATAAAGAAGCCCAGCTCGCAAAGGCCGCCGCCGTTGCGGATAAACTTGTAAATATTCGCGTGAGCAACGGGAGAGCCGGTACACTGGAAGGCAAAATCAGCCATGTGCCCGCCGAACTGCTCCTTCACAGCGCCTGCCAGAGCCTCGATCCCCTTGTGATCCTTGAAGTTTACAGAGCAGGTAGCTCCCATTCTCCTGGCGAACTCCAGACGCTTCTGCTCACCGTCCACAGCACAGATGTTTTCGATACCCATGGTGCGGAGAACTGCGATACAGATCAGGCCGATGGGGCCGCAGCCCTGTACCACAACCCGGCTGTTAAAGCGGAGGATGCCCGTGGTCTTCGCCCGCTCTACAGCATGTACGAGAACCGCGCAGGGCTCGATGAGGATACGGGAATCCAGATCCAGGTCGCTTACGTTGAAGAAGGTAGAGCCGAAGCTGCCGCCTCTGATGAAAATATAATCGGCAAACCATCCGTTCAGATGAACGTCGTCATCCGGAAGAAGTCCGTATACGTCCGCGCCGCCTACGTTCTTTTTGTTCAGGTCATACATGGTGATCTCCGGATCATCCTTGAAGATCATACAGGTCACAACCTTATCTCCTACCTTCACCGGCTTTCCGGCTGTATCGGTCTTTACGTTTTTACCCATGGCAACGATCTCGCCGGTTCCCTCATGGCCCAGAGCCACCGGGATCAGGTTAAAGGGATCTCTCTTAAACTCATGGGCGTCTGTGCCGCAGACGCCGCAGCCCTCTACCTTTACCAGGATGTCGTCATCCCCAAGAGGCGGGATGGGATATTCCTTCAGCTCAAAATGCTCTTTTTCGGTGAGGATGGCCACTCGGGAGGTCTTTGGAATGCCCCCTGCCGGCGCTGCGGGAGCGGAAGCTGCGGGAGCTGTGCCTGCCATGCCTGCCAAAACCTGCTTTACGATTTCTTCTATATTCACATGATTCATATCCATTTTTCTGCTGTCCTCCTGTCAGCGAATGCAGAGGCTGTCTGACATGACGCAACGTCTTCTCTTCGTGAAGGTGCTGGCGCTTGTCAGGCCCTCACCGGTACGGCTGGCGATGGTAAAGGTGCAGTAGCCCTCTCCCCCGAAGCCCAGAGCTGCGTAGGAGGGCGCGTTCTTTACAAGGATAGCCGTGTCGATGGCTTTCGCGTATTTGGTAATATTGTCAATGTTCTTAGAATGGATGTGGGCGGAATGGCGGTTGCCATGCTCCAGCCATACGGCCTGTGCAACTCCGTCATCGAAATCCTTTGCCCTCACAACTCCAAGAATAGGCATCATCAGCTCCGTCGCGATGAGAGGATGCTCCTTCGGTCCCTCAAACACGATGCAGCGGATATTTGCCGGTACGTCCACTCCGATCATGGAGAGGAGAGTACGGGCATCCCGGCCCACGCATTTGCGGTTCAGCCTTCCACCGGCCAGGACAACCTCTGTCAGCTTGTCCTGCTCCTCCCTGGAGGCCAGATAGCAGTCGTTTTCTGTGACAAGATAGTGCATCAGCTCATCTACCACAGAGGAAACTGCCACGATCTCCTTCTCCGCGATGCAGGGAAGGTTGTTGTCAAAGGTACAGCCGTTTACAATATCCCTTGCAGCCTTCTGAATGTCGGCTGTCTCATCCACCAGCGCCGGGGGATTACCGGCCCCTGCGCCGATCCCTCTTTTTCCGGAGGAGAGCACAGCGGTCACTACGCCCGGGCCTCCTGTAGCGGTGATGAGAGGAATATCCTTATGCTTCATCATGATGTCGCTTGTCTCTAAGGTCGGTTTTTCCACCGTCACCGCGATGTTGTCCGGACCGCCGGCCTCCAGGGAAGCCTCGTTCAGCAGATTGATCGCATAGATGGAGGTCTTGATGGCTGCCGGATGAGGATTAAACACCACGGTGTTTCCTC
>JAUNJL010000125.1 GCA_030533315.1 Eubacteriales bacterium
TTGGCTCCGGCGTGGGCGTCGCCGTGGGTTCCGGCGTGGGCGTGGGTGCGGGCGTGGGTGTGGGCTCCGCTGCCTGTGCTCCCGTAGGCTCTGGCTGGGTTTCTTCTTCTGGAGCCGGCTCCGTCTGGGGCTGTGGAGCACCGCCGGAAAGATCTGCATAAAACTCCAGGCTCTCGCTCGTTTCCGAACCATCCTCATAGCTTATGTAAATCTTGTTATCTGCCTGATCCTCCAAGGCGTCCAGGGGAAGCCTGTATTCCCACGACCCGTCAGACAGGATGGTCTCCTCCCGCATATTGACGTGCAGGACCAGCCTGCTGTCCGTCCTTGAGCGCCCTCTCAGACATAGCTCCGTCCCCTGCGCCTGTAAAACTCCCTGGTCGTTGACCTTGGAGTCCATCACCAGGGTCAGCTTTTGGTTCCGCTTGGAGACCACCCCGAAAATGATCCCCCCGATACCGGCGGTCAGAAAAACACCTGCCAAAACAGCCGCCAGCGAGGCTCTGTAGTTCTTTTCCCCGCCTTTTGTGGAGCCTAAGCTCAACGTGGAAAAAGACCCTGACATATCTTCGTTTAAATAACGCTGCTTCAGCTCATCCCCCTGCTTTTCCAGAAGGTTCCGGATGGCCTTGTACAGATCCCTTGCGCTTTTATAACGGTTAGCAGGGCGGTAAGCCATGGATTTTATCAAAATGTCATTGATCTCCTTGGACACGCCCTTGATGCCAGGGATCCGTTCACCGCTGATACGTCTCCGCTCCGCCCTCTCATTGTCCTCCGCATCCACCTCCTGTGGATAAGGCGGCAGAAACACATGCCTTTTCTTATTGAGAAAATAATATATCACGCAGCCCAGGGAATAATAGTCAGCCCGCTTGTCATATTTCTGGTTTCGGAAAACCTCCGGAGCCATGTAGCGCTCGGTTCCTACCCGGGTGGATGCGTCTGTGGCCTGCATACTCTTCCTTGCAACTCCAAAATCGGAGAGCTTGTAGCGTCCGCCTGAAGAGAGAAGGATATTCGCCGGTTTAATGTCCCTGTGGATGATGTTCTGCTCCTCACAGTAAATCAGGGCGTTGGAAATATCCAGCCACATCCGTATGATATCATACTGTGTTGCTTCCTTCCTTGCAAAATACGGATTCAGAGGATACAAAAGCTCCATACGGATCAGGATATCCCATCCGATCCCATCGCTGCTTTCCTTGATCATATGGTCTTCATAGCTGACAATGTTGCTGTGCCCCTTGCACCTCTGAAGGATCCTGATCTCATCCTTGATTTTTTCCACCTGTTTCAGAAAATAATTCCTCACCGCCTCCACGCTGGGCTGCTCTTCCATCTGTATACGAAGAGCCTCATCCGTGGGGATATGGATCACCTTCAAGGCAGATCTGGAGCGGCTCCCCAGATCATCCTCCCAATATATTTCGTACACCTGGCCAAAGGCGCCTCTTCCCAGCTCCCTGCTCACCTTCCACTTTCCAAAGAAAGGCTCATATTTTTTTAATCTTTCGTCCATCATTTCCCTGTCACCACTTTACGATCCCTCAGCCATGAGCGGTTCCTCCGGCTCATGGGCCCTCAGATCAGATAATAGATCAGATCTGCGGCCGCAGCCAGGAGCATCCCTCCTGTCAAAAGCATTGCCCCCATCAGCAGCTTTCCGATCACAGCCGGTCTCTTCCCGGCAGGCTTCTTTTTTCCCACCGCTTCCTTTTGTATCCGGAGCACCATGACAGTCACATTATCCCGCCCCCCGTGAAGCAGAGCCGTTCTCAAAAGCTCCGCAGCGGCATCCTGGGGCCGCTCCTTCTCTCTTAAAATAGCTTCTATCTGGGGATCCTCCACCATATCCGTCAACCCATCACTGCACAAAAGGTAAACGTCGTTTTTCAGCAATTTTTCCTCTGAAACAATGTGAGGAGCGATCTTCACCTCCGGCGGCATCCCAAGATACTGGGTGATCACATGGCGGCTTGGATCCTTCTTCGCCTGCTCCGGCGTCAGGATTCCCATGGAGATCATCCTCTGTACCTTGGAATGGTCAAGAGATATCTGGCGCAGCTCCCCCCTGCGCAGACGGTAGATCCTGCTGTCCCCCACATTGACGAAGGTCACCCTTCCATCATTCAGAAGCACCAGAGCAATGGTCGTGCCTGATTTTTGGCTCCTTTGAACCGCCGCCCTATAAATGCTGTCTGATATTTTTCTCAGCAGAGCCGTCAGCTCCTTTTGGTTTTCCAAAAGCTCCTGTCTCTGTCTGATGGACGCCAGGCTCCGAACCGCCTCGTAGGAAGCCTCCTCACCAGAATCCGAGCCTCCCATTCCATCACACACCGCATAAAGCTGAACCTTTTCCTGGCAGCCTTTGTTCAGGAAGGCCCCTTCATCCATTTTTTCCCGGGGCATCAGGGATCCGTTCAGATAAAAATTGTCCTCGTTGTTTCCCCGGACCCTTCCCTTGTTGTTGGCTGCCGCCGCCTCCACCCGGATCCTCTCCTTCTGGTCCGTCTCCCCCTTTCGGGGATCTACCGTCTCCTCCTCGTCATAGGAGGCCGGCTTCCCTGCATTCTTCCTTCCGCCCGTTCCCCACAGGCGGTCCAGAAGCCAAAGAAGGATCCATACCAGCAGCAGCACCATGATCAGCAGCAGCATACCATAGCCGTCTCTGCCCTGGAAAAGAAAGAGCAGGTGCTGATCCTGGGGCTCTTCCCCTCCCTCTCCCGGCAAGGGGAGCTGGATGGGCTCCGGCGTAGGCGTCACCGCAGGTGACAGGGCTGGAGACGGCGTAACAGTCGGCGCCAGAGACGGTGCCCCACTCTCCCCCTCTTCCCTGCCCGGCTTTTCAGTCACTGTGGGAGAAGGACTTCCTTCTGCCTCAGCCAGCGGGGTGGGCGTCACAGCCGGTACGGCGGCCGGCGGGGCCGCGGCAGTGGGGGCCGCAGCAGACGTGGCAGTTGGTGCGACGGTGGGTGTAGCGGTGGGAGTGGCCGTAGGCACCGCCGTGGGCGTGACAGTCGGCGTCACCGTAGGCGCGGCGGTGGGTGTGGCCGTGGGCACCACCGTAGGTGCGGCCGTGGGCACCGCCCCAGGCGTCATCGCCGGCGTGGCTCTAAGCGCTCCGGCGGTCGGGGCCGCCCCAGGCGCCCCGGCTGAATCCGTCTCGCCCACAAAATCCCCCCTCCCAGCCCTCGTCGGCTCAGAAGCCTTCTCTATGTCTTGAGAGACAGCGTCCTCTCCCTGCACACTCTGCGTCTCACATTCCTGCAGAAAAATCCCTGATGAGTTTTTTTCCCTGCTGGAAAACAGCACCGGCACCTCCGAAAAAAGCTCCTTCCCGCAGCGAAGGACGACCTTTCCCTCCTTCTGCCGCAGGTCAGCCTCAAGGTCATACAGCTCCTGGGCCAGATCCAGAGGCAGGATCGTCTGATCCTCCTCCATACGTATGTAAAGCTCTCCTTCCCCGCCTTTTTCCTTCAGTTCCAGGGTAAATTCCTCTTGATCCCCCTCCTTCGGTGCCCATTCATCCTTCCTATCCGGGCAGCCGGCCACCTGGACCTCATAAGTGACATCCGAAAAATTCAGCCTGCTTTTGCAGAGGCCTAGACTTTCCTCCCACCTTCCTCCGTCCTTTCCAAACAATTTGAGGGCAATGCTCCCAGCCATGGGAACATTCTGGATCTGCCCGTTTTTCCCCTGATACTCGTTTGCCAGGTCTTCGGCGCCGTACTGCTCCTGAAAAATACAGACCCACACGTCCTCCCCGTCCCACTCTGTCTTCGCAAACAAAAGCATTTGATATTTGTCTGAGGTCAACGGAAATTCCATGCCCACCCGAAAGATCACTCGATCGTTCTGTATGCCAAGGTTGGCTGCGGCGCTCCCGTAAACCAGATCCATAGGCAGAAGGATCAGGCAGAGCAGCCCTAACAACAATTTCTGAACATTTTTTTTCATCCCACGATTCCTTCCTCTGGCAAACGCCGCACCGGGTTATTCGCCTAAGATCCTCACCTTTACAGAAGCCTTGCCAAGCTGGAGTATATCCTCGTCCCGCAGGGCGCTTTCCTCCGCAACCTCCACCCCATTCAGATATGTTTTGTTTCTGGAGGTGTCTTTGATATACAGGCCGTCCGGGCGGTTCAGGATCACGGCATGTTTTCTGGAGGTTTGTTTCCGTTCCTCGGCGGTCGATGAGAGGACTACGTCCACGTCGCACTCATTTCCCCGGCCAAGGACCAGCTCCTCGCCCAGGATCCTCTCCACCGTCTCCTTCCTGCCGCCAAAGGTGATCTCAAATTGAAGTCTGAGTCCACGCTCCTGACTTCCGTCCACAGTCTCCTCATCATCATTGTCATAAGCCCCGATGGTGGCCTCATCAGAATAAGTGGGATCACCCAGGGTCTTATCTATGCCATTTTCGGTAAGCGGATCTCCGTTCCCCAAGGGCTCCACGATATCAGAGGAACCTGCTCCCTTCTTTTTCCTCACCACCATCACCAAAATGATGATCAATGCGACCAGAACAAAGCCTGTGGCGACACAGATGATGATGTTTTCTTTCACAAAGTCCATGACCCGATCTATCAGACCTTCCTCTGACTCCTCCTCCGTCTCCGGCGCAGACGTGGGCTCGGCAGCTGGCTCCTCCTCCGTCTCCGGTGCAGGCGTGGATTCGGCAAC